>JANJUM010000227.1 GCA_024710585.1 Desulforhopalus sp.
TCGGAGCTGCTCAGGATCGAGAGCGGGCCTTTCCTCGCCCTGCTGGAGAGTTCGCCTGTCAACAAGGCAGCCCTCTACGAACAGCTGGCCAAGATGATCGGCAACCAGCTCCTCGACGTGTACCTCAACACCGCCTCCTGATTTTCATTTCGTTCGCACAGCTCAAAAAGCAGGGGCCCTTTCGCCGCAATGGCGAAAGGGCCCCTGTCCTGCCAACGGCTACTGCCTGAACCCCTTACAGCTCCATGGCGATATCGCCGAGGCTGAGGTCCTTGTCGGTAAAGATGCCCTCGATGGTTTTGGACGCCTTGCCTTTCTTGATGGTCAAGTTGTAGGTTCGGTTATCCTTGAGGTCGTTGAACCAGAAGTCGCCGTATTCGTCGGTCTCCACGGTGAAGCTGTCTTTGGAACCGGTGTCCTTGATGGTGCACTTGGCTCCGATGATGACTTCTTCCTCTTTGGGGTCATAGACGGTGCCGGCGACGAACTTCTTCGGCAAGCCCTTGTAATAGACCCGTGACTTGGTACCTGCCTCCGCATTGAGGAATTCCGCTTTCTTGATGAAATCTTTGAACTCCTTCTCTTCGCCGAAGCGCAGGGCCCCGGTGGGGCAGTTGTCGACGCAGCGCGGCACGTCCCAGCTCTCGTCGTTGTCGAGGAGGTGGGCGCAGCCGGTGCACTTCTGCGCGATATTGAGGCCTTCGTTAAAGAAGATGGCATCGTGGGGACAGGCCGGTGCGCAGAGCTTGCAGCCGGTGCATTTCTCCGGGTCGATGATCACCAGGCCGTCGTCACGCTTGTAGATGGCGCCGACGGCGCAGTCAGCGATACACGGCGCGTCGTCGCAGTGCTGGCACATTTTCGGCAGGTAGGTGATTTTCACCTTGGGGACCTGACCGCGGATCAGCTCGGTAAGGCCGGTCCAGAACTGTCCGGTATCCGGCTGCGGCTTGGCGTAGGGCGTCCAGTCGTTACCGACATGCTCGTCTTTGCAGGCAATCTGGCAGCAGTAGCAGCCATTGCAGAGGGATAAATCAATGTAGAATCCTTTCATTTCTTGCCTCCTTTCTCTACCCAGGCGTCAAAGCGCAGACCGGACGCGGGGTCGTATTCTCTCTCAAAGGCTTCGGGGTATTCCCGCTTCCACTTATCCATGATGTCGCCGGTACAGAGGCTGACTTCGACAAGGTAGCCGCTGGTCGCCTGACCGACACAGCGCTTCGAGGTGATGCCTTCACCGGAAATGGTGTTGATGGCACCGCCGCGGTCGACCTTGCCGGGGATGATCGGATCATGGCGAGCCCCATGGTCGACATAGGCCACGCCGGGCATGACCCTCTCCCACACCCTGGCGCCGCAGAGGACGATACCCCTCTCGTTGTGCACCATGACGATGTCGCCCATCTTGATACCGCGCTTTTCCGCGTCGGAAGGATGGATCCATACCGGTTCGTACATATAGCCGTCCCAGCCACGAACCTTGCAGGTCACTACCTCGCGGCTCCAGCTGATATCGTCAGCCTGGGAGTGCACACGCCAGCGGCCGTGGTTGGACATGAGCAGGAGCGGATACTTCTGCGCACGCCAGCTCGACATGCGCTCGTCGTGCATGGCCGATTTCTCGATCCATTTGGGGATCGGCGGACGTTCGAGATCGTCAGGGAAGTTCTTGGCGATGCGCTCGGAGTAGAACTCGAGCTTGCCCGACGGAGTCGGCAGAGGGTTTTTCTCGGGGTCGTCATAGAAAGGCCGCAGGCCGACGACATCCTTTTCCCAGTCTTCGGCGGTGGGCAGCACCACATACTGCTTGTCGACAAAGTCTTCCCACTTGATGAGCTTTTCGAGGCCCATGTTGCCAAAGACTTCCTTCTGCAGGTCGCGGATGGTCTTGCCCTCGGAGAATTCCTTGCCCTTGCCGAGCTTCTTGGCGATCTCGAGGACGGCCTCGTAGTCGCTCTTCGACTCGCCGATCGGCTCGATGGCCTTGTCGAGAAGAATGACACTGTGGTGCTGAGTACCCTGACGGGTATTGGTGACGATATCCTCCACCTCCATGGTGGTGTTGGTGGGCAGAATGATATCGGCGTAGAGACAATCGTTCTCCAGCCAGGGATGCTGGGCGACAATGAACTCGATCTTCGGGTCGCGCTCGGCGATGATGGTCTCGTTACCGCAGTTCCAGCAGGTGATACGGCAGGGGGTGTCGGTCCACATCATGTGGATCTCGGTGCCGCCCTTCTCCTTGGCGATAGGATAGTTGTACTCGACGAACTGGTCGTCGACCATCTCTTCGATGCCGCCATTGCCCCAGAACTTGAGGGGCGGATTGAGGATGGCGGTATGGATGAGAGTCTTGGGAATGAGCTGCTTGCCCCAGGCGCGAATGGTGGTCAGTGTCGGCTTGGTGAGCCGCTCGGGCAGCTGCGGGTTGAAGAAGCGGGTGGACTTGAGCAACTGGGCGCGCGGCATGCCGCCATAGGTGATCTGCGTCTGGTGGACGCCTGGGCCACCCAGGCCCTGCATGCCGAGGAGGATACACTCGAGACGGGCCGGCTCATGGGAATAGGGGCCGCGGAACATCGAGCCACCGAAGTAGTGGGCGATGGAGGTGGTCTTCTTGGCAAACTCGCGGGCCAGGGCCTTGATCGTCCAGGCCGGTACGCCACACTTCTTGGATGCCCAGGCGGGAGTCTTGGGAATACCGTCTTCCTCGCCCATGACGTAGGCTTCGACCTTGTCCATGCCGATGGTATGGGTCTTGACGTATTCCTTGTTATAGGTGCCTTCCTTGAGCCAGGTGTAAATGATCGCCAGCTGCATGGCGGCGTCGGTATTGGGCAGCACCGGGATCCACTTGTCGGCGTGGACGGCGGCGCCATAATTGAGATCCGGGCAGATATAGACCTGTTTGATGCCGCACTGCGTCCAGAAATAGCAGAGGCGGCTGGCAAACTGACCGACGAAGCCCCAGGGAGTGGTCTCCGGGTCGCAGCCCCAGAAGAGTACCAGCTCGCAGTGCTCGGTCATATCTTTGACGACGTTATCGGAGGGATCCATCATGCCGACGATGCCCTGTCCCCAGACATGCTTCGAGCCCCAGTAGAAGCCTTCCCAGCTGTCGGGGTTACGGACCTGCTGGGTGAAACCGCCGAGCATCTCGAGCAGACGGGCCTGATGGCCGTGTGGGGTGTTGATGGTCTTGCACTCGCCGTGACCGTCGCCCTGGGCGAGAATGGCCAACGGCCCGTAGGTCTTGATGATGCGCTTGATCTCGCTGGCGATGATATCGGTGGCCTCGTCCCAGCTGATGCGTACGTACTTGCTCTTGCCACGATTCTGGGTGTTGCGCTCGCCCTTGGGATCCCAGTCGACCCGCTTCAGCGGATATTTGATGCGGTTCGGTGAGTAGGTGCGCTTCTTGTAAGAGAGGGACCAGGGGGAAGGCATGCCTTTGAAGTTGGACTCCAACACCTTGCCGTTTCTCTCGAACTTCCACGGGTTGAACGACTTGCGATCGAACTTCCAGTCAAAATGCATGGGGCGGACACGGACGATCTTGCCATCTTTAACGTCGACGCAGGATGGATCGCACCCCCCTAGCAGACCGCCCAGGGCCAGGGCCCTGACGACAGTCTTGTCCACTTTGGTGTTGACTTTGACTTTGTCCTTTTTTGGCATTGTAAACTCCTCCTTTCTCGTTTGCTGGGCCCTTTACCGACCTTGCCCAAAAAGTGAGTTGAACTACCGCACAACCAGGAGACATCAACCTGTTCACCACACTGTACAGCCGGAGGCGATGCTGCCGGGAGCCACCCTGTCACACAATGGCTCCCCAACCAGCACCGCCCGGCCCGATGCGACGCCATGGCGCCGCATCGACATCACTTCTCCACGGTCCTCTGGATATAGCCGAACTCCGTGGTCTTGAAGACATTCTCCTGCAGTTCCTCCTCGGTGCACTTCCTCACTTTACACAACAGGCAGGTGAGATCGGGGGAACCGTACATCGGGTCGAGATGGTTGTTGTTGGTGAGGACGTTGGGGTTCGAAATGAAGACCCCGTGATACCCTTCCGGCCCTTCCTCTGGATAGAACCAGTTGGCGGTTGCCATGAGCATACCGCGGAGAATCCCCGGGAAAGTTCGGCACTTTTGACGGATCTTGCCGCGCGGACTCTCGATCCAGATCCAGTCGCCATCGGAGATGCCGTACTTGGCGGCGGTCTCGGGGTGCATCTGCGCCATGGGATATTCCATGAAACTGCGCAGCCAGGGGATATTGCGGTATTGTCCGAGGAAATAGAAGGGCTGGCGGAAGCCGCTGCTCATGACGACGGGGTACTCCTTGTACAATTCCGGCGTGCTGTACGGGCTCTCGCCCGGCTCGCGGAATACCGGCAGGGGGTCGTAGCCGAGTTCCTCAAGGCGCTTGGAAACGAACTCGAACTTGCCGGTGGCGGTGGGGAACCCGCCGCCCTTGCGCCAGTAGTCGGTCTTGTACTTGTAGTAGACCTGATCCTTGCCCCAGCAGCCGCTGACGATATTCTTGCTGAAGTCCTCCCACTTCATCTTGCCGCCCATGCCCTTGCGGACCTGGTAATCGAGCAGTTCCTTCTCGCCTTCGAACCAATGCTCCGGAGCGATACGTTTACCGATTTCATTGAAGATCCACGCATCCGACTTCGCTTCCTCGGGCGGATCGATGACCTTGTTGTGGGCCGCGATGAAGAAGCGCGGGTGCATGTCGTAGACATCGTCGATCTCCAGCCAGTGCGCCGAAGGCAGCACCATATCCGCAGCCTGGGCCATGGGTCCCATGAAGAGATCGACGTGGACCATGAAGTCCATTTTCTCGATGGCGGCGACGACCTCCTTGGTGTTTGCCATATGCACGATCTGCTGCCCTCCGACACTGATCCACACGTGGATCGGCGCCTTGCCGTCGAGGATGGCCTTGACCATGGTATCGGGGTTGCAGGTTCGCGCCGCCCCCATCTTGAAGCGGTCGATGCCGATGATCTTGCTCTGCATCTCCGGGGTAAGCGGCAACTCGAGGAAGAAGTCCTCGATCAGTCCGGTTTCCGGCAGGACCCAGCTGATCATCGACCCGGGACGTTCGATGTTTCCGGTCAGCCCCATGAGGCAGGTGATGGCCCGCAGGGTGTGGCCGCAGTTGGCCTGCCGCTCGAGCGAGCTGCCGACCTGGATGCAGCCAGGGGTATCGACGGCGAACATTCGTGCCGCGGCAATGATTTTGTCCTTGGGCACCCAGGTGACCTCGGAGGTTTTCTCCGGGGTCCACTCCTTGACGCGCTCCTTGAGTTCCTCGAAGCCGTAGGTCCAGTTTTCGACGAACTCCTTGTCCCACAAACCCTCGTTGATGATGACGTTCATCATCCCCATGGCCAGGGCGCAGTCCGAACCGGGCCGAGGCTGCAGCCACAAAGTGGCGCGGGTGGCGTAGGCGCTGGCGCGGGGATCGATGATGATGAGATTCTTGCAATAGTCGAGAGAATGGATGAACCAGTTGCACATCTCGGAGTCGGCGGAACTGATCTCCAGTTGTTTGGCCCACATGATCTGCGTCTTCGG
Organism: Desulforhopalus sp.; assembly: GCA_024710585.1. Lineage (GTDB taxonomy): Bacteria > Desulfobacterota > Desulfobulbia > Desulfobulbales > Desulfocapsaceae > Desulforhopalus_A. The sequence continues at coordinate 5,592 of JANJUM010000227.1, forward strand.
GAATTCGCCGCCCCAGCCATGATAGTCGCAGTAGAGCCGGCCGTAGCCGGTCACCAGGCCATAGAGACCAAGGCGAGGGCTATGACAGACGTAACCGGGGCTGATGACGTTGGCCGACCCGATGGAACGCGCCATACGATGGATGTAACGGTTGTAGCCCCGCCCGGTACCCTGGGAGATGGCGATGGATTCCTTGCCGTACTTGGCCTGGCTCTCCTTGACCTTCTGCTCGATGGTGTCGAGAGCCTCCTTCCAGGTAATGCGCTGCCACTTGCCTTCCTTTTTCGCACCTACCCGCTTCATCGGGTACTTGAGACGATAGGGGCTGTCGATATGCTGGATGCTCGACAGTCCCTTGGAGCACATGGTGCCACGGGTCAGGGAGTTGGGATTGCCTTCGATATGAACCGGTATGCCATCTTCCACCGTCACCTTGACGCCGCAACCGCCATGACAACTCTTGCACGTTGAAAATACCACCTTTCGTTCTGGCATTGGTTTCCTCCTTTATATGGTCCCGGAAGGGTTAGAATGTAGGAAGCTTCGACAGTACCGGCCGGTAGATGCCAACCTTGAGCACGCAGTACTTCAGGGAGAAGGCACCGATGGTGTGGGAAAGGACCGCCAGCACGAGGAGCGGCGGAGACAGCTCCCCAGCGTAGAGGCTGATGACCGAAATGGCCATCGGAGCGACAATGCCGAGAATGATAACGCCCACCCAGAAGACAAGGGCGCTCTTGCCGACGAGCAGCTCTTTCACCGAGTACTCCCCGGTCTTCGACTGGTAGGAGGCGTTGATGAGATAGGTGCTGATGAGCAGGGCGTTGACGAGAAGAAAGATGCGGCTGGCGGATTCGATGGCGTGGAAATCGACACCGCCGGTGATCAGCCCGACACCCATGATGAGACCGAGCCCGTCGGCCAGACCCATGATGACGAAGACGATCGGCAGCATGCCGGTGTTCCAGAAAGGGATCGACTTGCAGTAGCTCATGGCGAACCCGCAGTAGATGCCGGTAAGCAGCATGAAGAGGCCGGCGAGGAAACGCATCACCCAGTCGATGGCGGTGACCATGCCTACCGACGAGGCGGCCACCAGGTTGTGCTCCAGCTGGTAGGTGGTGATAAGCTGCACCAGAGCGAAGGCCGAATACATGAGGGTGAAAAACATGCCGCGGGCCAGCCACGAGGTCTTCCAGGCGCTGGTGAAAGGGGGAATGGCCCGCCAGAAGCGCCACGGCCGCCCGAGATAGAAGAAGTGGAAGGGCAGTTTGAGGCCGACGATGATGAACCAGCCAGCGAGTTGGCCCCACCAGTTGTTGTAGAAGAGCGCAACGAGGTACAAGCCCATGCCCAGCGCCGAAAAGACCTCTGCCAGCCAGATGAGGAGCCCTTGGCCGTCGACCCACTCGGTCTGTGCGGTCGGCTTTACCATCCACTCATGGGTAGTTATCCATTGACGACGTCGTTCCATTGCGGTGATCTCCTATTTGTTCTCTTTCAAATGGGGGAAGACTTCTCGGGCCCTCGCTTCCA
>JANJUM010000256.1 GCA_024710585.1 Desulforhopalus sp.
CGGTCTCCACCCCCTCGGCGACGATGGCCAGGTTGAGGCTCTCGGCGAGGGAGACCACCATCCTGCTGATGGCCCGGCTGTCGGCGTCCTCTTCGAGGTCGGCGATGAAGGAACGGTCGATCTTCAGCCCGTCGATGGGCAAGCGCTTGAGGTGGGCCAGGGAGGAGTGGCCGGTGCCGAAATCATCGAGGTAGAAGCGGATACCCAGCTGGCGCAAGGCGCCCATGATGCCCTGCGCCTGGGCGAGGTCGCCCATGACCATGGACTCGGTGACCTCGAAATAGAGGCGATCGCCCGCCAGCCCGCTCTCCGCCAGCGCCTGGCCCAGGAGTTCGGCGAGGTCCTGGCCGACGAACTGGCGGAAGGAGATGTTGATCGACAGGACGAGGTCGAAGCCCTCCTCCTCGAAGCGCCGCGCCGCCTTGACCGCCTCGCGCAGCACCAGGGCGCCAAGCGGCAGGATCAGCCCCGACTCCTCGGCCAAGGGGATGAACTCCGCCGGGGAAACGAGGCGCCCCTGGTGCTGCCAGCGCACCAGGGCCTCGGCCCCCACCACCCGCTTGCCCCTGGCCGCCACCAGCGGCTGGAAATGGAGGAGGAACTCGTCGTTTTCCAGCCCCTTGCGCATGCTGGCTTCGAGCGAGACGCGGCGATGGGCCTGGATATCGAGTTCGGGGGCGAAGAACTGATAGCCGTTTCGCCCCAGGGACTTGGCACGGTACATGGCGATGTCGGCGTTCTTGACCAGGGTCGCGGCGTCGGCGCCATCGTCCGGAGCCACGGTGATGCCGACGCTGGAGGTGACGAAATACTCGATATCGCCGTGATGGAAGGGTTGACGCAGGCTCTCGAGGATGCGGACGGCGATGGAGCCGACCACCTCGATCTGCTCGACCTCGCCGAGGAGGACGAGAAACTCGTCGCCGCCAAGCCGGGCCACGGTATCGCCGCCGCGCACCAGGGCCGAGAGCCGCCGGGCGATCTCCACCAGCAGGTTGTCGCCGGCGTGGTGGCCGAAGCCGTCGTTGATATGCTTGAAGTTGTCGAGGTCGAGATAGAGCAGCGCCACCTTGCCGCCATGGCGGGCGATGCGCTTCAAGGCCATCTCCAGGCGGTCGCCGATGAGCACCCGGTTGGGCAGGCCGGTAAGGGCGTCGTGTTCCGCCTGGTGCTTGAGCGCCGCCTCCTGCCGCTTGAGCTCGGAGATATCGTGGAAGAGGGAGACGAAGTTGGTGATGCGCCCCTGGCTGTCGCGCACCGCGTTGATGGTCAGCCACTCCGGGTAGGCCTCGCCGTTCTTGCGGCGATTCCAGATCTCCCCCGCCCACTGACCGTCAGAAAGGAGCTGGCCCCACATCTCCTCGTAATACTGTGGCGGGTGCTTGTCGGACTTGAGGATGCGCGGGTTTTGGCCGATGGCCTCCTCGGCCGGATAGCCGGTGATCTCGGAGAAGGCTGGATTGACCTGAAGGATGGTGCCGTCGCGGTCGGTGACGACGATGCCCTCGATGGAGTTGGCGAACACCTTGGCGGCGAAGACCAGCTTCTCCTCCGCCTCCTTGCGGCTGGTGATGTCGCGAATGACCCCCAGGGTGGTAGTTGGCGCGACCCCTTCCACCCACAGGGGGGAGACGGTCAGGTAGACCCAGACCGAACTCCCGTCCTTGCGCCGGAAGCGCTTCTCGATGGTGAATTCGCGGCTGGTGCCGTCAAGCAGCTTGGCCACCTCCTGACGATCGAGTTCGAGGTCGTCGGGGTGGGTGATATCGGCGAAGCCCATGGTGAGGAGTTCCTCCTCGCTGTAGCCGACGATGTCGCAATAGCGGCCATTGGCGCGCAGGTAGCGGCCGCTGGCGACCTCGACCTCGGCGACACCGACGCTGGCCATCTCGTAGAAAGCACGAAAATGCCGCTCGCTGGCGGCCAGCATGGCGGTGCGCCGCCGTACTTCGGCGGAGAGGCGGCGGTTGAAAAGCAGCAGCAGCAGGCCGCCGCCGACGGCGACGGCGCAGACCGCGGCCAGCAGCGCACCCACCGCCCTGACCCGCCATTCCCGCTCGGCGGCGCGGCGCTCGCGATAGCTGTTGTAGAGGAAGCCGTCGAGATCGATCTCCTCCGGCATCATGCCCAGCTTGACGAAGGTGGCGGCGATGCGCCGCCAGCGCTCGGGATTGACGTGGCCGACCTCCACCAGCTCCGGCTCGATGAGGGGTCGCATCGCCTCGGCTTCGAAGAGCAGCTGCGCCACCGTCTTTTCCTGTGAGTAGCGGCTGTGGATGAGCCTGGCGATCTCGTCCGGGTTGGCCATGGCATAGCGCCAGCCGCGGATGACGGCGCGGCGGAAGGCCTCGACCTGAACGGGCCTCTGCTGCAGCGTCTCCTCGCTGGTCACCAGACAGTCGCCATAGAAATCGATGCCATAGCTGAGCGGCTTGATGAGAGAGGGTTCCACGCCCTTCTGCCGCAGCAGGTAGGGCTCGTTGGTGGCATAGGCGCTCTGCCCATCGACCCGCCCGGCGGCGAGGTCGTCGACGCTCCAGGTGTGCGGCTGGATATCTATGGACGACAGGGGAATGCCTTCTTCCACCAGCATGGCCAGGTTCTCGGGATCGGTGTGCGGGGTGAGCATGATCCGCTTGCCGGCCAGGCTCTGCGGAGTCTCCAGGCCGGCATCGCGCCGCACCATGATGCCCGTCGGGGAATGCTGGAAGATGGCGGCGACGACCACCAGCGGGTCACCCTTGCTACGCCGCAGCAGCACCGCCGGCGAATCGACGGCGAAGTCGGACCGCCCTTCGAGCACCTCTTGCGCCGGGCTGAAGTCCGGCCGACCTTCGAGGAGAATCACCTCCAGCCCTTCCTCGCGAAAATAGCCCTGCTCGATGGCCGCGTAGTACCCGGCGAACTGGAACTGATGGCGCCACTTGAGCTGCAGGCGCAGTTCCTTTTTCGGCCTTGCGCCACTGTCTCCGCCCGGCGCGGCGAACGCCTCGGCAAGGGGCAGCGCAAGCGCCGCCAGCAGCGAACAGAACATGAGGAAGACGGCCACGGCGAGCAGCCGGGTCGATACCCTCGGCACCGCCCGCCAGCGACGTGGAGCGACAGCCATTCCTCCCCCGCTCCTCTCCCAGCCAGCCCCTCGCCCCATGCCCACCACCCCGACAAGAAATGTCACTCTGCCCGTTCCGCCATGCCTGCCGCCCCCTGAGGGACGAACGGCCACCCTTCTGGCGGCGCGCCGCTCCCATCGCCGCCAACAAGAGGCGACCTCGAACCTGTCTTCAAGTGTACAGGAAAGACCAGAAGAACAGCAAAGGCAAAAGGAAAATCGCAGCACCTCGGAGAAATATTCTCACTTGTGCCGGAGCCCCTGCCGCGATAGCCATTTCTGCTTTTATCTAGCCACCTATCGGGTATATAGTGGATGAGGCTTGCCCCGCTCGCCGCGGGCGACCTCAGGCCATTCGCGCCGCCCGGTGCTTGGGCGACCCTTTCGACGAGGAATCCGCCGTGACGATCCGCAACCTCTCCATCCTCAAGAAGACGGCGCTGCTCATCTGCGTCGTGGTGGTGCTGCTGATCACTGCCCTCTCCCTCGAATGCACCATCTTCGCCAACGGCTACGCCATGTGGCGTCAGCATTTCCTCGCCCTGGTGCTGGCGGCCGCGCTGATCACCGCCATCGTGATTTTCTTCTTTCACCGCCTGGTGCTGCGCCGCCTGTCCACCCTCGGCCGGGAAATCGAGGGCCTCGGCGATAGCGGCGACCTCGCCGGCCGTCTTAGCGGCAGCGGCAGCGACGAGATCGGCACTCTGGTCGGAAGAGTCAACGGTCTTCTCGACCGGGTGCAGCGGCTCAACCACGAGCAGCAGCGCAACGAGGCGATCAGCCGTGTCCTCTTCAGCATCGCCAATGCCGTCAACACCACCGAGAATCTCGACGAGCTCTACCGCTCCATCCACCACATCCTCGGCCGGGTCATCGACACCGAGAATTTCGCCATCGCCCTCTACGATGAACGCCACGACAAGGTCCGCTTCCCCTATTTCGTCGACCAGTACGACGACCATTCCGGCGAATACGCCGATTTCCGCTCTTCCGGGACCCTGCTCGCCGAGGTCATCACCAGCGGCCAGACACGCTTTTTCACCCGCAGGGACATCGAGGCGAGGGTGGCGGCAAACGGCAAGCCGATCATCGGCACCCACTGCGAGCTATGGCTGGGCACCCCCCTGGTGACCAGAAAGGCGGTCATGGGGGCCATCATCGTGCAGAGCTATAGCGACCCGCGGCGTTACTCGGCCAGGGATGCCGAACTGCTCGGCGCCATCTCCGACCAGGTCGCGCTGGCCATCGACCGCAAGGGCGAAGAACTGAGGCGCCAGCAGAGCGAGGCGGTAACCACCACCCTGCTCGAGATCAGCAATGCGGTGATGACCGCCAAAGACCTGGTGGACCTGTACCGCACCATCCATATCTCCCTCGGCCGGGTGCTCGACGTCACCAACTTCTTTATCGCCCTGGTCGACAGCGAGGCCAAGCGTATCCATTTCCCCTATTACGTCGACGAGTACGACGACTTCGCCGGCATGACCGAGATGGCCCTCGACACCAACTCGATGACCAGCATCGTCGTGCAGCGCGGCGCGATCGTCATCTTCGACGAGGAGGATATCCGCCAGCGCGTCGCCGCCGGGAGGATGCTCGGCAAGCCGCCGCTGATCTGGGTGGGGGTGCCGCTCAAGGTGGGAAAAGCGGTCATCGGCGCCATGGTGACGCAGAGCTACAGCCGCCACGACCTCTATACCGATCGCGAGATCGAGATCCTCAACGCCGTCTCCGACCAGGTGGCCCTGGCCATCGAGCGCCGCCGTTCCCAGGAGGCCCTGCGGCAGAGCGAACAGCGGCTGCAGCTCTTGTCGCGGCAGACGGAACAGCTCAGCCTGGCCGCCGCCTCGATGATCACCATGCGCAACGAGCAGGCCCTCTACGACCATATTGCCAGGGCCATCGTCGAGAACTCGGACTACCAGCGGGCGGTGATCTCCATCTTCAAGGATGCGCCGCCCTACCGCGACATCATTGGCCACGCCGGCCTCGACGAGGCCATCGTCGACAGTCTGAGGGCCGTAGAGCTCTCCCGGGAGATGTTCGCCCAGGCCTTAGACGAGGCGCTGCGCGTCGGACAGTCAAGCTACTATATCCCCCACCGCCTGAAACACCTGCTGCACTGGCAGGGCACGGTCTTCGGCGAGGGCGAGCCCCCGCAGGACGAACAGGCCTGGCACCCCGAGGACAACCTCTTCGTCAAGATGGTCGACCGCCACGGCGAGTTCATCGGCATCATCTCCGTCGACAGCAGCAGGTCCGGGCAGCAGCCCTCGGCGGAGACGGTGCGCCCGCTCGAGATATTCTCCAGCCTGGTGTCGCAGATCCTCATCTACAAAAAAGCCCAGAAGGAACTGCGCCTCGCCAAGGCCAAGGTCGAGGAGACCAACACCCAGCTGGTCGGCGTCAACAGCAAGCTGGAGGATGCCATACGCCGCGCCAACGCCATGGCCAAACAGGCCAAGGAGGCCACCCGGGCCAAGAGCGAGTTCCTCGCCAACATGAGCCACGAGATCCGCACGCCGATGAACGCCATCATCGGCTATACCGAGCTGGCTCTGAAGACCGAGCTGGGTGACAAGCAGCGCCTTTACCTGGAGACTATCCAGCAGTCGGGACAGGCCCTGCTCGGCATCATCAACGACATCCTCGACTATTCGAAGATCGAGGCCGGCAAGCTGGTCCTCGAGCAGACCGACTTCCGCCTCTCCGAGGTCCTCGACGGCCTGCTCGACATGTTCTCCGGCAAGGCGGCGGAAAAAGGCCTCGAGCTGCTCCTCGCCGTCAGCCCGGAGATGCCTGCCCGGGTCAAGGGCGACCCCCTGCGCCTGCGCCAGGTGCTGGTCAACCTGGTCAGCAACGCCATCAAGTTCACCGAGGCCGGCGAGGTGGTCATCGAGGTCAAGCCGCTGCGCCTGGAGGCGGAGAAAAGCACAGTGCAGTTCTCGGTCAAGGACAGCGGCATCGGCATTGCACGCGAGCAGCGCGCCGCATTGTTCGAGTCCTTCGTCCAGGCCGATGGCTCGACCACCAGAAAATATGGCGGCACCGGCCTCGGCCTGCCGATCTGCAGAAACCTGGTGGAGATCATGGGCGGGGAGATGTGGGTGGAGAGCGAGCCGGGGCGGGGGGCGACCTTCTTCTTCACCGTGCAGTTTGTCCGCGCCAATGAAGAAGACAGCCGGGAAGACCTGCTTCCGGCGGCGGACATCTCCCGCCTCAGGGTGCTGGTGGTCGACGACAACCACACCTTCCGCCACATCCTCGCCGAACTCCTCGCCTCCTTCTCCCTCGAGGCGACTCCAGCCGACAGCGGCGAGGAGGCCCTGCGGCTGCTCGCCGACAGCGACGAGGAGCGTCCCTTCGACCTTATCCTCATGGATTGGCAGATGCCCGGTCTAAACGGCTGCGAAACCACCCTGCGCCTCAGAGAGGACCCACGCATGGCAGGGGTGCCGGTGATCATGATGACCTCCTACGACCGCGAGGAGCTGCTCGCCGAGGCCAGGAGGGTCGGGGTCGACGACTTCCTCGCCAAGCCGATCAAACAGTCGCAGCTTTTCGACGCCGTCGTCAAGGCCATGGATCTTCAGGGGGGGCGGCCGCGACGGCCAGGAGCGGCAAAGCCCCCGCCGCCCCCCCCGCCCCACGCCGATCTCCGCGGCAAGCGGGTGCTGCTCGTCGAGGACAACCCGGTCAACCGCACCCTGGCCACGGCCATCCTCAGCGGCGAGGGACTCGTCGTAACCTGCGCCGTCAACGGCCGCGAAGCCCTGGAGATGGCCTTCGCCGAGCCCTGCGACGCCATCCTCATGGACGTCCAGATGCCGGAGATGGACGGCTACCAGGCGACTCTGGCCATCCGCGAGAGGGAGGCGCTCCTCGGGCGGCCGCCGCTGCCGGTCATCGCCATGACAGCCCACGCCATGAAGGGTGACCGCGAAAAATGTCTCGCGGCGGGGATGAGCGACTACGTCACCAAGCCCATCGACACCGTCAGGCTTTTCGCCACCCTGGAGAAATGGCTGCTGGATAGGGAGGCCGAGGGCGACCGCGCGGCGCTGCCTTTGCGCCGCGCCCGGGCGGGCGGGGTGGCGCCCGCGCTGCCCCCCACTCTCGAGGGCATCGACGTCGCCGCCGGACTGGAGCGGCTTGGCGGCAACGACCGCCTCTATCGCGACCTGCTGCTGCAGTTTGTCGATCAGGCAGCGGCCCTCGCCGCGACCCTCAGCGAGGCCATAACGGGAGGCGAGCTGGCCCGGGCCCGCGATACCGCGCACACCCTCAAGGGCATGGCCGGCAACCTCTCCGCCCACGCCGTCTACCGTAGCGCCAGAGAGCTCGAGGAAGAACTCCGCCTGGGAATCGACACGAAGCGCTGCCGGCAGAAACTCGACCTCGTCATGGTCGAATGCGACCGGCTCGCCACCACCCTGGCCGGACTGGACATGCGGCCGGATGCGGCCCCGACGCCGAATCCCGACAGCGAGCGGGCCCGGCAGCAGCTTCTCCCCCTGCGGCAGATGATCGAAGACGCCGACCTCGAAGCGGAGGAGTGCTGGAAGCGCCTCAGGGAAAGTCTCGACCCGCAGCGTTTCGCGCCGTTCATCGCCGAGCTCGACCGCCATATGGCCGAGTTCGACTTCGACGGCGCCGCCGAGGCCATGGACCGCCTCGAGAGGCATTTCGAACAGAGCGACAGGGAGGCCCAGCATGGATGAGCAGGTCAGGAGTTCGATCCTCATCGTCGACGATATTCCCGCCAACATCAAGGTGCTCGGCGAATCGCTCCGCGCCGACTACCGCATCCGGCTGGCCACCGACGGCGAAAAGGCCCTGAAGATGGCGCGCTCGTCGAACCCGCCCGACCTCATCCTCCTCGACATCGTCATGCCGAAGATGGACGGCTACGAGGTCTGCCGCCACCTCAAGGAGGACCCGACGACGAGGAATATCCCGGTGATCTTCATTACCGCCATGGCCGAGGAGGAAGACGAGACCAAGGGCCTGGCCTGCGGGGCGGTGGACTATATCACCAAGCCGTTCAGCCTGCCCATCGTCCGCGCCCGCGTCAGGACCCACCTCGAGCTGAAGCGCCACCGCGACACCCTCGAGGCCCTGTCGACTCTGGACGGCCTCACCGGTATCCCCAATCGCCGCCGCTTCGACGAGGTGCTCAAGGTGGAGTGGCTGCGCGGCCAGCGCGAGGGGGCGCCCCTGTCGCTGCTGATGATCGATATCGACCACTTCAAGCTCTACAACGACAACTATGGCCATATCGAGGGCGATGACTGCCTCAAGCGGGTGGCCGCCGCCCTGGCCGGGGCGATAAGCCGGCCCGCCGATTTCATCGCCCGCTTCGGCGGCGAGGAATTCGCCGCCGTCCTGCCGATGACCGACGGCCTCGGTGCCGCCACCGTCGCCGCGGCCCTGCTCGACAGCATCAGGGAACTCGACCTGCCCCATGCCCACTCGCCGGCCGCCCCACGGGTGACCATCAGCCTCGGCGGCGCCACCATGCAGCCGAGCCGCGAAGGGAACCCGATTCAGCTCATCGAGCGGGCCGACCGAGCCCTCTATGCCGCCAAAAGCGCCGGCCGCAACCGCCATATCCTGTGGAGCCCGGAAAGCTCGTAGCCAGGGCGGCCGCAGCCATGCCTGGCCAAGCCTCCCCGCCCTGAACCGCCCGCCACACTGCCCGCCTCATCGCTCCGGCGCCGGACGCCCCGCCCCGAACAGCCTCCCGCCAACCGCCCTTGCCCGGCAGGACTTGCACCCGGCGCTGCCAGCCCAGGTGCAGCGCGCCGGCCCCGACGCGCGCCGCCGCCCTACTCGTTACGGAAGCGCAGCAACACCGTGCCGGTCTCGACCGCGTCGCCAGGGCCGACACAGACCGCTTCCACCACCCCGTCGTCGGGGGCGGCGACGGCGCTCTCCATCTTCATCGACTCGAGGATGATCAGCTCCTGGCCGCGGAAGACCCGTTCCCCTTCCGCCACCCGCACCGCCACCACCAGGCCCGGCATGGGGCAGTCGAGGACGTTGCCGCCCAGGCGCCGCGAAGGCGGCGGCATATGGGCGGCGAGGCGCCACTCGCGCGGGTTGTAGATCTCGAAGTCTCCGGCGACGCCGCTATAGGCCGCCTCGATGAAGTTGCCGCTGTACTTGAGGCGGAAATAGCACACCTCGTCGTTGATCTCGAGGCGCAGGCGGCGGCGGTAGAACTCCATCGGCGGCGTCACCACGCGGTAGTCGACGCCGTCGACCGCCACCCGCCAGCGGAATTCGCCCTCCTGCTCCAGGCACATCTCGAAAACCCAGTCCTCGTGCTTGGCCACATACGGCGAACAGCCCCGCCCCGCCGCCACCATGCCGACCCGCGACTTGAGCGGCTTGAGGGAGTCCTGCACCAGGCTCTCGCGCAAGTGGTAGATGAGGGTGGTGGCGATGGCGATATGGTCGAGGACCTGGCGCGACGGCTCCCAGGATGTCTTCTCGGCGAGCAGCCGCGTAGCGATGAAATCGGTGGACAGCTCGCCGGCGATGAAGGCGGGGTGGGTGACGATGCGGTTGGCGAAGTCGATGTTGGTCGAGACCCCCTCGATATGGTAGCCGTTGAGGGCCTGCACCATACGGCGCCGTGCCGCCTCGCGGTCCTCCCCCCAGGTGATCACCTTGGCGAGCATCGGGTCGTAGTAGACGCTGACCGTCGAGCCGGCGTCGATGCCCGAGTCGACGCGGACGCTGCGGCCGCGCGGGGCGGCATAGCGGGTCACCAGGCCCACCGAGGGGGCAAAGTTGCGCCGCGGATCCTCGGCGCAGATGCGCACCTCCATGGCCCAGCCGTTAAGGCGCACCTCCTCCTGGGTGCGCGGCAGCGGCTCGCCGGCGGCAATGCGCAGCTGCAACTCCACCAGGTCGAGGCCGTTGACGAGCTCGGTCACCGGATGTTCCACCTGCAGGCGGGTGTTCATCTCGAGGAAGAAGCACTCGCCGTGGCGGTCGACGATGAACTCCACCGTGCCGGCGTTGACGTAGCCGGCCACCCGAGCCAGTTCGCAGGCCAACCGCCCCATGTACTCGCGCCGCTCGGGGGTGATGGCGCAGGAGGGCGACTCCTCGACGATCTTCTGGTAGCGCCGCTGGATGGAGCACTCGCGCTCGCCGAGGTGGATGACATGCCCGTGGCTGTCGGCCAGCACCTGGATCTCGATATGCCGCGGCTGTTCGAGGAAGCGCTCGACGAAGATGCGTGTGTCGCCAAACGACTTGCCGGTCTCCTGGCGGCACTGCTCGAGTGCAGAGGCCAGCTCCTCCGGCCCGCCGACCAGGCGCATGCCCTTGCCGCCGCCGCCTGCCGCCGGCTTGAGCAGCACCGGATAGCCGACGGCACCGGCCGCCGCCTTGGCCTCGGCGAGGCTCGCCACCGGCTCCTCGGTGCCGGGCACGGTGGGCACACCGGCCCTTGTGGCGAGCTTCTTGGCGGCGATCTTGTCGCCCATGGCGGCAATCACCTGCGGCGGCGGGCCGATGAAGGTCAATCCGGCCGCCTCCACCCGGCGTGCGAACTCGGCGTTCTCGGAGAGAAAGCCGTAGCCGGGGTGGATGGCGTCGCAGCCGGTGTCGCGGGCGGCGGCGAGGATGCGCTCCACGTTGAGGTAGGACTCGGCCGGCCGCGCCCCGCCGAGGAGGACCGCCTCGTCGGCCTGGGAGACATGGATGCTGCGGAAATCCGGCTCGGAATAGACGGCGACGGTGGCGATCCCCATCGCCTTGCAGGTACGGAGGATGCGCACGGCGATCTCGCCGCGGTTGGCTATCAGGACCTTGGAAAACATGGATACCTCACAGGGGAATGTTGCCGTGCTTGCGCTCGGGACGAGCGGCCTTCTTGCTCTCCAGGAACTGCAGGGTGCGGATCAGGCGGTGGCGGGTGTCGCGGGGGAAGATGACGTCGTCGATATAGCCGCGCTTGGCGGCGAGGAAGGGGTTCATATAGTGCTTGCGGTACTCCTCCATCTTCTCGCCCAGCATCGCCTCGGGGTCGGTCGCTTTTTCGATGTCGCGACGGTGCACCACCTCGGTGGCCCCGCGCGCCCCCATGACGGCGATCTCCGCCGTCGGCCATGCGTAGTTGATGTCGCAGTGGATATGCTTGGAGTTCATCACCACGTAGGCACCGCCGTAGGCCTTGCGGACGATGACGGTGATGCGCGGCACGGTGGCCTCGGAGAAGGCGTAGAGGAGCTTGGCGCCGTGACGGATGATGCCGCCGTGCTCCTGCTCCGGGCCGGGCATGAAGCCGGGGACGTCCACCAGGCAGACCAGGGGGATGTTGAAGGCGTCGCAGAACCGCACGAAGCGGGCCGCCTTGAAGGAGGCGTTGTTGTCGAGCGCCCCGGCCAGCACCGCCGGCTGGTTGGCGACGAGGCCGATGGTCTGCCCGCCGAGGCGGCCGAAACCGCAGATGATGTTGCCGGCGAAGTGCGGCTGCACCTCGAGGAACTCGGCGCCGTCGAGGATGCTGTAGATGAGCACGTTCATGTCGTAGCTCTGGTTGGGACTGGGCGGCACGAGGTAGTCCAGCGTCGGGTCGGTGCGGTCGGGCGGATCGTTGAGATCGAGCAGCGGCGCCTTCTGGCGGTTGTTGGAGGGCAGATAGGCGATCAGCTGGCGCACCGCGCGCAGGCAGAGGATGTCGTTCGGGTAGACGAACTGCGCAACGCCGCTCTTCTCGGCGTGGACCGCCGCCCCGCCCAGCTCCTCGGCGCTGATCTCCTTGTGGATGACCGTCTTGACCACGTTCGGCCCGGTGACGAACATGTGCGAAGTGCCCTGGACCATGAAGACGAAGTCGGTGATCGACGGGCTGTACACCGCCCCGCCGGCGCAGGGCCCCATGATGCAGGAGATCTGCGGCACCACGCCGCTCGCCGCGACGTTGCGGTGGAAGATCTCGCCGTAGGCGGCCAGGGCGTCGACGCCCTCCTGGATGCGCGCCCCGCCGGAGTCGTTGAGGCCGATCACCGGCGAGCCGACCTGCTGGGCGAGGTCCATGATCTTGCAGATCTTCTGCGAGTGCCCCTCGCCCAGCGAGCCGCCGATTACCGTGAAATCCTGGCTGAAGACGAAGACCTCGCGGCCGCTGATGGTGCCGTGGCCGGTGATCACCCCGTCCCCCGGGTAGCTGTCGCTGGCGCCCTCGCCACGGCCGACCTTGAGGATATCGATCTCTTCGAAGGAGCCCTCGTCGAGGAGCAGGTGGATGCGCTCGCGGGCGGTCAGCTTGCCCCGCTGGTGCTGCTGCGCTGTGCGCTTGTCGCCACCGCCGGCCAGGGCGTGACGGCGCAGCTCGAAGAGTTCGAGGATATTGTGGTGCATGATTTCGACCATGGAAATCTCCCGAAAGAAATGGCGAGGGAAGAGCGGACGGTACGTGTCGCCGCGGCATTCATTTAGAAAAATGATAACCGGTATCAACGTTTCTGCAAACGGGAAAAAGCCGCCCGGAGATGGTGTCGAGCCGCATCCCCGAGCAGGCGGGCTGGGTGACGGGGGCATCGCCCCAGACCGCGCCCCTTTCCGCCCCCGCCAGGAGAAGGCCGGGCCGCGGGCGCGCCACCCCTAACGAAGAAAATTGGCCCGACGCAGATCGACGCTCTTGCCAAGCACGACGAGGATATCCTCGGCGCCGATGGTGTAGCCGGCCGGGGGAATGAGCATGAAGCCGTTGTCGCTGACATGCCGGATGGCGATGACATGGGCGTCGTACCTGGCGCGCAGGTCGAGTTCCCTCAGGCTTTTACCGACGAACTGCGCCGGCGCCTCGATCTGCACGAGCTCGAATTCCGCGGACAGGGGGATGAAATCGAGAAGGTTGGGACGGGTCAGGCCGCGGGCGACGCGCACCGCCATGTCGCGCTCGGGATGCACCACCTCGGTGGCGCCGACGCGCAGGAGGATCTTCTCGTGATCCTCGTCGAGGGCTTTGGCGAGGATGCGCCGCACGCCGAGCTCGCCGAGGTAGAGGCAGATCATGATGCTGACGCTGATGCTCGTGCCGGTGGACACCACAACCGCCTCCATCTCCTCGAGCCCCAGCGACTGCAGGGCCTCCTTGTCCATGGCATCGAGCACCAACGCCTCGGTGGCGTAGGGGGCCACCGCCTGCACCCTGGCCCGGTCGATGTCGATGGCGATCACCTCGTTGCCCTCGCCGCCCAGGGCCCTGGCGGCGTGGAAACCGAAGTTGCCCAGACCGATCACCGCGTATTTCTTCATCGCCTCCTCCCGTTCAGCCGATCATGAGATTTTCTTCCGCGTACTCCTTGCCGCCGACGGTATTGCCGACGATGACATAGGAAAAGGTCAGCACCCCGACCCGCCCGACGAACATCATGAAGATGATCCACGCCTTGTCCCAGGTGGAGAGCGAGGCGGTGATGCCCATCGACAGGCCGACGGTGGCGAAGGCCGAAACCGTCTCGAAGAGATACTGCAGGGCGTTGATCCTGGCCTGGGGGTGTTCGCCGGGGACGTCGACGAAGGTGTCGCTGAGCAGCAGCATGAAAGTCACCAAGGCGATCAGCGCCGTGGAAAGCACCACCAGGGACATCGCCCTGGACACCGTCGCCTCGGGCAGGCTCTTCCTGAAGAGGTTGACCCGCCGCTGGTGCCGGATCCGGCTCAGGGTGAAGAGGGCCAGCGTCGCCAGGGTGGTGGTCTTGATGCCCCCGCCGCAGGAGCCGGGCGAGGCGCCGACGAACATCAGCAGGATCATCATGACGACTGTCGCCTCGCGCAGGGCGGCGATGTCCACCGTATTGAACCCCGCCGTGCGGCAGGTGATGGACTGGAAGATGGGGATGAGCAGCCACTCGGCAAGGGAGCGCTCGGCCATCACCGAGCCCGGGACTTCGAGCAGGGCAAACATCGCCGCCCCGCCGACGATGAGCAGGGCGGTGGTGACCAGCACCGTACGGGTCTGCAGCGAGAGACGCGCCGTGCGATTTTCCCGGGCGAGATAGCGGGCATGGAGGTCGTAGAGCACCGGGAAGCCGATGCCGCCGACAACGATCAGCGCACAGATGACGAGGTTGACCAGCCAACTGCCGGCATAGCGCGGCAGGCCATCGGCGAACAGGGCGAAACCGGCGTTGCAGAAGGCGGAGACGGCATGGAAGACCCCGTAGTAGAGGGCTTTTGCAAACGGCATATGGTCGCTGAAATGCAGCGTCAGCAGCCCGGCCCCGAGGAACTCGGCGCCAAAGGTGAAGAGCACCACGCTGCGCACCAGCCGGTAGATGTCACGGCGCGGGGTGTGGGCGAAGAGATCCTGCATGGCCAGGCGGTTGCGCAGAGAGACGGCGCGCCCGATCCATGTGAAGAGGGCCACCGACACGGTCATCACCCCGAGGCCGCCGAGTTGCACCAGTGCCAGTATGACCAATTGCCCGACGAGGGTGAAGCAGGTGCCGGTGTCGACCACGACCAGGCCGGTGACGCACACCGCCGAGGTGGCGGTGAAGATGGCGTCGATCCAGGGGAGCGCCCCCGACACGGTCGAAACGTCGAGCTTGAGGAGCAGCGAGCCGCAGGCGATGAGCACCACAAAGCTGAGCAGCACCAGGGTAGCGGGGCTCATCTGCCAGCGTTTCTTGGGAATTTTCATTGAGTTGACACCGAATGTGGGTCGCCTTCGCCGTGCCGTCCAGCCGCCAGCGAGGCACACCGGGACGGCTGCGCTGATAACATGGCTGAGGCGACCGGCGAGGACTTCTCGCCAGGGAGCGTCACGCCTCCGCACAACGGGGCAACCCGCCTGCAGTGGGTGGCGAATCAAAAAAAACCCTGGCCAGAGGAGAAGAGAAGAAAAAACAGAGGAAGGAGCGCAAGGCGACATGGCCCCGCGAACGACAAAGGCGACACATGGAATATCCCCCCGAAAGAGACTGGAAAAGCCCCACAAGAGGAGAAAGGCGCTTTTCCCTCGAAGCCTGCGAGGTTAGCTGACGGGCTCGGGCCGAAGAGATTGCCCTACGCCGGTCACCCGGCGATACGCCCCAAAGTGCTTGGTTCCCCCGCTCCCCTCCGCCCGGAGGGAATTCGGCTGTGCGGATGGGACAGCGCCGCTAACTGGCGACCGCGACGGTACCCCGCCACACGCCGCCAACGCTACCACCGTCGCAGATAAAAGGCAAGGCCCGCCAGGGGTGGGGGCTGCGACGGCTGCGGATTGTAGTTCTGATGGCCCAATGCCCTTCCGAGAACCACAAGGGAGGATCGCGAAAACGGCTGCGCTCAGGTCCCGACCAGGCCGGCGGGCCCCTGGCGGCTGTCGAGCACCTGCCGCGTGGTGGCGAGGAGCACGTCGAGACGGTAGGGCTTGGCGAGAAAGGCGGCGGCGCCGCTGGCCTCGGGGTCTCGGGCCAGGTGGTAGCTGCCGTAGCCCGAGGCGATGATCACCTTGACCTGCGGATTCAGGCCGCGCAACACCTCCAGGCACTTCTTGCCGCCCATGCCGGGCATGCCCAGGTCCATGAGGACGAGGTCGATCCCTGATCCGCTCTTCTCATAGAGCCGGACCGCCTCCTCGCCGCTGGAGGCGGTGAGCACCCCATAGCCGTGCTGACGGAAGATTTCGCCGGCGATGTCGAGAATGGTGCTCTCGTCGTCGACGACGAGGATGGTTTCCGTGCCCCAGATTTCCGATACCCGGCGCTCTTCCGCCCGACGCTCCCCCTCTGCGGCGATGACCGGCAGATAGACATCGAAGATCGAGCCGCGCCCCGGCTGCGAGCGGCAGGCGATTTGCCCGCCGTGGGCGGAAACGATGCCATAGACCGAGGAGAGGCCGAGTCCCGACCCCTTGCCCGGCGGCTTGGTGGTGAAGAAGGGCTCGAAGATGCGCCGCCGCGTCTCCTCATCCATGCCATGGCCGCTGTCGGCGACGCGCAGCCGAACGTAGGAACCGGGGCTCAGGTCGATCTCCCCCTCGCGCAGTCCCTGGGGCAGATCGAGCAGTTCTGTGGCCATGGTCAGCCGACCACCCTCCTCCATGGCCTGGGCCCCGTTATTGGCGAGGTTGACCAGCACCTGCTCGATCTGCAGCGGGTCGGCGGCGATGGCGGGAAGGTTCTCGGCGAGATCGGCCCTGAGCTCGATCATCTTCGGCACCGTGCGCTGCAGAAGATGCAGGGCGTTGTCAACCGCCTCGTTGAGGTCGAGCGACACCTTGCACACCTCCACCTTGCGGCTGAAGGTCAGCATGCGCCGCACCAGATCGGCGGCCCGCCCCGCCGCCAGATGCACCTCGAGCAGCTGCCGGTAGTCCTCGTCGCCTTCTTTTTTCTTGAGCAGCAGCAGCTGCACCGTACCGGAGATGATCTGCAGGAGGTTGTTGAAGTCGTGGGCGATGCCGCCGGCGAGATTGCCGAGGGCCTCCATCTTCTGGGCCTGCATGAGCTGCGCCTCAACCCGGGCAAGATCGGCCATGGCCTTCTTGCTGCCGCTGATGTCGGCCACGGTGCCTTCGATGAACAGCGCCGCCCCGCTCTGCCCGTCGCGGACGATGCGGGCGCTCTGGCTGGCCCAGAGGGTCGACCCGTCGCGGCGCAGGAAGGGGGTTTCGACATTGACCACATAGCCGTCACGCTGCAGCGCGGAGAGGAAAGCGTACCACTGCTGCGGCTCGGCATAGAGCTGCCGGCCGATGTCGACCACCCCGTCCATCAGCTCCTGCGGGCTGTCGTAGCCGATGGCCCCGGCCAGCGCCGGGTTGACGCTGAGAAAACGTCCAGAGAAGCTGATCTGGTAGATGCCCTCGATGGCGTTGTCGAAGATGGAGCGGTATTTCTGCTCCGCCGCCTGCAGCTCCTTTTCCACCTGGCGGCGCTCTTCGAGGCTGCGTTCGATCTTCTCCAGCAGCCGGTTGATGGTCGCCACCACCAGGCCGAGCTCGTCGCCGCCGTGTCCACGGGCCATGGTCAGGGGAGCGCGGGCCGGGCGCTCGATGTCGATAACGGCGAGTTCGCCGCAGAGCTGCGCCAGTGGCCGGGTGAGCAGGCGATGAAACATCATCACCAGAACCACGGAGAGCACGACCAGCAACACCGCGCTGGCGATCAGATTGTTGACCGTGCGTTCAACGAAGGCGACGGCGATGACCGCCCCGTCGCTGGTGAAGGAGAGGGTGCCGATGGGCTTCTGCGTATCGTGTATATGGAGTTCGGCAGTGTAGTCGCGATCTTCGAAGAGGCTCCGCGCCAGACGGTCGAGCACCCCGACGGACTGGCGTGGCCGCTCCTGGGCGGCGAGGATGAGACCACTGTCACTGACCAGCGACACCTTGCGGATGGCCCCGTAGTGCAGCAGGCCACCCACCACCCGCTCTGCCGAAGCCGAGTCGAGGCCCCAGGCGGCCAGGGCCGCCGACTCCTTCTGCATGGCCATGACCTGGCGCAGCATCGACTCGGTCTCACGGCGGTGGGTGTGGAAATCGCTGAAGATCTGTACGGCGGCGACGATCACCGCGAGGAGAAAGACGAACAGCAAGGTCTTGCGGGCCTGGATGAAGGAAAGGCGCTGAAAGAAGGGAACGTTCATGAAGTTTCCGTATCCCGGCGGGGCCAGGGCCGATGGGGCGGCCACGTCGGGCCCGACGGGGGAAGTTGTCGTCACGGCAGGGGGCCGGACACATCATCATTGCCGCCACCGCGCTGGCGGGTACCATGCCCCCGGCCGCCGCGGCGGCGGAGGACACTTCCTCGGTCGAGAATATCATAAGAAAACCGCCATGTCCAAAGGCAGGAGGAAAAAAGCGTTACGACATTGCCTCGCCTGCCACGGAACTGTTACCGATGGCGCACAGGCGACAGAGCGGAGAGCGGTGGTGTAACTTTCCCGAGACAGCGAAAAAAGCCATAATCCAGCCTGTTTCCCTTTTTGCCGCGTCACTGTCACCCGATCCACACAGGGATGACGCCATCTCTGGACCGATGTCGGGCCCTGTGTCGCAGCGGTCGCCTCCCGCTAACTGTCTGATATCTCGAAATGTGCCATTTTACGAAGGTTCTGGCACCGCTTTTGGAAGAGCTGCAGCAAATACCCTGCCGTTCGGGGCGCCCCCGGATCGTGTTCCGCTGGCGGCCACCGAGCGGCATCAACTACATATCCCCCTGGAGGAAAGAGTCATGGCAGACAAAGGCAAAAAGATCCTGTTGACGGTGGACGGTTCGGAACAATCGATGGACGCGGTGCGCTATGTCGCCTCTGCGGCGCCGCCCTCCCGAGCGCAGGTGGTCCTGTACCAGGTTATGAGCAAGGTTCCCGAGGTATTCTGGGACCTCGGCCGTGATCCGGCCTGGGAGAAAAAAATCGAATCCCTGCGTCTGTGGGAGAAACAGCAGGAGTCTCTCGCCGACGTCTTCATGCAGACCGCCTCCGGGCTGCTGCACGATGCCGGCTTCGGCACGGAAAACGTCTCCACCAAGATCGGCCGGCAGAAGGAGGGCATCGCCCGCGACATCATCACCGAGGCGCGCCAGGGCTACGATATCGTCGTTATCGGCCGCGGCAAGTCCAACGAGGAGGGCGTGCCCATGGGCAGCGTCGCCAGCAAGGTGCTGAACGCCGCCTCCACCTTCTCGCTGTGGCTCATCGGCGGCAAGCCCACCGCCGAGAAGGTGCTCATCGCCCTCGACTCCTCGGAAGGCGGCCTCAGGGCGGTCAAGCACGCCGGCAGCATGCTCAACCGCGACAACAACCACATGACCCTGTTCCACGCCATTCGCGGCATCGCCGTATCTTCGGCCGGGATCGAGGACATCTTCCCCGAGGCCTATCGCCGCCAGCTCATGGAAGAGGCGGAAGAGGAGATCCAGCCGGCAATGCAGCTGGCCAAGACACACCTCAAACGGCTCAATGTCGACGCCGAGCGCCTGTCCTCCAAGGTGATCACCTCGGTGCGCAGCCGCGCCGCGGCCATCGTCCAGGAAGCGCGCCAGGAGGGCTATGGCACCATCGTCGTCGGTCGCCGCGGCATCTCCGAGGTCACCGAGTTCGCCATGGGCCGGGTCACCAACAAGCTGACGCAGCTGGCCAAGGACCGCGCCCTGTGCATCGTCGCCTGAGCGGCGCCCCTCGTTCACCCGGCGGCATCGTCGGCCGG
>JANJUM010000265.1 GCA_024710585.1 Desulforhopalus sp.
ACCGTGCCGGCGAGCACGTCGGAATAGCCGCAGATATACTTGGTCACCGAGTGGATGGTGGCGTCGATGCCGAGCGCGAAGGGCCTGATATAGAGGGGGGTGGCCCAGGTGGCGTCGAGCAGGGTGACGATGCCCCGCCGGCGGGCGATGGCGGCGATGGCCGGCAGGTCCTGGATCTCGAAGGTGTTCGAGCCCGGTGACTCAAGGAAGATGAGGGCGGTGTCGGGGCGCAGGTAGGCCTCGATGTCGGCGCCGACGTTGGCCGGCACCACCGTGCACGACACCTTGAGGCGCTCTTCCAGCACCTTGTGGACGAAGCGGCGGCCGGGGCCATAGGCGTTGTCGACCATGACCATGTGCTGGCCGCTGGTGACGAAGGCCATCAGGGCCGTCTGAATGGCGGCAATGCCCGAAGGGAAGACGCGGGTCACCGCCCCACCTTCGAGCTGGCGCATCGCCTCCTCGAACTGGCGCTGCGTCGGCAGGCGGTCGGTGCCGTAGCTGATTCCCTGGTGGCGGCCCATCTGCGCTTCGACCATGTCGGCGTAGCTGGCGAAGAGCACCGTCGAGCCGCGGTAGGCTGGCGGGTTGATGGTTGTCGCGACGCTGGTGTCACGTTGCGGCCAGTTGCGGGCGATAAGTTCCGTTTCTCGTTTCATGGGCAGGGGTGAAAATCGTGAAGAGGCTCGCGTGGTGCCATCGCCGTTAGAGGGGGGAGTTTTTCATTGTTCAGTTCCACTGTATCACAAAATAGAGTCCGGTGTAACCCTCACGGCGGCTCTCTGTCTCACTGAACGAATCTTTTTCGGCAATGACCGATGGCTGAAAATGTTTGTCTTTGCCATGCGATCAAGGTAGCGTAACACGACAGCATCACGTCACTCTCGGGCTTTGGCGAGAGCGGGTAGTGTTACACGGTGCAAATCGCCGGGAGAATGCTGTTTCCGGCCTTGCGGCAGATGTCCGTTCCCTCGTCGAGGGTCATCGGGAATGGCATTATCCGGGCTGAGCCATGATATTCTGTGCATTGGGATTGTTCAAATACCGTCAGCTGTCGCCCTCCTGATGGTCGTTGTACAATGGTCGCCTACCCGCAGGAGAAGGGGTCTCGCGAATATGCACTGGTCGGGATTCGGAACTTATGGGAGAGTGTTCAAAAGAGGTCAACGATGGCGCTCATAGAAGGAGTTAAGATACAAAATTTCAGGTCGTTGCGTGACTTGGCCATGGGGAGGATCGGCACTGATCCCTCGTTACGCCATGCAGAGCCATTAACTCCACTGACAGTTGTGATCGGCAAGAATGGCGTTGGAAAAAGTTCGATCTTCGACGCTTTTGGATTTATTGCCGACTGCATGGAGACAGACCTGGAAGCGGCGTGCAATGCGAGAGGGCGTGG
This sequence comes from Desulforhopalus sp., assembly GCA_024710585.1. Taxonomy (GTDB): domain Bacteria; phylum Desulfobacterota; class Desulfobulbia; order Desulfobulbales; family Desulfocapsaceae; genus Desulforhopalus_A. The sequence continues at coordinate 1,400 of JANJUM010000265.1, forward strand.
AGGTTACGACATGCTTGTTTCGTCAGGTGTCGTGCAACCCATGTCGTTCACCGTGTACTATCGTGAATCTCACAATGATAGGCCAATTACGTACGAAATCAGCATCGGCAAGGAAGAGAAGACTGGGCTTCCCATCGTGCTCAGTGAGCGTTTGAGGCAACGCGCCAAGAGCAGTGGCGGCTCTGGACGGCCCCGCTCCTTCTTGCACCTCGAGAATGGCAAGGGAACGGTTTATGTAGGCGATGACGCGCTCGAAGGGGATGAAGATTCGAAGCGGAATGTAGAATTTGATACCCACAAACTCGCTATTGTGTCTCTTGCTGAACAATTCTCCGAGAATCCACGCATCGCACAATTCAAGAAATTCATCCAAAGCTGGTATCTCAGCTATTTTACTCCTGATTCGGCCAGAATAGTCCCGCAGGCTGGAATTCAGAAACATCTGAATTTACATGGCGACAACATTGCCAATGTCGTCCAGTTTATGGAGCGTAATCATAAGGCTGCTTTCAAGCGGATTCTCGAGGATATCTCGAAAAAAATACCGGGAATAGGAACCATCGAGCCCTATAGAGACCCTATTACCAATACCCTGTATCTTCTCTTCAAGGATAGAGGTTTCGCAGAACCGTTCACGCAACGGCAGATGTCAGACGGCACGTTGAAAATGTTCAGCTATCTTCTGCTTCTCAATGATCCCGAGCCAGCTCCCTTTATCTGTATTGAAGAGCCGGAAAACGGCTTATATCACAAGCTCTTGGAAACGTTGGCTGGAGAATTCCGCGTACATGCTACGGGGAAAAAAGACAGATCGCAGATATTCATCACAACCCACCAACCCTATGTCGTCGATGCTCTGGAACCGGAGGAAGTGTGGATTCTCGAAAAAGGCCCCAATGGCTTTTCCACTATTCGTCGAGCGAGTGATGATAAGGTGGTCAAGAGCATGGTAGCAGAGGGATTACCACTCGGCGGGCTTTGGTATAGTGATTATCTCGACGCGAGGTGATCCGATGCATTTCGAGATCCTTGTCGAAGATCAGTCGGGCAAAAAAGCTCTGGACATTCTTGTCCCGCGAATCCTCGCGGGTGGACACTCCTTTCACGTCCATTCATATAAAGGTATCGGCCGGATCCCGAAAAACCTGGTAACGCATACGGGGGCCAGCAAGCGGATCCTTTTGGAACAGCTGCCAAAACTTCTTCGTGGATATGGTAAGGCCTTTTCCGGGTATCCGCCCGAATATCGGGCGGCGGTAATTGTGGTCGCAGATTTGGACGACAAATGTTTGTCGATATTCCGGGAGGAGCTTCTTGCTCTTTTGGCGGCCTGTTCTCCCAGACCTGAGACCCGCTTTTGTCTCGCTGTGGAAGAAGGCGAAGCGTGGTTGCTGGGGGATATTCCTGCGGTCAAAGAAGCCTACCCCAAAGCGAAGGACTCCCTCCTCGCTACCTATGTTAATGATTCCATTTGCGGCACATGGGAGCGCCTTGCCGATGCCGTGTACAGGGGAGGTGCTGCTGCTCTTGCAGCCAAAGGATGGCAGGCTGTCGGGGCTGAGAAATCGCGATGGGCTGAACGAATCTGCCCGCATATGGATGTTGCGAAAAACGCCTCGCCAAGCTTTGCCTATTTTCGCGGAAAGTTGCTTGAGTTGATTGGGGAAGCATCGTAATCATGTCGACCTCGATGATCCAGATAGCCGTACGACATCTCTCTTTCCCCCGCCACGACCCATGACTCTCAACGTCTCCTCCCTCTTCTTCGACAAGAACGACTACGAGCTGCTGCGCATCGTCCACGATGTCATGAGGGGCAGCAGCCTCTCCAAAAACCTGCGCTCGCTGCTGGTGGAGGACATGCACCCCAACGGCATCAAGGAGATGGCGGCGGCGCGGGGGCTGCGCATCGCCTACGCCATCGCCAACCTCCTCGGCTCCTTCGAAGAGGGCAAAGCGGTCGACCGCATCAAGTCCCTGCGTTCCATGCGCGACGAGGTCTTCCTCTCCTCGGCCACCTTCCATCATGTCAACACCGCCAGGGTGCTGCTGCAGATCATGAAGGAGTTGCTGCGCAGCGAGGGCAACGAGATGCGCCAGCTGCAGCTGGCCCACGATTTCCGCAT
>JANJUM010000011.1 GCA_024710585.1 Desulforhopalus sp.
GACCGGGGTGCCGATGGGCGAGATCTACAAGGGTACCGCGCCCTTCCTCGTCGCCGACTTCATCCAGATCATTCTTCTGATCATCTTCCCGGAGATCGTCACCTGCCTGCCCAATCTCCTTTAGGCAAGAGTGCGGAGTGCGGCCTTAGCCCTCGGGCCTTCCTCGCGCGACGGAGGCCCCTGCGCACCCTCTCGACCCACCGCTGCCAAACGCCAGGCCCCGCCAGGAAACGGCGGCAGGATGGCCTTGCCGCGCCTCATGCCCCTCGCGCAAGCCGGCCACCGTACTTACCATAGGAGCAATGGCAGCAGCACCGACCTCGACAACCTCAACCAAGGAGCATGATATGACAGAGAAGCCTTCTTCCCCCAAGCAGCTCAACCCCTTCTGGAAATGCGGTAAATGCGGCAACACCGTGCAGGCCCCGACCCCACCGGAAATCTGCCCGAGCTGTAAGGAACAGTGCCTCTTCAAAGATGTTACCTGCTATACCCCGGACTGCGGCGGCCCGGGCACCATCGACCCGCGACTGTAATCGCCGGCTCAGGCAAGACAGCGGCCCGCGGCCCCGGGCAAAAGTCCTGGGGAGCGGGCCGCTCTGCCTGTCGTCGAGTGTGATGTGTTCACCGCCCACGTCCTGGCGATGCCTTCATAGCGTGAACCTGCCGGGGCGCAGCATTAACCGTGCCTGCCCAGTTAACGGCCTGGCGAGGCGGCCAAAACGTCCCCCAGGGCGACACAGGCTCAGCCGCCAGGCGGGGGCGGCGGGGTAGAGGGCGGCGGGCCTGGCGGGACGGCTGCTTCCCGCCGTGGCTTTCTCAGCCTGGCGACGATATACACGGTGCCGGCGATGGCCGCCGCCAGAAGGCCGAGGCCAAGCAGTGGCCGATAGACCACCCAGGCGATGGCGATGGTCAGTAGCGACAGCACCGCGGCAATCAGCCCGGCGATGAGCGAAACCCCGGCACCAACCATGGCGCCGAAGGCCGGCACGACATCGCCCAGCACCGGCAGCGGCGCAAGGATGAGGCGAAAGCCGATGAACATCAGCAGCAGCCCGCCGCCACGCAGCAGCCAGGTCAGCACGGTGTTGCTCTGCTGGGCCTCTGCGAACATGGCGGCGGCAGGCACGAGACCAGGCTGCAGCAGGTCGATGGTGCCGCCGGCCTTGGCCTGGAAGGGCAGGAAGGTGTCGTCGCGCTGCTGCGCTACCAGGCTCACCTCACTGTCTTCGACCACCGAGAAGCGCACCTTGAGATCGCCGAGGTTCGGCGTCCCCGTGGCAGAGCCGATGGTGATGGCGTCCCCGACGATTTTCGCCTGCGGCGGTAGGCGGGCAGCGCTGACCGTATCGCCGCTCAATGGCAGAGGGCGTGTGGTGTCAAGGCGCTCCACCAGGAACGGGGGCAGGCGGAACGCCCCCAGATGTACCGTGGCGGCGACGGTGGTGCCGCTGGCGTAGGGCATGGGCGGATTGGCGTGCCCTTCGGGATGCTTGAACGAGGATGAGTCGATATGGCGCTCCGACCAGCGCTTCTCGTAGGTATAGGTGGTCACCGTCTCCTCCCCGCCGCCGAGCTTCTTCCGCGTCTCGCTGCGACTCTTCTCGGCCCACTGGTACATTTCCACCGTGCGGATCAGCTTGATGGCCCTGGCGCGCACGGCAAAGATCCCGTCGCTCAACACTTCGTCGCTCACGGTGCGACCGGTGAGGTGTACCAGTTTCCCTTCATGGGCCCGCTCGACCCTGTCCGCGGCCACCGAAATCACCGCCCCGCCGCCTTCTTCGAGTGTCTTGTAACGTTCCACCGCGCGGCCTTCGTTCCAGAAGAGCAGGGCGAAGGCCCCGAGCAGCAGGACAACGCCAAAGACCACCCCCTTGACCGCGCCGCCGATTCGATTGAACCACGAGCGGCTGGTCACTTCGCGAAAACTGTCGTCAGCCATGATCATCCCCCAAGGTGCATTAGCCAATAGATTGCGACCGCCTCTGGCGATCCCTCGGCAAAGCGCCGTCCGCAATGCCATCGCGCAGCCTCCCGATAGGCCTGCGGAGCCCGTTCCGTCCGTTTCCACAACTGCCGACAACAAGGGCTTGTCCATTCCTGCAAGCCGCCTGTCGCCACAGCCAGCCCGTTCCTCCCTCTCTCGACTCTCAACAAACTACCCTTTCCTGACAAGGCATTCAAGGTTTCGCCAGCTCGTCATGCCCCCACATCGGCGCAGCTTTGCCTGTTCGCCTGGCACTCCGACAAGAATTGCCAGCAAAGCCATGCTGCGCCATGCCGACCTGCCTTCAGGGGAACCTTAAATTGGGAAGGTAAATGACAGGGAAACGACCTGCGGAGACAGACACTTTATGGAGAGGAGTGCCTGCATGGGCGAGATGACTCCTCGCCTTTGCTGAGAACTTATCCTTTCGCGTTGCGAAAATGAGAGGATAAAAACCGATCCAATTGATTGGCAAACGATTGGCGGTCGCTTTTGCTGAATGATGATGGACCGCCGGTTTCTACGCCGCTTGACCGTAGACTGTCCATGAAATCGCGCATACTCAGGCGAGCCCGGATAGTATCCTTGGTGTATAACTCCCCGCGAGGGTTCAGTGCATGTCCACCCTTGGCGATCACCTCGGCTGCCAGGGGAATATCAGCGGTGATGACTAAATCTCCGCTATCCAGCTTTTTGACAATTTCATTATCGGCCACGTCAAACCCGGGGGCAACACGCAGAGTCGCTATATTTTGCAAACGTGGAGCGACAAGCGGTTGATTGGCCACCAGCGTCACAAAAACCCCAGTCCGTTCCGCTGCTCGAAAGAGTATCTCTTTGATTACTTTAGGACAGGCGTCGGCATCGACCCAGATATGCACAATGTACCCTTCTTGAGGATGAGTGGAGGTGCTCGTGGTTTTCTGATTTTACGATTCTGCCGCGCTTCCTTTTGCAACGAAGGCAGCGGATGCGCCTATGACAGGCTTTCGCTCTTATGCCGCTCATAGAGCCCGTAATGTTCCTTGAGCATATCGGGAATGGGCAGGTCGTAGGGGCAGCGATCGACGCATTCCCGGCATTCCGTGCACTGGGCAACGCTTTCCATGGCCACCTTCGTGAACTCGACGGCGACCTTTGGCGACATCCTGGCGGCAATCACCTTGTAGCCCATGGCCGAGGTGATCATCACCCCCTGCGGACAAGGCTGACAGTATTCGCATCTCCGGCAGAACTGCTTGCCAAGCTCCTGGTGATAGCGCTCCATGCGCTGGATATCGGCATCGCTAACCGTATGGGGCTGTTGATACAGGGACACCACCTCATCCACCCTTTCCGGGCTATCGAATCCTGGCAGGACCAGTACGTCTGGGTACTGCCGTAAAAACGCAAAGGCGATCCTTGCATTGTCAATCATGCCCCCGGCAAAAGGTTTCATGGCAAGAATCCCCATGCCGCGCTCCCGAGCGGCGGAATGAAGCTCGCCTTTGGCGGCGTCCTCGATGAAGTTGAAGGGGAACTGAATACTGCCGAAAAGCCCGGTTTTGACAAGTTTTACCGCCATGGCCAGGTTGTGCGAGGTGACGCCGATGCAACGAATCTTTCCTTGCTCCTTGGCTTTGACGACGGCCTTCAGCACACCGCCCGCAGCGGTGGCCTTGTCCCAGTCTTCGTCCTGGGAGATCTGATGGAGTTGGTAGAGATCGATATAGTCCGTCTTCATCACCCGCAGCGAATTCTCCAATTGCTCGGTCGCTCCGGCTGCGTCCCTGCGAAACGTCTTGGTGGCCAGAACGACCTTGTCTCTGAGATGCGCGAAGGCCATCCCGATCTTCCTCTCGCTGTCACGATAGAGGTTGGCCGTATCGTACAAGGTAATGCCCGCCTCGTACGCCCTGTGCAGAACGGCGAGCGCGCTCTTTTCATCCAGACGGATAATGGGAATGCCACCAAACCCAAGTTCAGACACCGTCAAGCCAGTTGACCCAAAGGGAATGTATTTCATTGTGCATACCTCCTGCTCAGGTGGAAAAGTAGTGATTGGATGACGGGTTAGCGGTCTTTGAGAATGTGTTCCATGACGTCCTGTCTGGTGTCTCGCCATGATCAATCCTGGAGTCCCTTGTCGTCGCTGCACTTATGGTTTTCCTGGAAGATGGCGGGCTACCTGCCGCAAATGCCCATTGTACATCGTTTGTCTTGCCCTGCAACCGGGCGATGCTGCGGAAGGAAGGAGGAGAGTATGTACTCGGGGATTCGGCGGGGTGATATTGGCCGCAGACTGACATCCAGCCGTTCACCAGTCAGCCTCCTGGACATGTCACTGCCTGTCAGACTGACGCGGCATGGACGGTCACGGCAGGCGGCTGGAGAATGTTTGTCATCGACCGTTTCTGGCCAACGATCAAGTTTGCAGACCGAAGAGTGAAGTGCTACGTAGACCCAATGGCCACATCTCGGGCAGCGACGGCGAGGGGGAACGCTTGCGAGTAACAGCGCTCGACGTTCCCCCTCTCTGTCGCCAATTGCCGCAAGAATCAGGTTCCCGGGACACCCGCCGCCTGAAAGCCGAAGGACGCGAGGATCTTCTGCCCCTCGACGCCGAGAATGAACATCGCCAGGCGCCAGGCCTCGACCGGCGCCCCTCCCATGACCACCAGCCCGTAATCGGCGCCAACCGCCAATTGCGGCTCGATCTCGACGATCTGCAGGCCGGCAACCTCCTTCTTCGCCAGCACCGCGTTGGTGCAGTAGGTGAGAAAAACATCGGCCTGTTTCTGTTCCATCACCCAGGCGTACTGATTGCGCCCTTCCGGGGCCTTGGGGCCGTCGGGGGCGCCGGTCAACTTCAGGGCCTTGGCGGACAAGGTTTCGAAACTCCCCTGCTTGACCTTTCCGGCCTTACCGAAAAGTTCCCAGGCGTAATCGCCAGCGGGATCGGATTTGGGGGTCGAGATACCCACCTTGACCTTGGGGTCAAGGAGGGTGGCGAGCAGGTTCGAGGAAGTCACCGCCACATCCGGCTGGGCAAGGGCGCAGAGGTTGTTACGGGTGAAGAGGGCCACCGGGCCACCCTTGCCGGCAGCCATTAAGGCTTGGGGATGTTCCATGTTGGCCGAGGCGAAGACCTGGGCCTGACCTTCCTTTTCGATGCGCTGGCGCAAGGCACCGGACGGGCCGAATTCCGCCTTGACCGTTGTGCCGCCGCTCTTCTCATAGGCCTTGACTACCTCACCCAGGGCGGCTTTGAGGCTACCGGCAGCGTAAAGGGTGACCTGTTCGGCGTGGGCAGCAAGGGGCATGACGAGAATGGAAAAAACGATGGCGGCGTGGAAAAGGGTTCTTCTGTTCATGACAATACCTCGGAGAAATGCGGGTTGTTGATCGGCTCGCCTGCCCCAAACCCTTTCCCACCGCCAAAGCTCGGCAGTCGGCCTGCCTGGTGCGGGGGAGAAGATAAATTGATGCCTGCGAACGTTGACCCATCCAATAAACGAATTTCTCGCAAGGCTGTCAAAGCGTTGTCGCGCCCAGGAAAAGAGCCACCAAAGGCAACAGATTCTTACAAAGCAGCGATGCCCGATACCGTCGGTCGCACCTTTTCCTGACCAGGGCCGACCGCCAGCTTCCGACCCACGGCCCTCGCCCTCAATGAGCTTCGCCGATTGAACGCGAAAAAGCCTTTTTGGTGTGCGGCACGGAGATAAGGTGAACATGTTTCGGCACCAAGCCCCCGGCCCAAATCTCGGCAGGACACTTTCGGAACTTCACGCGGTCCTTGGGCGCCGGCCACACGCGGAAACGGATTTTCAGCCGGGGCTGCGGATCACCGAGCGTCGCGCTTCTCCATTTGCAGATCCATCACGTACTTGTGCAGGTCGCACAATCCGTGCCGTCTCAGGCTGGACCGGTCGCAGGTGGCCACTTTCTCGTAGCCCATGGCCTCGACCAGCGCAATTTGCCGCGCGTTGTGCGACTCGACTGCCCCGACGACCTTGCTAAGGCCAAGCTTCTGCGCCATGCGCCACATTTCCGCGTGGAGATCGAAAGAAACCTTCCGGCCCCGGTACCCGGGCAGGACGGCCATGGTGTAACCAACCAACTCATCGTCCCGGAAATCAAGAGAGTGCCTGATGAGGAGGAATCCGCGCCACACGCTCCGCACGAGTGCGGCCGTTCCGAGGACCCGCCGGAGCCTGGGCAATTTGGCAACCAAGCCGCTCCGAAGTCGGGTCTGCTCCCGCCCAGACGCGACGGTCATGGCCGCCACGACCCGGCCATCCAACTCCACGACCCACTGACAGTGCCGCGAGTAGAGGCTCGCGGGATCGTCAAACAGGAT
>JANJUM010000042.1 GCA_024710585.1 Desulforhopalus sp.
CCTGTCCCAGATTTCCACCCGTTCGATCATGCCGATGAGGACGATGTCCCTCTTCAGGCCGGCCTCGGCGCGCAGCGGGGGAGGCAGGAGGATGCGCCCCTGACGGTCGAGAACCAGCTCGCTGCTCTCCGCCTGGAAAAAACGCACGATGCGCTCACCCTCCTCGGGCGAAACTTCTTCCCCCTTGCGCAGGGTATTTTCGAGTCGCTCCCACTCTGCCAGTGGATAGAGGCGCAGGTGGGTCTCCCAGGCTATGGCGATGAGGATTTCGCTGGGGTAGTGGCGCAGCACCTCGCGAAAACGGCTGGGCAGGCTGAGGCGGCCTTTGTCGTCGATGCTGTGATCGTATTTGCCGCGAAAGCGAATCTCTGCCATTATCCACCATAAACATCCATCTAACGACATTATGAACCATAATTAACCAAACTACACCAATGGGGATGGCTTGTGCAAGTGCATACTGCGTAAAAACAGTAAAATAGATGAAAGCCAGGGAGAGTTATGAGGGTTGCGTGATAATGAAAGGAGGAGAGGTCACTCAATCTGGTCTGAAATAATAATATAGAAAAACAAAGAGATAGATGTGAGCATATCTGTCAAGAGGGACAATGTGGGGTAGAAAGCCACAAAATGGAAGAATAATGAGAGTATTCACCCTCCTGCCTCGACGGCTTCCTTCTCCAGCCTTTCCCGGGTGAACGCAAAAGGGCGCCTCGCCTCTCTGCACGAGTGCGGTCGAGGTCTTGCGCGAGGTTCCCATCTGGCTCCGCCCTGGCCGCGCCAAACGCCGAAGGCCCCGCAGCGACGATGTCGCTGCGGGGCCTTCGGGTCTTGCAACCTGCCCTGTCGGGCCGGATGGGGCTATTTCTTCTTGATCATGCTCAGGCGCTTGCCGGCTTTCTGCATCGCCGGCGGACCGAGCCAGGTGCCGCAGAGCAGCAGGTTGAAGTAGGCCCACTTGAAGAGGAGCTTGGAGATATGGTTCATCTCGGTGTCCTTGAGCAGGCCCATGGGGCCGAGGGTGGGGAAGGGGTATTCCCCGACGACCGGCTCGATATCGTAGTTGAAGTCGATGACGTAGGCTTTCCCGAAGCCTGATTCGATGAATCAGAGGGCATGGCCATCCGATCTCGCGTGTTGCGCCTCCCCATTGATATAGGCCATGATGTTCTCTTCGAGAATATCGGCCTGGAAGTGCGCCACCGCTCCGGCTTTGGAGGTCGGCACGTTGGTGCCGTCGCCGAGCACCCAGACGTTGGGGCGGTCCTTGGGCTGCAGAGTGTGCTTATCCACCGGGATGTAGCCCATGGGGTCGGAGATGCCGGAGTCTATCATCACCTGGGAGCCGAAGTTGGGTGGAATCGAGACGAGCATGTCGTAGTCGACCTCGGTGCCGTCATAGGAAGATATCACCTTGCGCTCGCCGTCGACGGAGCCGAGGGCGAAGTTGGGGGTGATCTTGATGTTCTTCTGCTCGCAGGCCGAAGTCAGCACGGCGGTGGCCACGGGCTTGGTGAAGGCCCCGGTGAGGGGCGTGACGAACTCGATCTCCACCTTGTCGCGGATGCCGCGGGTATGGAAGTACCAGTCGGCGAGGAAGGCGAACTCGAGCGGCGCCACCGGGCACTTGATCGGCATCTCGGCGATGTTCACCACCAGTTTGCCGCCTTCGAAGCCAGCCAGGGCCTTCTTGAGGTCGACGCAGTGGTCGAAGCGGTAGTAGCCGTAGACGTCCTTGCCCCAGGTCTCGCCGAGCCCCTCCACCTCCTCCGGGCGCACGTCGCAGCCGGTGGACATGATGAGGATATCGTAGGAAAAGGTGCCCCGGGTAGCGGTGGTGACCTGCTGTTTGTCCCAGTCGACGTTGACCAGCTCGGAGATGACGAAGTCGATACCAGGCTTGAGGAACTCTCTCTTGGTCTTGCGGATCTCCCTCTCGGTGTTGATGCCGAAAGGCACGAAGAGATATCCCGGCTGATAGTCGTGGATATTGTCCTTGTCGATGATGGTGATGTTCCACTCGTTCCGATCAAGGTGCTTCCTCATCTTGTTGGCCATCATCGTCCCGCCGCAGCCGGCGCCGAGGATGACTAGCTTTTTCATGGTGTCTTCTCCCTCCTGTCAAATATTGTCGATGCGCCTGCCGGTACTGTCAGGCCGATGGTATGCTCAAAACACTGCGGGCCGGCAGGCTATCTGCCGTCCCGCCAGGCGCGGAGCAGGGCGCCCAGCGCCTCGATCAGCGCGAAACCAAGGCCCAGGGCTTCCTGGACGTTGGGGTCGTACAGTTTCTTGACCGCGCCGAGGGGGCCGACCTTGGGAACATTGCTCAGGTCGAGGTCGGCGATGACGCGGATCATCGCCTCGGCCTGGGCAGGCGACGGGGTGCAGCTCTTCGCAGCCTGCAGGCCTGCCCCGGCGACGCGCAGCGTGCCGTCGAGCTCGTTGAAGGTCTCGATGATCTTCGGCAGGGTCAGCTTGGCGAGGGGCTCGATCTCGTCTTTCAGTTCCATGCCCGCCCTGAGCATGGTGATGGCGGTATTGAAGTGATTCAGGCTGCCGAGGGTGTTGCGCAGCAGGGCGGTGACGTCGTCGAGGCTGTACTGCCCTTCCAGGTCCTGGAAGAGCTCGATCATGCGCGGGTAGACCAGCTTGGCGAGGGGTTCGATCTCGTCTTTGAGCTCCATGCCCGCCTTGAGCATGATGATGGCGGTATTGAAGTGGTGCAGATTGGTGAGGGTGTTGCGCACCAGGGCAGCGATGTCCTCGGGATGGTACTGTCCCTCCAGCTCGCCCATCATCTCGATGACCTTTGGGTAGAGGATCTTGGCGAGGGGCTCGATCTCGTCCTTCAGTTCCATGGCCCCCTTGGCGGTGGTCATGAGCGAGTTGAGGGTCTGCGCGTTAAGCACCAGGCTGCGCTGGAAATGGGCGAAGTCCTCTTCCCGTTGTGCCAGGTCGCCGGCGGAGAGACAGTCCTCGACGCGTGGCCGCGCCATGCCGCCAGCGGCTGCAGCTCCTTGGCGGAGTTCGGCGATTTCCCCTTTGAGGAGGCGGATTTCTTCGGTGAGGGCTTCAAGTTTGCTGAGGATCAGGGCGTCGTCCATCGTCGTCGTTCTCGCGTTGGTCAGTATCGGGGCGGCCTCGCTGTTCGCTTGTGTGGCCAGGCGTCGGTGCTCAAAGTGTTCGCTTAATTTGCACAAGCACGCGCATTGCAAGATTTTTACGGTGCCACCACGTGATAGATGGGCACCGCAACTATATACTACTAAGTCATAGTAGTGTCCAGATGAAAAATTGCAATGCCCGAGATGGGGAAGATCGATCCATTGCCGCGAAAGCCGGCCTTTGTCGTGTTTGCCCCGGGCAAAATGCACAACATGCCCGGCCCGGGGAGAACCAGGCCGACACCTCCACCCTCTCTCCGCTCTGGGAAACGCCGCCAGGCGAAGAAAGGGGTTGTCCCCCGCGTATCGGCGGGATAGGTTGAGAGCGGCGCGGGCGAGCGGCCTTGCGCCGCAACGCCACCGGCGGCCAGCCCATGGGCCAGGCTGAAAAGACAGGATGAGTCGAGCTTCGAGGAGGGATGAGGGCGATGAAGGTGATGATCTGTGGCAAGGGTGGCAGCGGCAAGAGCACGGTGACCGTGCTTCTCGCCAGGGCTCTGGCGAAGCGTGGCAAGACGGTGCTGGTGGTCGACGCCGACGAGTCCAACCTCTGCCTGCACCGCCTCCTCGGCGCCCCTCTGCCGGAGGTGGTGATGGAGGCCATGGGCGGTCGTCCGGGGGCGAAACAGCAGCTGCAGGCGGCTTTTCCTGCCGCGGAGGCCCTGCTCGCCGACCCCTTGACCATCGCCGGGCTGCCTCCATCCTGCCTCGCCGAGGCAGATGGCGTCAAGCTCCTCGTGGTCGGCAAGATCGACAGCTATGGCGAGGGCTGCGCCTGCCTGGTGGGCTCGATCTCCAAGACCATTCTCTCGCGGCTGAGGGAGGATCGGGATGAGGTGGTGCTGCTCGACGCCGAGGCCGGGCTGGAACATTTTGGCCGGCGTATTGACGCGCACTGCGACCTCGTCCTGGCGGTGGTCGACCCGAGCTACGAGTCGCTGGCCATGGCCGGGAGGATCACCCGCCTCGCTGCCGAGGCCGGGCTCGAGACCTTCTCTGTGCTCAACAAGGTCGAGCCGCCGCTGCTTGCGGCGATGACCGCCGCCCTCGACGGAAAAAGCATCGTCGCCACCTTGGGGCGCAGCGAGGCTATTTTCCAGGACAGCCTCTACGGCCGCGCCCTCCACGAAGAGAGCGAGGCGCTCGCCGGGCTCTGCAATCTCCTCGAAAGCTACCGCCCTCCTGCGGCCCGGCCCGCCTCCTCCTCCGCGGGAGTCATGCCGCTTGCGAAAATGCCAACGCGACCTTGACAGGGGCAGTGCTTTCGGCGCATCATTGTGCAATGGGTCGCCGGAGCACGGGGCAGTCGCCCCCCGGTGGGGGGTAGACCGCCTGCCGTGGCGGAAGGGAGAAGAGCATGACCAAGGCCAATCTGCTCGTCGTCGACGACGAAGCGAACCAGCGTGAGCTCTATGCGCGCCGTCTACAGCGCATGGGCTATGCGGTGCAATCCGCCGCCGGCGGAGAGGAGGCCCTGGCGATTCTCGCCGCCCATCCCATCGATGTGCTGGTCACCGACTTCCAGATGCCGGGTATGGACGGCTGCGAGATCATCAGCCGCGCCCGCCACCTGCAGCCACTGCTGCAGAGCATCGTCGTCACCGGCTACAGCGACATCAGCACCGCCATCAACGCCATGGGCGTCGGCGCTTTCAACTACCTGCAGAAACCCATCGATTTCGCCGAGTTGGCCATCACCATCGAAAAGGGGATGGAGAAGCGCCGCCTGCTTCTCGAGGTGGAGACCAAGCAGCGTCAGCTCGAGGAATACCGCGACCAGCTCGAGGAACTGGTGGAGAAGCGCACCGCCGCC
>JANJUM010000051.1 GCA_024710585.1 Desulforhopalus sp.
CGGGGGCAAGCGGTCCTCGGCGCAGACCGGGGGCGGCTGATCTTTGGGACGAGACTTGAGATAGGCCAGCATCTCCTCGCAGGCGGTTTTACCGTTGCCAACGATGAGTATCCACTGGTAGTTGCGCCAATCGATGTTCGGCGCCAAGCATTTTTCATCATCTGTTACCGCGGGAGCGATAACCGGTGTGACACTGTGCTCACTCTTCCCAGACAACTTGGCAAGGGCTGCCAGCCTGTTTACATAGGAGGATTTGACACAGGATGTGTCTCCACACGTGTTTCTTTCCTTCAGCCAGGTTTTTTGATCATTTTTCAATGCCTCCTTGGTGTCACTTTGACTCCGATTTTCCAAAGCAATTGCATAGGCTCCAGCCAAATCGTCATCAAGTTTTGAAAGTTCAGCTTCAGCGCAGATCATTTTCTCGATCCTCGTCTCTGCCCTGTTACACTCGAAACTCGCCGCTGATAATCCTCCTGGAATCAATAAGGGAGTTGCCGCACAGAGCCCGAATGCAGTCAATTTCCAACCTACATCTTTCATTCACATTCCCTCCTCAATTTGAGTTTTTCTGGTTTACGCGAAATTCCTTTCTGCACACTCTCTCTTCACATGCCGTTTTCGTAACTTTTTCATTCCCTTTCCAGCTGGAGTTGAAATGGATATGGAATGGCTATGTATTTGTTCTGTGATTTCGTCGCGTCTCTCTCCTCATGTAAAGAAAAGTCGCTGAGCAAAGGTTTAGACCTGGCCAGCGTTTCCCTGATCATGATCGGGCCTGCCCAAAAGATGTATTGCTCGTTATAATCCGCCTCGGCGCCAGCGACTTGCGGCGGCATGACTATTTGACCGGTGAGGCGATTGACGGCGAGGACTTCCAGCGAAGTCTTGGCCTTGAGGATCTCGTTGTTGGCAAGGAACCATTCCACTCGGGTCCTTACCGTGCCAAAGACATCGACGGTAACGTAGATATCGATTTCGGCCTCGGACGGCGGCACCAGGTGGACACCGTTGAGAAAGAGATAGGTCTGCAGGAGAGCGGAGAGAAACTGGATATCGTCGGAGGTAATCTCCTCCGAGCTTTGATAGGCGCCAATGCCTTTATATTCCACGCCGAATTGGCCGACCCCGCCGCCACCCTTCTGCTGCGTCCGCTTGCTCTCCGGAGAGGGCGACACTGTATCGGTGGTGCTGTTGCTCGTCGAAGCTGTGGTTGAATCAGAGGAGGTGGTAGCAGCCGAAGCCGACGTGGTCGTCGCGGGAGCGCCTGATTCGCTTGAGGTGGTGGACGTTCCGCTGGTGTTCGTCGAACTGCCACCCGAAGTAGTGGAGCTGGTCGTCGACGAGGACGTCGAGGTATAGCGAGGATACCTTGACCTTTCGACCGTCGGCGGGGCCTGGATATAGTCGCCACGCAACTGGGAGACCACTGAATAGCGGCCGCCAACCAGGTTGCCCGCTCCGGTGTCGCCGATGGCGTTGACGAATAGGCTGACTTTCTTACCTTTGATCGCCGAGAGGTCGATTTGCTTGATCGCCCCTCTGGTCGCCGCCGAGACGAGTTCCTGCTCCACAGCAAAGCGCTTGCCGCCACCGTGCCCCGGCAAACCGGTCAGGGCACCGCAGCCGGAAAGACCGATCGCAAGACCAACACATATGCCCAACATCCACCTTTTCTTTTTCCGCATCATGTTCCCGCTCTTTGTTGAGTATTTATCTTTAGTGACCGAAAACTCCCTCAAGGCTCGCGCATGCTCTCATCAAAAGCCCGGATGATCGGATAGAGGAAATAGGAGATGACGCTGCGCCGTCCAACCTTGATCTCCGCCCGCACCTTCATGCCGGGCATGAGGCGGAAACCCTCCGGCACGTTGCGAAGCGTCGTGGAAAGCAGGCCGATCCTCGTCCGATAGAAAGTCTGACTCGCCCCTTTGTCCGGTGCCACATCGACCAGCACCTCGGGATTGTTGCGCTGAAAGGCATCTTCGCTGATGACCCGAACCTGGCCAGGCAGGGTGTCGTGACGCTGGAAGGGAAAGGCGTCGAGCTTCACCCGTGCCGAGTCGCCGCTGCGGATCCTGCCGATATCCCTGGTCTCAACATCGACCTCGGCCTCGATAGTCCCGGCACTGGGCACAAGCGTGATGAAAGGCTCCGCCTGTTGGATGATGGAGCCGACCGAGCGGGTGGCTATCTTCAGCACCACGCCTTTTTCCGGGGCGCGCAGTTCGACCAGCTCGTGCACCCGCCGTGCTTTGCGCAGCTCTTCCTCCACTCTTTCCAACTCGCCGCGCAGCTTGACCTGCTGTTCCATGAGCTCGCCGCTTCGCTCCTCGACGAAGCGCTGCCATTCGGAGCGAACCTGCTTCAGTTCGTTCCTCGTCACCTGCTCTTCGGCAACGAGGCTCTCGATGGCATTGGTCGCCTGGGCGCGGGCCTTCTGTGCCTCGAGGAGGCGCAGCCGATACTGTTCGCCTTCCCTCTGCGGCAGCTTGGCGGTCGTCCCTTCGACGTCGCGAAGCAGCTTCGCCTGCTGCTCCTGCCCCTGACGCTGCACCGCGTTGAGGGCCAGCCTGGCTTCGAGCGCCGCCGCCTTGTCCTCGCTCATTTCCCTGTTCTTTGCGAAGACCACCTTGCGCTGGCGAAAGATCTGCTCCTGCAGGGCTCCGTCCTCCCCTTCCTCACGCTTTGCGGCGAAAACGCCGTTCTTCAGTTCCGCCTTGATCCGCCTCATCTGCACCCCGAGGGTGAGGCACTGCTTGGTCAGCTGACTGAGATCGGCGCTGGCGAAGGTCGGGTCGAGGGTCACCAGCACCTGATCCTTTTCCACCGTATCGCCGATCCGCACATGGATCTCCCGCACCATGGCGGTGGTCAGAGGCTGCACGACAATGGTCGGCTCGGTGGTGACCAGCTCGCCTTCGGCAACCACAATCCGATCAACCTTGAAGACCATCGCCCCGATCACCGTGGCGACGAGCGAGCCGAGGATGACATGGAGCACCCAGCGGATTTTTCCCGGTACCGGCCGCTCTTCTATCTCCACCGCATCCGGCTGGTAGTCGAGGACCTCTTCGGCGACGTTGTTTTTGGCGCTTTTCATGGGCAATTCCGTACCAGGAGAGGTTTACAGCTCCATCTGCTGTTGCCAGAGGTGGCGGTATAACTGGCAATTCTTCAGCAGCTGCTGGTGAGGGCCATGGCCAACCCGCTCGCCGTTGTCCAGCACGACGATCGCGTCGGCATCTTTCAGCATCGACAGACGGTGCGAGACGATGACCACGGTGCGGTTCCTCGCTATTTTCGAGAGGTTGTCGCGAACGATGCGCTCGCTCTCCGGATCGAGGGCGCTGGTCGCCTCATCGAGGATCAAAATCTCCGGCCGGGTGAGCAGTGCCCGTGCGATGGCCAGCCGCTGGCGCTGGCCGCCGGAAAGGTTTTTCGCCCCCTCCTCGAGCATGGTGTCATAGCCCTGGGACAGCTTGACGATGAACTCGTCGGCGCCGGCCAGGAGTGCCGCCTGGATGATCTGCTCACGCGAGGCGGCGGCCTGGCCGGCGCGAATGTTCTCGGCGATGGTCGCTTTGAAGAGGAAGTTCTCCTGCAGCACCACCCCCATATTCTGGCGAAGGTGGGCGGTGTCGAGTTCTGCCAGATAGCAGTCGTTGATGCGGATGGTACCACTCGAGGGGAAGCAGACCTTCTGCAGCATTCTCGTCAGAGTGGTCTTGCCGGAACCACTGGGCCCGACGATCCCCAGCGTGCTGCCCTTGGGGATGGTAAAGGAAATTTCCTTGAGAACGTGTGGCAGGTCTGGCGCGTAACGAAAGCTCACCCTCTCGAAGACGATATCGCCCTGCAGAGACGGCCGCGCCCCGTGCCGGTCGGCCCCCCACTCCTGGCGGGAGTTCATGATCAGGCCCAGCTTCTCCACCGACAAGGCCGCCTCCTGATACTGATGGATCAGGCCAACCAGCCTGACCAGCGGCGCAGTGACCCGGCCGGCCAGCATCTGAAAGGCGATCAGCGCACCGACGGTCAGCGTCCCGTCAAAGACCAGGCTCGCTCCCATCCAGACGAGGATCACCGTCATCAGCCGTTCCAGCAGTTGGGTGAGCGACCGGGCGGTGATCGAGATCTTGCCGACCCGGAACTGCATGCTCACCGCCTTTGCCACCTTGTCCTCCCATTTCTTGCGCAGCATCGGCTCGATGGCCATCGCCTTGACCGTGGCCATGCCGTTGATGGTCTCGACGAGCATCGCCTGGCGACTGCCTTCCGCCTCGTAGAGCCCGTCCAGGCGTCGTTTGAAAGGCACGATGAGGATGCCGATGACCAGGGCGATCACCGCCGTGAAGACGAGTACGATAGCGGTCAGTCGCATGCTGTAGAAAAAGAGAAAGGGCAGGAAGACCAGGAGCGAGGTGGCCTCGAGCATGGTGAGAAAGACGTTGCCGGTGAGGAAGTTGCGGATCTTCGCCGTCTGCTGCATGTGCTGGGTGAGGACACCAGCCGATACATGCTCGAAGAAGTCGAGGGGCAGGTGGAGCAGATGGCGGAAGGTCCGCCCGGTGACCCGCAGATCGATCTTGTTGGTGGCGTGCAGCAGGAGGTAATCGCGCAGGAAGTCGAGCGCAGCGCCCACGGTCAGCGCCGCCGCCATCGCCAGACCGAGGACGTGGAGCGTGGTGTAGGCCTGGTTGACGAGGACCTTATCGATGACGATCTGGAAGAAAATGGGGGTGACCAGCGAGATGGCGTTGATAAAGAGAACGGCCAGGGCAATGTCGATAAAGGTCAGCCTCTGGCGCAGTATCTCGGGGATGAACCAGCGCAGCGAAAACGGCTGGGACTCGTCGCTGAACCTGTAGGGGCGTTTGACCAGGTAGACCTTCCCTGACCAGATGGCAGAGAACTCCTCGCTCCTGAAGCGAACATGCCCGCCCTCCTGGCCGGCGAGGGGATCGTAGCAGGCGGCGAACGCCCCTTTCCCGCCGCCCTCCTCCCGCTCGCCGATGCCGGTCAGCACTACATGGCGGCCGGTCTTGAGGACGGCGATGGCAGGGCAGGCCTTGCGCAGGTTGAGCAGGCCCTGCCAGGACAGGGTCAGGAGCTTGGCCTTCAGCCCCTGCTCCTTGGCCATGCGCAGCAGGGTCGGCCCGGGAATTTCCTCCCTGCCGAGGTTATACTCATGCTGCAGCCGTTCCCGGGTCAGCTCTATGCCATGTTCGCGGGCAACCAGAGAAAAGCAGACGAGGGCGGTGTTGATCCTCGCAAATCGCAACAGGCCGCCGGCGGCAAGGCTCCGGAACTCCTCGCCGGACACCTGTTCCTCCATCATCTGCCCGTCCATGGCAGGCGCAAGAAAGGTGACGCTTCCCTCGCCTCCCCGCCCGCCGACGACCTCTGTCACAATCACGTAGCGGCCGCTGCGCAGCTCCGCCACCACCGGCAGCAATCCACTCAGGGTATTGAGTTGGCCAGGCGGCAATCGCAGGATCTCGGCCTGCAAGCCAGCAGACCGCGACACCTGCATGATGTTTTCAAGGGTGTCCTTTCTTCCCTGGGGGCCGGGAGTCTCCGTCACGGCGGCCAGCCCCGCGGCAAAGCCTTCCTCCCCGGCAAGCCCTGCCCAATAGCGGCAACAGCAGAGCAATCCGGGGCCCCTTTCCGGTTTTTCGACCTCGATATTCTTTGTCATAGATGTCGGCAAGAGAGGTTGAGAACAAGACTGCCCAACGACAACTTCCGCCAACTCTACTCAAGCCTTCCGACATTTTACCC
>JANJUM010000065.1 GCA_024710585.1 Desulforhopalus sp.
CCCCGCTGGGTCGACGTATTTAGGCCCGCGGCGGCTCTGTGGGGTTTTGTCGTGATAGCACCCTTCCCGTTTCCGCCGCCGGGCCCAGCCGCTGGTGTTGTCAATACCCGAGTTCGCGGAGAAAGGCGCGGTCTTCCGACCAGTTGCGATGCACTTTGACCCATAATTGCAGGTGCACCCGTTGGCCGATGAGCTTCTCGATATCCCTGCGTGCAGCCATGCCGATGCTCTTTAGCTTCTTGCCGCCCTTGCCGATGACGATGCCCTTCTGCGAGTCGCGGTCGACGACGATGGCGGCATGGATGACCACCAGCCCTCGCTCCTCGTCCTCCTTGAACGACTCGATGAGCACCGCCGTCGCGTAAGGGATCTCCGCTCCGGTAAGGAGAAAAACCTTCTCGCGGATGATTTCGCCGCAAAGGAAACGCTCGCTGGCGTCGGTGGGGATGTCCTCGGGAAAGAGGCGCGGGCCGTGGGGAAGCAGGTGCAGGATTTCGGCCAGCAGGCGGTCGACACCGTCGTCACGCAGGGCCGAGACGGGCACGACAGCCGCGAAGGGGAAGAGCCTGGCGTAGGCCTCGATCATCGGCAGGAGCAGATCGCGGTTCACGCAGTCGACCTTGTTGAGCACGAGGATGGCTGGGCCGGAGACCTTGCCAAGACAGGAAATCATTTCCTGCCGCTGTTCCTCTCGGGCCTTCTCGGGGAGCGACAGGGCGACATCGACGAGAAAGAGCACCACATCCACCTCGGTGAGGCTGTCCATGGCGATTTTCACCATCTCCACATTGAGCGCTTCCCGGGAGTTGTGCAATCCTGGGGTGTCGAGGAAGACCACCTGGTAGTCCGGTTCGTTGACGATGCCGACGATGCGATTGCGGGTTGTCTGCGGCTTGGGGGTGACGATGGAAATCTTCTGGCCGAGAAAGCGGTTGAGCAGTGTTGATTTGCCTGCATTGGGCGGGCCGACGATGGCCACCATGCCCGATTTGACCTGGGGGGAGGAGTTGTCCATGGGGAAAGACCAATAATTTTCTTTGAGAAAGAATAAGTGTGGGCAAAATTGGATTCCACACTATACTGTGTGACATTTATTCGCCAGAGCTGAACATGGCGACAAGCATACAATTATAAAACGCTTTTGCCCATCTCCATATTGCCTGGGCGGTTTCCGGCAGAGGGAGAGGGCGACAACGGATGATACTGCCTATACGGTTCCACGGTTGATGATCATTGCGGGAAAACTCATAGAATATCTCGATGGCGGCAGATTCGTCTGCGCCATGGTGATGGAAAGCCAGCAGAAACGACTCCGCCTCATCAACCAGAACGGGCGAGAAGTTCTCCTTCCCTTGTCCCGGGTGGTGCACTGCTCCGAACAGACGCATTCCCTCGCCGCCGATAACGAGCTGCTCGCCAGAAAATTGCGCGACACCACCGAAAAACGACGGATTCTCATGGAGACCGTCGATCTCCGCGAAATCTGGGAACTGGTTGTCGAGGGACAGAGCCGGGTCTATACGCCCGACTTCCTCGCCGAGTTGACCTTCGGCGCCACTGCCGATGACGACCACGTCTCCGCCCTGCTGCGCTGCGTCTTCGAAGATCGCCTCTTCTTCAAATTCAAGGAGGGGCAGATACTCGTCAACGACCCGGAAAAGGTCGAACAGCTGCACTTGCAGCAGGAAAAGGAAAACAAAAAGGCGCAGCTCATCGCGGCCGCTGGCGGCTTTCTCGCCCGTCTGCATCAAGCGGCGGCGACCGCCGAAGACTTTTCGCCCACTGAACTGGAAATCCTCGACCTCCTCCGCGACTATTACCTTTTCGCAGGAGAGGCCAAAGAGGCCGAAACGGCGCAGAAAATCCTCAAGGAGGCCGGGCTGCAGCGCCCCCACGACCCCTTTCATCTGCTCGTCAAGGCAGGCGTCTGGTCAGCCAACGAGAACATCCCCCTGCTGCGTCAGGGACTGCCGGTCAACTTTTCCCTGGCGGCGCGTCAGCAGGCGGAGCTCATCCTGCGCCGCGGCCAGGACGAACTCTTTGCCGATCCGGGGCGGGTCGATCTCACCCATCTGCAGCCGATCACCATCGACGGCCCGACAACACTCGATTTCGACGACGCCTTGACGGTCGAGAAGGAAAACGGCAACTATCTCGTCGGCATCCATATCTCCGATGTCGCCCATTATGTGCGGCCCGGCGACCCGCTCTTTCTCGAAGCAATGCATCGCGGCACCTCCATCTACTTCCCCGAAGGGCAGATCCCCATGCTGCCCCGCCATCTGTCCCAGGGGATCTGCAGCCTTATCCAGGACGAGACGCGGGCGACGATGAGCTTTATGGTGCTGCTCTCGCCGGAGGGAGAAGTGCTGCGGGTGCGTATCCTGCCCTCGATCATCAGGGTCAAGCGGCGCCTCACCTATGACGAAGTCGACAGGATGCTCGACAGCGACGAGGAAATCCGCATCCTCGACATGCTGCGCCGCAAGCTGCGGCAGCGGCGCCTCGCCGCCGGGGCCCTGCTGCTCCCCTTCCCCGACGTCAACATCTTCATAGACCACCAGGGCAAGGTTCATGTCAGCCTGGTGAAGAGCGATACCCCGGCCCGGACCATCGTCTCGGAAATGATGATCCTCGCCAACGCCGAAGCCGCCAAGTTTGTCGCCGACCGCATGGTGCCGGGGCTGTACCGTTCCCAGCCGCCGCTGCAACATCGCCTCGTCCATGGCGAGGATGACGATCTCTTCCAGAATACCCTGCAGCGCAAGAGCCTGCCGCGCGGGGAGTTGTCCACCGAGGCCAAGTCGCACAGCGGGCTGGGAGTCTCCCATTATACGACAGTCACCTCGCCCATCCGCCGCCTGCTCGATCTGGTTATGCAGCATCAGCTCAACTCCATCGTCCGCCGCCGCGTGCCGACCTTCAACGCCGAAATGTGCAAGGACTTCATCTCGGTGCTGTCGCGGACGCTGACCGCGGTGCAGATCGTCCGCCAGCAGCGCCAGCGTTACTGGCTGCTCAAGTATCTTGCCGACCGCCAGGGGCAGAGTCTCGACGCCCTCGTCATCCAGGTGGGTCCGAAGCGGGTCAACCTGCTCTTGACCGATATCCTCATGGACATCGATCTGCCGCCAGTCGGGGGGAAGAACCTCTCTCCCAACAAGACGGTGAAGGTGCTGGTGGCCAAGGCGGATCCCCTCGACAACGTCGTCCGCTTCGAGTGGGGGGCTTAGACTGGTGGAAATTGCTGTGCGCCCGCCACGAACCTGGTATAAGGAAAATGGCAGGACCCTTTCGGCCCCTCCCGCAACTGTGGCGGGAGGTTGCGTCAGCTATCCTTCGCACCGCCATTCGCGATGAACGAGCACCCCATTTCCGGCCCGATGACGATGGTCAAAGTCGACGGGGCGAAGATCAAATATCTGCGGGAAACGCAGGGTCTCACACAACTCTACCTGGCCACGGCGGTCCAGGTGACCACCGACACCATCTCCCGCTGGGAGAACAAAAAATACCCGACCATCAAGAAGGAAAATGGCCTCAAGCTTGCCGAGGCCCTCAATGTCGATCTCGAGGAGCTGTTGCTGCCCGAAGAGGCTGACGAGAGGGGCGGCGCCAGCCTCGATAGCCCTTCCGCCACCACCCTCGACAGCACCCCGACTTCCCCTCCTCCGGTCGAGCCAGGAAATCCCTCCCCTGCGAGACGAAAGCTGCTGCTCCTTTTCGCCGGCCTCGCCCTTGCGGTGGCGGTCCCCGTCGGCTGGCTGTTGCTCGGTGGCGCCGGCAAACCTCAGCTCTTTGCCGAACGGGAGCTGCCCCGGCACTGTATCGCCGGCCAGCCCTTTCCAGTGCTGATTCGCGTCTCCGGGATCAGCGACAGCCAGCCGATGACCTTGATCATCAAGGAAAATCTCCCCGCCAATGCCACCGTCGTCAAGATCTCCCCGGAAAGCTCCGGCGGGGCGACGAAAAAAGACACCGTCAAGTGGCTGAAGAAGGTCAGCGGTCCTACCACCTTCGCCTATCTCGTCACCCTCGCCGCCGGAAACAATGACAGCTACACGTTCTCCGGAACCGCCTCCGTCAGCGGCGATGTCACCCTGCCCGAGACCATCGGCGGCAATCATTCGATCAGCCTCGGCACCCACCACTGGGCCGACAGCGATGGCGACAATACCATCAGCGACGACGAGATCCTTGCCATACACGACCGCTACCGTGACCTCCAGGGCATCGACATCGATATCGAGACCATCGAGGCCATCTGGCTCGGCTCCGGCTACAGCTGGAACGCCAAGACCAAGAAATTGACCATTCGGGAATAACGTGAAACGGTTCTTCACCCCATCCGGCCACAAGGTGACAACACTGCCCTCGCGCGCAGCGTTTTGGGGTCGCCATTGCTTCGGCTGGCTGGTGGTGGCCATGCTGGTGCTGACGGCGGGAATACCGCAGGCGATGGCCCGGGATCTCGTCTCGGGAAACTACCTCTCTTCCTCAGGGCGGGACATCGAGTTGCGTCTCGTCATCGCCAGCCCCGCCCCTACCAACCTCATCGTCGAGCAACTCGTCCCCCCCGGCAATATCATTGCCTCCACCTCGCCGCCGGCGCGGAAAATAGACCGCGCCCAAGGCAACATCAAATGGCTGTTCAGAAACACCACCAGCGGCGCCATCTCCCTGTCCTTCCGCCTCGAAGAACCACTGGCCGGAGGCGTCGCCGCCATCGTCCGCTATCGCTCGCCGCTGGACGGCACCTTCAGAGAGATGCGCATCACCCCCTGACTCGCCCCTCCTCCTGCTCCATCTCGTACATGGCTCTTTTTTTGCAGTGCTGCGCCCCTATGTTTGCCCGAATTTGTTCCCCATCATCGGAGAAGGGGCTACCGTCGTCGCCGGCGCACCGCAAATTCAGGTTCCACGACGTATGGGCATGTTGCCCCCGCGTTTCAGGCCCTCATCCCGACCACGCGTAACCGAACAGATCCGTAATCGACGTTGCGTTTTTGTTACCAGTGCACCCCATGAAAATGACATTTCTTGGCCAGCTTCCGGCCCGGAAAAAGGACCGCATATGAACATCGACACCCTGATCATCCTCATGCTGCTTGCTATGTCCCTGGTGTGGTGGATCAAGCTGCAGTTTCTCGAAAGCAGGCGCTTGGCCGAAGAACAGGCCCGGGAGATACGCGACCAGGCCCGGCGGGCGGAGCGGCTGAAGCAACTGAAAAGCGGAAAGTAGATAGTACCACAGCCACCAGGGTCAGGGGCAAGCTGCCGGAACCGTTGCAGGCGGACTTGTCGTTGACGACCTGCTGAAGACAGCTTGCCAGGCCAGGGGAAACGACGAAAAGCCGCGGGGGCGGCAGGACCCATATGGTCCTGCCACCCCCGTCTGATGAAGCGTTGCACTTGCGAGAGTGACCAGTGTCTCGTCCGGATTACGGCTGCTGGGGGGGAAGAGGCTCACCGAAGGGATTGAGCCGTCCGGCGGCTGCTACGTCTACAGTGACGTAGAGATTGGCCTGGGTTTTGCCGAGCACCCCGGTAGCGTCTTCGGAGAGAACCACCATACAGGTGCGGTTGGGCTTGGTGAAGGCGAGCATAACGTTTTTATAGGAAGCCTCGCCGACCAGTTTCCACTTGTGGTTGCGCATGGCGGCGATCATATAGTCGCGCAGCGAGGCGATCTGCACCCGGCCGCGGTAAACGTGGATGCCGCCCTGGAAGGAATCGGTGCGCATGGCCATGCTTTTGTCCGGCTCGAGCACCATCTCGATGGGCAGTTCGATATCGCCGTAGCTCTCGACCATAGTCGACACCGGCGCCAGGTCCCCTTCGAGCGGCTGGCTGCTGGTAGCTACCGGGCGGCTGGTGGAACAGGCCGACAGGGCGGCTGCGACAAGCAGGGTGAGAAAACCATAGACGATATTTTTCCTTATCGAATCGCTTTGCATGTTGTGCACTCCTCTTCAAAGAATTATACGGTGGCCAGTGGCAAGATATCGTTTGCCCCGAATCAGCCGCAATGGGTGCCCAGTGGGACCCTTGCACCGAAACGGGGCGAATACTGTGGCGCGAACGGACAATCCCTCGTTTTATACCACACTTGATTGGGAAATCGAATACTTTTGAATGCTGCAATGAGCAATGATAGCCTTCCCGAAGTTCCCGTCGCCCGCCTGCCCATCCGGCTTGGGCAGTTTCTCAAGCTGGTGGCTATCGCCGAAGGCGGCGGGGAAGCGGCGGCGCTGATTGCCGCCGGCCTGGTCACTGTCAACGGCGACGTTGAGAACAGGCGCGGCAGAAAGCTCGTCGCGGGGGACGAGGTTGCCATTGGCGATGAGCGCTGGCGGCTGACAGCCGAGGGGGGAGAAGGAGAGGAAGGAGCCTAGGATGCCTCGAGTTCTGCCGAAGCGATGCCGATCTCCCCGCCGAAGGGCAGCGCATAGACCATGACGTCGAACTCCATGCCGCGCAGGCGGCGGTGGCTGCCCATCCTCACCTGAAACTGATCGTCGAGGCGGCGATAGACACGGTCGGTGATGAGGATCTGCCCCGACAGGGCCTCCGCCGCAAGGCGCTGGGCGATATTGACATCGGTGCCGATGACCGTGAAGTCGAGGCGCTGCCGTGAGCCGACGTTGCCGAGAAACATCGGTCCGCGGCTGATGGCGATGCCCAGACCGACCTTCTCGAAGATGGGATCCTTCTCTATCCAGAACCGGCGCAGGTGGTGGAATTCATCGAGGACCTTCTCTGCGGCGGTTACCGCCGCCTGACAGGGATTTTCCAGTGGCACCGGGGCTCCGAAAATGGCGAGCACCGCGTCTCCCATGAATTTGTCGAGCATTCCCTGAGAAGCAAAGACGACACGCGAAAAGAGTGCGAAGAAACTGTTGAGGAAGGTGCGCAGGGTCTCCAGTTGCAGGTGCTGCACGAGGAAGGTGAAGTTGCGCATGTCGGCGAAGAGGACGGTCAGTTCCTGGATACTGCCCACTTCGAGAGGATCCATGGGGCTGTTCATCAGCAGGTTGGAGACCTCCGGCGACACGTACTGTTCGAGGATGCCCTGCATGCGGCTGGTTTTCTCGCGTTCGCGGATGAGGCGGACGTTCTTCAAGGCCATCATCGCCTGGCTGGAGATGATCGACAGCATCTCGACATCTGCGTCGCTGAAGGGAGTGCGGTCGGCGGTCTCGCCGACATTGAGCACCCCCATGACCTTGCCGCGGCTGACGATGGGAAAGGAGATGGCCGCCGACAATTCCTTTCGTTTGAGGCTTTCGGCATAGGGACTGCGGTGCTGGTCTGCCTTGTTGAAGATCGCCGGGCTGCGCGACAGGAACACCTTCCCGGCGATACCTTCTCCCGGCTGCATGGCCACGCCCCGCGCCACCTCCTCCTTCAGGCCGCGGAAGGCGGCGATTTTCAGCAGACCGTCGGCGGGGTCGAGCATCATCACCGAAACGAGCCGCACGTTCATTTCGCCGACCACCGCCTCGACCAGCGCCTCGTAGACCGCCTGCTCCGTATCGGCGGCAAAGAACTGTTCCCCCAGGTCATAGAGGGGCAGCAGTGTCCGCATCCTGGTGATGTCCTCGCGCAACGCCGAGAGACGCAGACTGGCTTCCACCGCCGCGACGAGTTCCCTGGGGTGCAGCGGTTTGGTGCACACCCGGGACAGGCCCTGCTCCATGGCCTCAACGATTTTTTCCATCGAGGCATGGGAGGTGAGGAGAATCCCTTCCAGCGTCGGGTTTTCCTGACGCAGGGCGAGAAAGGTCTGCGTCCCCGACATGCCCTCGAGCATGCTGTCGGCTACCACCAGATCGAAGGTAATGTTCTGCGCCACGGCCACCGCCTCTTCGCCATTATGGACGCAAAAGACCTCGTGACCATGCCTGCCCAGGGTGAAGCGACAGAGGTCGGCAACGTGGTTATCGCTGTCGACGACGAGAATTTTCCTCATCCTTGCCTCCGTCTACCTTCTTGGCGAGATTTTCTGCCCCCTGTCGAACGCGGCAGCCCCGTCATTGCCCCGCCTGCCAATTACGCACCAACTCGATGAGAACCCGCACCCCGAATCCCGACGGCCCTTTCGGCACATAGGATTTCTCGGTGAAGTTCCACGCCGTGCCGGCAATATCGAGGTGGGCCCATGGCGTGGTGCCGACAAAACGATGCAGATATTCGGCGGCGGTGACACAACCCGCCGCTTTGCCACCTGTGTTCTTCATGTCGGCAACTTCCGATTTGAGCTGCTTTTTATACGCCTCGTCGAGGGGCATGCGCCACAGGGGCTCGCCACAGGCGCGGCCAAGGCTGGCCAGCTTTTCGGAAAGGCGCTGGTCGTTGCTCATAAAGCCGCAGTAGTGGTGGCCGAGGGCGAAGATCATCGACCCGGTAAGGGTTGCCATATCGATGGCGCAGGTCGGGGCATATTTCTCGATACCGTAGGCCAGGGCATCGGCGAGCAGCAGACGCCCTTCGGCATCGGTGCTCTCGATCTCGGCAGTCACCCCGCCATAGTGGGTGATGACATCCCCAGGCTTGAGGGCCCCGCCGCTGACCATGTTATCGGTGGAAGGGATGATGGCCACCACCCCCACCTGGGGCCGCTCGGCGGCGATGACTTCCATGGCCGCCAGCACCGCCGCGCCGCCGCACATGTCGTACTTCATGTCCATCATCCCTTGGGCTGGCTTGAGGCTGATGCCTCCGGAGTCGAAGGTCAGTCCCTTGCCGACGAGGAGGATGGTTTCGGTCGCCTGGTCGGGATAATAGTGCAAGATTACCATCTTTGGCGGCTGCAGCGAGCCCTGGTTGACGGCGAGGATACCGCCCATCCCCAGTGCGGCCATATCCTCTTTTTCGAGGATGCTGCAGGAGATGTCAAGGCGCCTGGCCAGATCCTCGGCGTAGCGGGCGAAGTGGCTGGCGGTCCAGCCGTTGCCCGGCTCGTTGGCCATGTCGCGGGCGACATGCACCGCTGCCGCTGCCCTGGCCACCCTGGCCGTCTCTCGCTTTAGGGCAGCGACGCCTCTGGCGGCCAAAATCTCGATGGTCTTTATGCCATCGTAAGAGGGTTCGTCGGGGTCGGGGGTCTTGTACTTGAGAAAACGGTAGTCGCCAAGAAGGAGCCCTTCGAGGAGAAGGGATGTCTGCGGCCCGGACAAGGCGTCACAGCCGGCGCAGAGGGCCAGTTCCTCGACCCGGGCGGCCTTGCACTGCGCCGCCACCGCACCACCGGCAAGGCGCAGCCGTTCGTGAAGCAGATCGCGGTCACCGTCCCCTGCCCCGCCAAGGCCGACGAAAAGCAGCCGGCGGCAGCGCAGCGATGCTGCCAGCCCCGTCCCAAAGGGAGGATAGAGCAGAAGGCACTGCTCGCTTTTGCCACTGAACTCGCCATAACCGGCGAGGCCTGCGAGCAGTTCGGCGGCCAATCCAGGCATATAGCCTCCGGAATTATCCTGCATCACGGGAATGACAAGGAGTTCTCCCTTGTAGGCAGTGGCCGCTTTCTTCACTACGGAGATCTGCTTTTCTAGCATGGTAATCCTGTCGCGGTGGTCGGTAGAGGTTTTTTGAGACTTTATTATCGGTGTATTTACAGTATACTTCAACTCGTCGCAGGGAAAGTCGAAAAGATTCCCTCGCAACTGCAATTACCCTCTGGCGGCCGAATTTGCGGGCCGAGGCCATGCACCCATGGAGAATGCCCCCGTGCCGTACACCCTGGTCGTTCCGGTGAGTCTTGTCCTGCTCTTTGCCTTCTTCTGTTCTCTGGCCAGGGCGGTGTTGACCGCACTTCGTGCCGGCCGGACAGAAAGCCCGCGGAACGGCGAAGATCGCTGTGGGCAGCGCCTGCAGCGCCTCCTCGACGATCACGAAGAGGCGCTGGCCCTCATCGCCATAGTCAAGACGATGGCCATCTCCTGCGGCGCTGTCTATGTGGGGGCAGCCTGGGCCACCCTCTCCGAGGGCGCACACCTGGCCTCTTTCACCCTCCTTTTCACCATCGCCATGTTGCTCGTCGTCGAACTGGGCGCAACCCTTGCCGGCAATGTCTGGGCCTGCCGCCTGGGGCCTGCTGTCGCCCTGGCGTTGACGCCGCTCTTCGCCATGAGCCGGCCGGTGCTGGTTTCATGGCGCAGGCTTCTCCAGGGCAAGCGCAAGGAAGGCGCCCCCTGTCTGGAAAATGGCCAGGGGGCGGCAAGGCGCTCGCGCCACGAAGGCGGCCTCAGCGAACACGAAGAGGCGGTGATCGGCAATATCGTCAATCTCAAGACCAAGATGGTGCGCGAGGTGATGACTCCGCGCACCGTCACCTTCTCCCTCAACGAACATCTCACCGTCGACAGCGCCATCAGCAAGCTGGCGGAACTCACCGTGCACAGCCGCATCCCGGTCTACCACCGCAGCCCCGGCAACGTCACCGGCATCGTCATGCGCAAGGACATCCTCCAGGCGGCCGCGGTCGGCAAGAGTTCCCTGACCGTGGCCAAGTTCAAACGCCCCGCCCACTTCGTCCCCGAAACGGCGCGGCTCAACCGGGTGCTCGTGGATTTTTTCGATCGCCGGCAGCATCTCTTCGTCGTCGTCGACGAATACGGCACCATGACAGGAATCATCTCCCTCGAGGACGTCATCGAGGAGATAGTCGGCCGGGAGATTGTCGACGAGTCGGATAAAGCCAAGGACATGCGTGAGCTGGCGCGGACGAGAAACATCGAGTCGAAGAGGAACCTGCGCCGTGTGCAGCGAGTCGGGCCACCTAGTTCACCGCCGTCAGCCGCACCGTGACGTCCATCAGACGATCCTCGCGGAGGACGGTCAACACCACTTCCGCCCCCACCCCAAATTTATCGAGCTGGCTGCGCAGGTCCTCATAGGACCGCACTTTGACTCCGGCGATGGCGACGATGATGTCGCCGAGCACGATTTCCCCCTGATACTGTAAGGTCGGGCGCAGGCCGGCCCTTGCCGCCGGGCCGTCCTTCTCCACCCCGAGAATGAGCGCCCCCTCGATACCCATGCGCCGTGCCAGACGCTCGTCAACCAGGGTGACGCCGATGCCCGGCTGCACCGTCTTGCCATGTTTGATAAGCTGCGGCACAACCTCGTTGACGACATCGACGGCAACGGCGAAGCCGATGCCGGCATAGGCCCCGGAGGGGCTGTAGATGGCGGTATTGACACCAATGAGGCGCCCGGCGCTGTCGAGAAGCGGTCCCCCGGAGTTGCCGGGGTTGATGGCGGCGTCGGTCTGGATGGCGCCACGGATGACCCGCCCGGTGACCGCAGGAATTTCGCGATTGAGGGCGGAGATGATCCCGGAAGTGATGGTCTGGTCGAGGCCGAAGGGATTGCCTATGGCATAGACCTTCTGCCCCACCTGCAGGTCGGCGGAAGTTCCGATGGCAATCGGTCGCAGCAGGGTGGACGGGGCATTGCACTGCAGCACGGCGATGTCCTTGTCGGGGGCGGCGCCGACCAGCGTCGCCTTCCAGGTCGAGTTGTCGGCCATGGTCACCTCGATACGGCTGGCATCGCTGATGACATGGTAATTGGTGACGATGCGGCCCAGTCCATCCCAGACGAAGCCGGAACCGGTGCCTTGTGGGACTTCGACGCCACCTAGGGAAAAGAGGTTGCGTCGCAGGGCGATGCTGGTCACATAGACCACCGCCGGGGAGTTGCTGCGGAAGATATCGATGGTGTTCTTCTCGTCGGCGGCAAGATCGCCTCTCGCAGTCACCGGGCGCGGCTCGGCGGGTGGCGCCAGCAGGCGCTGCAGGGGGTCGAGCAACATCCACAGGATGAAGGCGACAACGAGGAGGATGGCGAGAACGGTTCTTTGCACGATACACTCTCCAACGGGCGCTGCTGTCATAACCCGCCTCGGGCCGGGGCCGTCGCCCGGCTTGCGCAGCTGGGTTTATCGCATTGGATTTACAGCCATTTCTTTCTGCGAAAGAAAAGCAGGGTCATGGCCGACGAGAGGATCATCAAAAAGATGGCGAAGGGGTACCCCCACACCTTGTTCAGCTCAGGCATGTAGGTGAAGTTCATGCCATAGGCGCTGGCGATCACCGTCGGCGGCATGAAGATGACGGTGACCACGGTGAAGATCTTGATGACCCGGTTCTGCTCGATGTCGACAAGGCCGAGGAAGGTGTTCTGTAAAAATTCGAGGCGCTCGAAATTGAACGAGGAGTGGTCGAGGAGGGAGCCGACGTCCTTGATCATTATCCGCATATTCTCGTAGTCTTCCTTGGGGAACATCTTGCTCTTCAGCATCGAAGAGAGGATGCGCTGCTTCTCGATGATGTTCTCGCGAATGGCGATGGTCGATTCCTGCAAGGCGGTGATCTTGAGCAGCAACTCGCGATCGGGGTCCTGGTCAGCGGACATCTCCTTGCTGATGGCGGAAATACGGTCGGTGATCGTCTCGATGAGGTCGGCGTCGAAATCGATGCGCGTCTCGAGAATGGTGAGGAAGACGTCGTCGCCGTCGATAGGCTTGATGACCGTCAGCTTGCGGTAGGTCTCCGCGAAGGAGCGGTACTCGTGGTAGCGCTGGGTAATGAGTTTTTTGTTGCGGATGATGAAGGATACCGGCTCGTTGGTGAAGTTGTCGCCGTCCTGGATGAGAAAATTGAGGTTGATGCCAATTTCCTCGGCGGTCTCGACGTACTTGGAACTGCTCTCGATCTCCTCCCGCTCCTGCTTGGTGAACAGCTCGATGCCGAATTCCTTTTCGACCAGTTGCTTTTCGTCGCCGCTGGGATTGATCAGGTCGACCCAGATAATCTTGTCGATGTCGGCGTGGCGCACACCGCTCTCCAGCCGGACGACATTGTTGTCGAGGACAAAGTAGTTCACCATAGCTGTCTCCCTTCATTCATCCCCCAGTTGCAAGGGGATGTGCATGGTGACCTCGGCCACCCTGGTTATCTTCGCGTTAACTGACCTCCAGCAAAAGATGCATGGTACAGCGTCGCCGCACCACACCATTACCGGAATCAGCCGTTCGACGGCGGCGAGAGACTTGCGGCACACTGGCCGCGCCCCCGGAAACTTATGTCAACAGCTCGGTTTTCTGCACGATATAACAGATCGCAAGGCCAATGCCCATGGCCACCAGTCCCATGAGGCGCAGCTGGGCGGGAGGAAGCTCGACAAGCTTCTTCAGCCAGTTCTGCATGACCTCCGGAGCGGCCACATAGGGCAGCCCCTCGACGATCAGCACCATACCCAGGAGGAGGACAAGGAGTTTCATTGGCGCTCTTTCTACCAGAAGAGGATCGCTTTTTCAACCGCCTCGTGATCGATGCCGCCACGGTGGATGGCCTTCGTAGTCCTCCCGCGCAATTGCATTGCTTTTTCTCCGTCGCACTAATATTATTGCCCGAAAACGGCTCGGTTCTTTTTTCCTGCAGCGCTTCGGCGAACCGCGGCTACCACCTCTCTCGGCCCAGCAATGAATAACGAAAAAACGAGTAAATATAAAGAAGCCGGCGTGGATATCGACAAGGGCAACGCCTTTGTCGAGGCTATCAAGGACATGGTCGCCGCCACCCATCAACGCGGCGTTCTCGGCGGTATCGGCGGTTTCTCCTCGCACATTGCCATCGACACCAACAAGTACAAGAAGCCGGTGATCGTCAACTCCACCGACGGGGTTGGCACCAAGCTGCGCATCGCCCAGATGTGCGACCGCCATGACACCATCGGCATCGACCTGGTAGCGATGTGCGTCAACGACCTCATCGTCGGCGGGGCCACGCCACTCTGCTTCCTCGACTATTTCGCCGTAGGCAGCCTCGACCTCGAGGTCGCCAAGGCGATTATCAGCGGCATTGCCGAGGGCTGCCGCCAGGCCAACTGCTCCCTGGTGGGCGGGGAAACCGCCGAGATGCCCGGCCTTTATCAGGAAAAAGATTACGATCTGGCCGGCTTCGTCACCGGTATCGTCGACCGTGACGCCATCATCGATGGCTCGGACATCCGCGCCGGCGACAAGATCCTCGGTCTCGCCTCCAGCGGTCTGCATTCCAACGGCTTTTCCCTGGTGCGCAAGATCTGCTTCACCGACCACCGGCTCACCGTCAACCACTACATGGAGGAGCTTGGCTGCACCCTTGGTGAAGAGTTGCTCAAGCCGACACGCATCTATGTGCAGTCAGTGCAGAACGTGCTCAAGAACTATCGCATCAACGGCATGGTGCACAATACCGGTGGCGGCTTCATCGACAATATCCCGCGAGTTCTGCCACGCGGCTGTCAGGCGGTGATCGAGCGCGGCACCTGGCGCATCCCGCCGATTTTCCCCCTCTTGCAGCGACTGGGGGAGGTCTCCGACGAGGAAATGTTCCGCACTTTCAATATGGGTATCGGCCTGCTGGTAGTGGTCAATGAAGAATTGGCCAATGATATCGCCCATCACTTCACCGCCCTGGGCGAGGAAGTCTTTGTCATCGGCGAGATCGTCGCCATGGAGGAGGGCAACGGCGACCGTGTGCTCATCAGACCCCCGGCCTGATGATTGGTGCAACCCCTTTTCGGGTGGTTCTGGCAGCGACGACCCCGGAAAGGGTCAATCGTGGGCGGCTCCGCAATCGGCGGTGCCGCCCGCAATTTTTTCCAAAGCGTGGGGCAGCACCGGAAGGATCACCTCGAGGTTCTCTTGCACCGCCCTGAGGCTGCCGGGCAGATTGACGATGAGCGTCGTCCCGCGGGTGCCGGCGCGTCCGCGGGAGAGCATGGCGCGGGAGGTCTTGGCCATGCTGGCGGCGCGCATCGCCTCGGCCATGCCGGGGATCTCGCGCTCCAGCACCTCGTTCATCGCCTCGGGGGTGACATCACTGGGGGAGAGGCCGGTGCCGCCGGTGGTTACCACCAGCGACACCTTGAGATCGTCGGCGAAATGCCGCAGCTGCTGGACGATGTCGGCAATGCGGTCGGGAACCATGGCGTAGGCGCGTTGCTGGTAGCCTTCCTCAGCCAGGCGTCCCTGCAGATAGGCGCCGCTCTCGTCCACCCGTTCGCCGCGCGAACCCTTGTCGCTCATGGTGAGCACGGCGAAGGTATAGCCTGCGGTGGCTGTGCTCATGGCCTGCCGTCCTGATCAACCATTCTGCACGTTGGACTCGGCGATGATCTTGTCGGCGATATGGGCCGGCACCTCCTCGTAATGCGAGGGTGTCACCGTAAAGCTGCCAAGGCCGCCGGTCATCGAGGTGAGGTCAGTGGCGTAAGCCTGGACCTCGGCCTGGGGCACCTGGGCGTTGATGATCTCCATGCCATCGGCGGAGTCCATGCCCATGACCTTGCCGCGGCGCGAATTGAGGTCGCCCATGACATCGCCGACATGCTCCTTGCCGACCCTGATCTCCATATTGACATAGGGCTCGAGCAGCACCAGCCCCGCCTCCTGGGCGCCCTTTTTGAACGCCAGCGAACCGGCGATCTTGAAGGCCATCTCCGAGGAATCGACGGTATGGTAGGAGCCGTCCACCAGAGCCACTTTGATATCGATAACCGGATAGCCGGCGAGAACGCCACGCTCCATGGCCTCCTGGATGCCCTTGTCCACGGCAGGGCGATACTGCTGGGGAATGACGCCGCCAACGATCTGGTCGACGAACTCATAGTGGCCGCCCGGCAGCGGCGAGATCTCGATCCAGCAGTCGCCGAACTGGCCGCGGCCGCCGCTCTGCTTCTTATGACGCCCCTGGACCCTGGCGCTGGAGCGGATGGTTTCACGATAGGGGATTTTCGGCACGCTGAGTTCCATCTCCACCCCGAATTTCCGTTTGATGCGCGCCCCGACGACGTCGAGATGGACACGGCCGACGCCAGACAGCAGTACCTGTTTGGTTTCCGGCTGACGGGTGATCTGCAGGGTAAGGTCTTCGTCGAGGAGCTTGGTGATGGAGGAAAAGACCTTCTCCTCGTCACCCTTCTTGGCGCTGACCGCATAAGAGATGACCGGCTTGAGAGGCTCCGGCGACGGCAGGATCACCGGGTTGGCGCTGTCGCAGAGGGTGTCACCGGTCACCGTCTCCTTGAGCTTGGGGACGGCGATGATCATGCCCGGCCCGACGTAGTCGGTGGGCTTCTGCTCCTTGCCCTCGAGAACGTAGAGCTGTCCGAAGCGCTCGGCGGTCTTCTTGTTGGCGTTATAGAAGGTGTCGCCCTTGGCGGTCCCGCTGAAGACGCGGAAGATGGTCAGACGCCCGGCATAGGGATCGGCCATGGTTTTGAAGACCAGGGCGGTGAAGGGGCCGTTTTCATCTGGCTGAATGGTAACCGTCTCGCCGTTGTCCCTGGTGGCGGTCATCGGCGCGCAGTCCCTGGGGGATGGCATATAGCTGTTGATGACCTCCATGATCGCCGTGACCCCCTTGTTGAGGGTGGCGGAGCAGACGCACACCGGAGAAATGGCCGCCCTGGCAAGGCCGCGGCGCAATCCACCGACCAACTCCTCGGTACTGAGAACACCTTCTTCGAGGAACTTCTCGATGAGCTCGTCGTCGGTCTCGGCCACCGATTCCATCAGGGCCTCCTGCAGGGAGGCGACCTCCGCCTGCATGTCGCTGGGCACGTCGGCGGGCTTGAGGTTGCCTTTGTCGCCATCGAAAAGAAAGGCTTTGCCGGTGACCAGGTCGACGTACCCCTGGAAGTTGTCTTCCGCCCCGATGGGCAGGTGGAGGATGACCGGCTTGAAGGGCATCGATTCGCGAATCTGGTCGACGCAGAGTTGGAAGTTGGCGCGTTCGCGATCCATCTTGCTGACGGCTATGATCGTCGGGGTATTGCGTTTCTTGAGGATCTTGGCGAATTTGATGGTCTGGCCCTTGACCCCGATGACCGCGTCCATGGTAAAGATGGCGCTGTCGCAGACATGGGCGGCAAAGATTGTCTCATTGAGGAAATTGTCGTCGCCGGGAGTGTCGATGAGGAAGACGTCATGCTTTTTCCACTGGTAGTTGTGGAAGCTGGCGCTGATGGAGATCTTGCGGCTGGTTTCCTCGTCCTCGTAGTCCATGGCCGCCGTACCGTCGTCAACCCTGCCCATGCGGCCGATTTTGCCGGCGCTGAAGAGCATTGCCTCGGCCAGGGAGGTCTTGCCGCTATTTCCGTGACCAAGGAGGGCAATATTTCTCACCATATTTGTATCCTGCATTCGTATCTCCTCAAAAACGACGATTTTTCAATGCTTAATGCAAATACCCACTGGTTCCGACTGCCGTTCCCAGGCGCCCTGCCGAACGACACACTCATATATTCAATTTCAATTTACAAAGTCAAGCACGATCAGCCGCAAAGCGTGGGGAGCCGAAAATACTTGGGTGAGTGAAATGATCAGCAGACTGGGTATCTACAGTGGCATTCCCGGGTCAATTGCGGTATGCTGCCGGGCGCCCGCGGGCAATCCCCCTCAACCGATCGACGCGCGTGAACACTTCACAAGAAAATCAGAAAACAATTGCCAGATCGGCCGCTTCCGTTGGCGTGGCGGTGATGTGCAGTCGGGTGCTCGGCCTGATCCGCGAGCAGGTCTTCGCCGGCCTCTTCGGTGCCGGCATGGTCTACGACGCCTTCGTCGTCGCTTTCCGCATCCCTAACCTTCTGCGCGATCTCTTCGCCGAGGGGGCGCTGTCCGCCGCCTTCGTCACCGTCTTTTCCGCCTCCGACAAGCAGCGCAGCGCCGCGGAAACCTGGCGACTGGCCAGCAACGTGCTCAATTTCTTCCTGGTGCTGCTCAGCCTCATCACCCTGCTGACCATCGTTTTCGCCGGCGAGATCGTCGCCCTCCTCGCACCTGATTTCTCCGCCACCGCCGGCAAAGCGGAACTCACCGTCCTCCTCACCAGGGTCATGTCGCCTTTTCTCATCTGCATTTCCCTGGCGGCGGTGGTCATGGGCATCCTCAACACCAAGGGGCGTTTCTTCGTCCCGGCCATGGCGTCGAGTTTCTTCAACCTCGGCTCCATAGCAGGCGGCACCGCCCTGGCCCTGATCCTGCCCCGTTTCGGCCAGCCGGCCATACTCGGCATGGCCATCGGCACTCTCCTCGGCGGCATGCTGCAGCTGGGCATGCAACTGCCAGCCCTGTGGCGGACCGGCTTCGCCTACCGTCTGGTGCTCGACCTTGGCGACCCTGGCCTGCGCCGGGTTCTCGTCTTGATGATTCCCGCCATAATCGGCATGTCGGCGACGCAGATCACCCTGTTCATCAACACCAACTTCGCCGCCTCGTGCGGCGAAGGCGCCGTGTCCTGGCTCTATTACGCCTTTCGTCTGGTGCAGTTGCCCATCGGACTTTTCGGGGTGGCGCTGTCCATCGCCATGCTGCCGGTGCTCTCGCGGCAGGCGGCCGATCGCGACGTGGCGGCGATGAAGGAGACCATGGTCTCCTCGCTGACCATGGTCTTCGCCCTCACCATACCCGCCACCGCTGGTCTGGTGATCCTCGCCGAGCCGATCATCCGCATCATCTACGAGCGCGGCGCCTTTACCGCCGCCGACACCCTGGCCACCGCCGAGACGCTCGCCTGCTACGCCCTCGGTCTGCTCGCCTATTCCGCCAATAAGGTGCTGGTGCCGGCCTTCTATGCCCTCGACAAGACGAGGATTCCAGTGATCGCCAGTTTCCTCGCCATCGCCGTCAATGTCGGCATCGTCCTCCTCACCATCGACAGCCTGCAGCACCGCGCCATCGCCCTGGCCACCTCCGGCACCATGCTCCTCAACTTTCTCTTCCTGATGACGGTGCTGTATTTTTCCCTGGACGGCTACCCGCTGCGGCGGCTGCTCCTGGGTGCGGGCAAGGTTGCCCTCGCCACGGCGGCGCTGTCTCTGGTGCTTTTCCTCTCCAAGGGAGCCTTCGCCACATGGTGGGCCGGCGACATTCTCCGGCAGGGGGCGGTGCTGGGCGCCTCCATCGCCGTGGCGACGCTCTCCTACACCACCCTTCTCTCCCTGCTCGGTCTGAGCGAATTGAACGTCTTCGTCGAAAAGCTCGCCGCGCGTTTCAGGAGGCGGGGCTAGGGGGAACTTCCTTGGCAGCGCGCAGCTCGGCAACTTCCTGGCGCAATGCGGCGATTTCCGCCTGCAGCATGTCGATATCCTCTTTCTTGGCAATCTGCATGCCCTGCAGGGTCACCGCGACCACCCGATCGATCTGCTGCTTGAGCGATTCCTTGGACTCGTCGGCCCGGCGGCGCATCTCCTGGACGAGCTTCTCCCCTTCCTGCTCGGACAGCTTGCCGGCATTGATCAACTCGCGGGAAAACTCGTCGATTTTCTCCTTGGTGAGCGAGGCCGCCCCCATTCCCGTCAGTACCGCTTTCTTGATCAGCTCAATCATTGTCAATCCTCCCTGTGACTGGCGTTGCTGGTTGAAATCTGAAAAAAGTTCCGCGCCCTGTCCCTGGCCTCGGCCATGCTCCCGCTGGCCTGCACGGAGCTGGCCAGGCCGTGGCCAAAGGCAAGAGGCGCTGCAAAATAGGTAGTGAACTGCTTCAGTCTGCCGAGACGGCGTTCCGGGGCGAAGCGCTCTTCGAGCAGGCCAAAGAAACTGAAATACGTTTCCTCGGGGCCGCATGGCTCCACCTGCGAGCGCACCCCGTAGAGTTCTGCGGCAATGGCGGCGCAGAGCCCCGGCCGCGATACGGCGCCGCGGCCGATCATCAGACCCGCCGCACCGGAGAGCTCCAGGCTGTGTCGCGCCTCGTCGACGGAGAAGATGCCACCGTTGACGAATACGGGTACGGGGAGATCCGGAGCGACCTCTCCCACCACTTCCCAGCGTGGCCTGCGGCAAAACTTTTCGCCATCGAGGCGCGCGTGGATGGTGATCAGGTCGACCCCCTCGTCGACAAGGAAGCGACAGCGCCCGCGCAGAGCAGGGACATCGCCGTGCGGCCCGAGACGGATCTTGACGCTCAACGGCAGCTTCGTCTGCTTGCGCAGAGAGGCGAGGATCGTCCGCAGCCGCGCCTCATCCTCGACCAGTGCCGACCCGGCGCCCTGCCGTCGCACCAGCGGCGCCGGACAACCGAGGTTGAGGTCGATGCCGTCACCCCCCAGGCGGTGCACCTTGTCCACCGCCGGCCCCACTTCCGCCACGGAGGCGACGAGGAGCTGGTAGAAGAGCGGGCGCTCGCCATCGCTCGTTCTCAGCAGCGGAGAGATCCGGGCGTTGTCATGGGGCAGCCGCCGCGCCGCCAGCATCTCGGTGAAGAAGAGGCCGATCCCACCCCGCTGCAGCAGCAGACTGCGCAGGGCCGAGTGGGACAGTCCTACCATCGGCGCCAGCGCCACCGGTGGCGACAGGGCAAGACCGGCCACATGTACGGTCTTACGCCACATCGCCTCGGCCGCCGCTCTGGAGATCCTCCCGCGAAAACTGCCGCTTGCCGCGGCAGGCGAGGATGCGCTCGAAGCAATCGCGATCGATGGTTTCGGCAAGCTTGACGTGGATGGTTGCATCCTGGGCAGCGGGATCGCGATGGCGCACGCCGACGATGACCCCGCTGCAGGTGATCATCGCCGTGTTTTCGTTCTCTTCGACCTCGCACTGAATGCGCCGGCCAAGGAGGAGCTTGCCGTTGCTGCGGCTGGAAAGTCTGATGACGAAGGAGAGACCGCTGCGCGAGATATCGAGCAGCTCGCCGCGGAAGCAGCGTCGCCCGCGATTGCCCCAGGGATCGATGAGGGTGTTGCGGGTAAAGAGTGGCGCCGGAAATCGCGGGTATTCGCGACGCTCCTCCCCGGACATCTTCAGCAACTCGGGAATGTTGGCAAAACTTTCGCAAAAGAGCTGCAACTTGTCCTCAAGGAGGAGGTGGCTTTCGGCAAGAGCGAAAAACTCGCTGCCGTCAAGAACCAGCAGGCGGACATCAGTCCCGGCGACCAGGGTCACGGTCCACACCGATGGGGAAAAAAACTGGTCCGCGCCAAGCACCGCCCCCGGCCCGACGCGCTTGAGGAAGTTGTCATTTCCGCAGGAACGGCAATGGAGGTTGATGGTTCCGTTCTCGAGGAAATAGAGGACATGGTCATTCTCCCCGGCGCCGACCACCAGCTCTCCGCGGGGCACCTCTTCCGGGTGGAGGATGGCAACCAGCGCTTTCCGCTCGGCGACGGTCAGCGCCGCCTGCAGTTCGGGCCAGGGGTCGAGGGTGGTTTCCCCGTGACCGCCGTGTTTCTCCCGCTCGATCTGTTCGCCGAGATCCACCGCCTGATCGAGGGCCATGGGGTTGATCTGCAGCAGCCGATCGCGCAGCCTCTCCGCCAAGGGAAAATTGCGCGCCTGGACTGCCGTCTGGGCTTGTTCGAGGAGATGGCTGGTCGCCTTGTCGATGTCGCCCTTCTGCAACAGCCGGCGCACCTCTTCCTCGACACCATGCAAGGCGACCATGGCGTTCTGCCGGCTCTGCGGGTCCTCCTCGAAAACCACCTGGTCGGGTCGCCTCACTCCGCGCTGGCGCCGGTGACGCAGCTGCGGCTGCACGTAGCGCAGAGCCTCTTCGACCTGCAGGGTCAATTCCCCGCTGCTGCGGCGATATTCATAATCCAGTTCGCGCAGCATCTCCACCCCGGCGATACTGGGAAAGGCCTTGAGGACGGCGATGCCGCCGCCAATGATGCGCTCGCGGTTGCCGGGGCCGAACCCCTGACGCCTGCCAAGCAGCTGCAAGGTGGCAGTGACGACGGTGCGCTGGTCGAGACCGTTCTCGCACAGCAGCTGCAGCACCTGGGGCTTGAGCTCGTCGGCGACGCACTCCAGCGCGTGCAGCAGGCGCTCACCGAGCTGCTTGCCGGAGAGCTTGACGATACTGCTCACCGCCTCGTGCTGCACGCGAAGGTCTTCGTGGCGAAGGTGTCGGGCAATCAGCTCGTAGCCCTGATCGTCGGCCGCCTCGCCGAGCACGAGGAGGATATTGCGCAGCATCGTCCACGGTCGCTCGGTGAGGAGGAATTCCTCCACTGTCGGAAGCAGCGTCTTGCCATAGGCGGGGAGAAGCTGCAAAAGCGCGAAGCGCTCCCTGCGGCTGGCGCTGGCCAGCAGGCGATGCAAGACGAGATCGCAGGCGCGCTGGCCAAACATGAGGAGGATTTTTCTGAACAGGGGCTGGCGATCGTCGGCGGCGAGATAGCCATCGGCGAGGCGCAGCATGACGCCATGGTCGGCGAGACGAGTCAGAGCCTGTCCGGCGAGGCTTCGCAAGGCCGGGCTCTTTTCCAGCTGGCCGAGGCGGATGGCGTGAAGCAGGTCGATGACCTTCTCCGCCTCCTGCCACAGCTCTTTTTCGAGCAGCCACCCGGAAAGCTCCTCAATGCGCTTCAACACCACTACCGAGCCGGCAGGCACCTCCCGTTCCGCCTGCAGCCAGCCGGTGAGGCTGTGCAGCACGAGAAAGATGGCGCTGCTGTCATCACGCACATAATAATGCTCACCCGCCTGGGAGAGTACCATCAGCGCTCTCTCGCGAAGGCGCAGTTCTTCGCTCTGCGCAGCCTCGCCAAGTGCGATGAGCAGTCGGCGCAACAGCTCCCGGTCGACTTCGCTTCGATAGAGCAGGTATTCGACGAGGTGGGCAATACACTCGTCGTTCTCAAGTATCTGCGCACGGTTGGCAAGCAGCTGCTGAAAATTGAATTCGAGCCTCTGCATCCTTCTCCGCTCCTCGGCCTGGCTGATTGTCGTACGCAGCGAGTGGAGGGATTCGTTGCGGGGGTCCTTGCTGTGTTCCATTGACCATCCTCGGAAGGACTGGGGCGAAAGAACAAACACTGCGTCACGGCTGCACGATACGCGACAACTATAAAGTGAAACGGCGATTCTTCCAAAAACTATCCACGCCAGCCATAAAAGATTTAGCATGGTTCAGCCATGAAAAGGGAGAAACAACGGCCTCCAACGACCTCTGCCATTTGACACGGCACGGCGAACCATGTATAGAAAAGCCAAAACACTGCAACAGGCCGAACTGCCATCGCCCCCTCCTTTGGGCGATGACTGGCGCTTTTACAGCCTTGCGGCCTGTCGAATGGAGAAAGTCCATGCGACCCATGCGCCTTACCTTGCTGTGCGTCCTCTTCTGTGCCCTCCTTCCGGGAAGCCCCCCCGAGGTGACGGCGGAGCAGGAGCAGTCGAAAA
This sequence comes from Desulforhopalus sp., assembly GCA_024710585.1. Classification (GTDB taxonomy): domain Bacteria; phylum Desulfobacterota; class Desulfobulbia; order Desulfobulbales; family Desulfocapsaceae; genus Desulforhopalus_A. The sequence continues at coordinate 23,180 of JANJUM010000065.1, forward strand.
CCCGTTATGTCTCCGACTACCTCAAGATCAATCTCAAGAATCGACTTGAAAAGCCGTACGAGGTGGTGGCCACCGTACAGACCGATGACGCCGTGCAACTGCTTGAGGAAAGTGAAAACTATTGGAAAATAGCCACTCCGGACGGCAAGGAGGGATGGATCGCCAAGCACTATCTCAAGAACGAGCCGCCGAAAGCGACGATCATCAAACAGCTCCGTCAGGAAAACGCCGAGCTCAAGGAACAGTTGCAGGCCCTTCTCGCCAACCCCGGCGCCAAGGGGGGAGAGAATACGGCGGGCAAAGAACTCGTGGAAAAATTGGCCAACGCCGAGAAAATCATCGCCAGCCTGCAGCAGCAGCTCAGCGAGGCTCAGACCGCCAGCGCCAGGGCCGTGACCGCCACGCTGGACCCGGGAACGACCTCCGAGGAACACCAGGCCTGGCTTGCCGAGGAATACGAAAAGCGCGGCGAGCAGCTCGAGGAGCTGCAAAAGAACCTGGCCAAGAAGGAAGACCGCACGCGCTTCCTGTGGTTCGCCGCCGGCGCCCTGGTCTTCCTCGTCGGACTGCTGGCAGGGCGCACCGGCAATCGTAAGAAAAACAAACTCATATACTGAACCAGGCTGCCTTCCTGACCGAGCTCCGGCCGACGCCGTGGCTCGGAACGAAGAAGAGATTCCATGCCCACCCCCATGTTCCTGCCCTGTGCCCATGCCCTCCGCGTCGCGTTACCGCAGAGGCGGTCGCGACAAAGTCCGGGAAACAGGAACGATCAACGCCGGCACCGTGCGGCACCTCTTTCGAAAACGCTGAGACGATCATGAAGACAAGCAGAATAGTTATCACCGGCATTGGCCTCGCCGCGCCCAACGCAGCCAATCGCCATGAGTTCCGCGAAAAACTCATCGCCGGGAAAAGCGAGATCACCGAGATCGACCTGAGGTATTTCGGCAAGGCTCCCGCCGGAATCTGCACCTTCCCGGAGACCCTTTACCGCAAGAAGAAAGAGAACAAGAAAGGCACCCGCGCCGGCTGCATCGGCGTCTACTGCGCCAACGAGGCCATAGCCGATGGCGGGCTCGACCTCTCCACCTGCGATCCGGCGCGCATCGGCATCTATATCGGCCTCACCGAGCATGGCACGGTGGAGACCGAGAACGAGGTCTATAACATCAGCCAGTACCAGTACGACGTCAACTATTGGACGCATCACCACAACCCGCGCACCGTGCTCAACAACCCCCCCGGCGAAATTTCCATGAACCTAGGCATCACCGGGCCCCACTATGCCATCGGCGCCGCCTGTGCCGCCGGCAACGCCGCCCTCATCCAGGCCAGCCAGATGCTCACTCTGGGAGAGGTCGATATCGCCCTGGCCGGGGGGATCTCCGAGTCGGTTGGTTCCTTCGGCATTTTTGCCAGCTTCAAGGCCCAGGGCGCCCTCGCCGAGGCGGAAGACCCGCGGCAGGCCTCGCGGCCCTTCGACCGCGACCGCAACGGCATCGTCATCTCCGAAGGCGGCTGCGTCTTCGTCATGGAGCGCCTCGAGCGCGCCTTGTCGCGCAACGCCCCCATTTACGGGGAACTGGTCGGTTATGCCATGAATTCCGATGCACGGGACTTCGTTCTCCCCTACGGCAAGCGCCAGGCGGAATGCATGCGTCTCGCCCTGCAGCGCGCCGGCCTGAGAGCCGACCAGGTCGACCTCGTCAACACCCACGCCACCGGCACCAGGCAGGGCGATGTCGAAGAATGCCGCGCCATCGCCGAGGTCTTCGCCAACTGCCCCTCCACTTATGTCAATAACACCAAGAGCATCATCGGCCATGCCATGGGCGCCGCCGGAGTGCTCGAACTGGCCGGCAACCTGCCCTCTTTCGATGACGGCGTCGTCCACCCGACCATCAATGTCGACAACCTCGATGAGGAGTGCGCCCTCGCCAACCTCGTCGTCAATACGGCGGTGCGCCCCGGAGGGCTCGAAGTGCTGCTCAACAATTCATTCGGCATGGTGGGCATCAACTCAACCGTCATCATCAAAAAGTTCAACGGCTGAAAGGGCCGCAGCAAGGCATCCGGGCGGCGGCGGTTGGCTCGCGGCAGAAAAGCCACGAGGCGACCAGCTGTGCGAGGTGCGCCAGCGCGTGGCGAAAAATCACAAAAAATTGTCAACAAGAAGGCCCGGGTATGGTATAGGATGGGATTCCGCAAAACCCGAGCCCAACTCGCCTTGCACGGGCGGTACGGTGGCGTTTCGCCGTCCCGCCGCCCTCACCAGCACATTACCGGAGACATATATGACCAGTGAAGACATCAGAGAAGTAATCATCGCCATCATCAAG
>JANJUM010000085.1 GCA_024710585.1 Desulforhopalus sp.
TTTTTCCAGTCTGCCCCTTTGGGCGAAGAGCGGCCGGTCGAGGGCGATGGACTGGCTGAGATAGCTCTGCTGCACGCGCAGCAGACGTTCGGTGAACTCGCTGCAGTAAATGAACAGGGTAGCCTCGAAGTTGAGCCAGAAGCTGCGCATGTCGAGATTGACGCTGCCAAAGAGCGAGAAGGTGCCGTCGACGGTGATGGTCTTGGCATGGAGCAGGCCGCCGCGAAAGAGCATCACCCTGACGCCCGAGTCGGCGAGTTCCTCGAAACGCGCCCGGCTGGCATAATGGACAAGCACCGAGTCGTTTTTCTCCGGGACCACCAGAGTGACCGCCACCCCGCGCTGCGCCGCCGCCTTGAGGGCGATGAGCAGCGGTTCGTCGGGGATGAAATAGGGGCTGGTGAGGATGAGCTCCTCGCGGGCGGCATAGATGGTGGTGAGCAGGAGGCTGTGGATGGTCTCGGGGACGAAGCCGGGGCCTGAAGGCACCAGTTGCACCGGGCAGGCCCCCGCCGGCGGCAGAGGATGGATATCCCCTTTCTGGCGCACTTTGTCGATGTCTTTCTGCAGCGACTCGTGCTCGAACTCGTCTTCTTCCTCGTCGTCGAGATACCAGTCGCTGATGAAGGTTCCGGCGAGTGTCTCGACCACCGGCCCCTCGACCTTGACCATGACGTCGATCCAGTTGCCGACCCCCGCTTCGGCTTTGAAGACGTCGGGGTCGACCATGTTCATGCTGCCGGTGAAGGCGACACTGCCGTCGACGACAACGATCTTGCGATGGTTACGGATATCGATGCGCGAGAATAATGCCTTGACCAGGCCGGCCGGCAGGGATTCGCGGATCTTGATGCCAGACTGGCGCATTCTCCGCGCGGTGGCGCTGCCGAGAAAATCGCGACTGCCGATGGAGTCGAGGAGGATGCGGCAGGTGACGCCACGGGCGGCGGCGTTGATCAGGGCCTCGACGACCCGCTCGATGCGCCCGCCGTGCTCCCAGATGTAGAACTGCAGGTGGCAGGTGGAAACCGCCCGCTCGATTTCGTCGAGAATGGCGCTGATGATCTCGTCCGGGGTGGTGAGCAGCGTCAGGCGGTTGCCTGACATGGCCGGCAGGCCGACGAGGGTTTCCGCCTGGCGGTGCAGGGGGGTGCACTCCCTGGCCTCGGCGCTCCACATCACCGGAGCACGCTGGCGCAGGGTGGTCAGCCAGTGCTGGTAATACCTGTAGGAGGTGCGGGCGCGCTCGATGCGTCGCTCGGGGATACGGTTTTCACCGAAGAGCAGGTAACAGCCCCCTCCGAAGAAGGGGACGAGGAGGATGACCACCAGCCATGCCAGGGAGACGCCATAGGGTCGTTTGCGCATGATCACCCTGATCGACAGGCCGATGCGGATGACCAGGTCGGCGAGGAGGAGCAGGGTGGAAAAGAGCGGCAGATCCAAATAGAAGCCTTTTCGAGGAGGTGGAAAGGGTGATTTGCCAAGGATTTTTTTTTACGGTAGCATAAACTGCCGGATAAATGGTAGATATATTTTCTCTGCGGCCTGCAGCCAGCGCGCCGCCGGGCCGCTGCCGCGGTGGTGGCGGTCGTCTGCCATGGCGGTGGTTTTTCACTCTCCACAAGGTTGTACTCTATGAAGATCAAAGGTTTTTCTTTCGCCGCGGTCGAGGCCGGGGTGCGCTACGCCAACCGTCTCGATCTTGGCCTTATCGTCAGCGACGTTCCTTGCGTCACCGCCGGGATGTTTACCACCAATCAGGTCAAGGCGGCTCCGGTGCTGATTGACCGCGAACGCCTCAAGGGCGGCCAGGCCCAGGCGATTCTGGTCAACAGCGGCTGCGCCAACGCCTGCACCGGCGAACAGGGCATGGAGGCGGCGCGTCGCAGCAGCCTCCTGCTGGCGGAAAGACTCGGCATTGCCGAAGGCCTGGTGCAGCTCGCCTCCACCGGGGTCATCGGCGAGCAGCTCAACCTCGCCGCCTTCGAGCGCGGTATCCCCGCCCTGGTGGAGAAGCTCGACGCCGACAACTTCGCGCTGGTCGCCCGGGCGATCATGACCACCGACACCGTGCCCAAGGTGGCGGAAGCCACCGTCCTCGTCGGCTCGCGGGAGGTACGCATCATCGGCATGGCCAAGGGGGCGGGGATGATCATGCCCAACATGGCGACCATGCTCGCCTTCGTGCTCACCGATGCCCGCATCAACTTCCCGGAACTGCACAGATGCCTGGCCGCCGGGGTGGAGCGCAGCTTCAACCGCATCACCATCGACGGCGATACCAGCACCAACGACATGGTGCTGGTGATGGCCAACGGCAGTGCCGGCAACCCGTGGATCGACGGCGACTGCGAGGCCGACGGCAAGGCCTTCCAGAGTGGCCTCGAGCTGGTGCTCAAGGACCTCGCCCTGCAGATCGTCCGTGATGGCGAGGGGGCCACCAAGACCATCACCGTCCGCGTGCAGGGTGCCCGGGAGGAGCACGAGGCCGAGCGGCTGGCGCGCACCGTCGCCAACTCCAGCCTGGTGAAAACCGCCTTCTTTGGCGAAGACGCCAACTGGGGGCGTATCCTTGCCGCCATGGGCCGCTCCGGTGTCAAGTTTTCGCCCGACAAGGTCGAGCTCTCCTTCGGCCCGGTGCTGCTCGTCAAGCACGGCATGTCGCTTGGCAAGGATGTCGAGGCCGAAGCCACCAGAGTGCTCAAGGAAAAGGAGATCCTCCTCACCATCGACCTCTTCGACGGTAAAGCCTGCGCCGAGGTGCTGACCTGCGACTTTTCCCTCGACTACGTCAAAATAAACGCCGATTATCGCTCCTGAGGTAGATCGGCCCCCTCACCCCGTGCCCGCGGCTGCCCTGCCCGCCCGAGACCCCACCTGGTAGGTCGGGTGGGGGCCTCGCCCCTCGCCCCATCGACAATACCAGGGTCATGGCAAGCAAGGGGTCGCGACACGCCCCCGCAGGGCTGGCGGCCCCCAGGTCTACCGCTCTGCGGAACGCTTTTACGACAGGGACTTTTCGTTTTACTCCGCTCCTGTCTCCGTCGAGGCTTCCCTGTCGATGCGACCATTCCTCTGTTGAAATTCTTCACCAAAAGGTAAAGAATGAGAAGAACCGTAGAGATGAGCGACGCGGCCGGAGGCAATTCCTGCAGGGGGAAGCATGGGCATCCACAATCTCGAGGCATTCTTTCATCCGCAGGCGGTAGCGGTAATCGGCGCCAGCGAAAAACCTGGTCGTATCGGCACCGCCTTGATGCACAACCTCGTCGGGGGTGGCTACTCCGGTCCCATCATTCCGGTGAATCCGCGCTACCGCCGAATCATGGGGTTGCCGGCGGTGGCGTCGATAGAAGACGTCGACAAGGCCATCGATCTGGCGGTGATCGCCGTGCCCATCGCCGATGTCGAAGCAGTCATCGGACAATGCAGCAGGCGGCAAGTCAAGACGGCCATCGTCATCTCCTCAGGCGGGCGGGAGACCGGCGAGGCGGGACGGCAGGTCGAGGAGCGGATTCTCGCCGCCGCGGGCAACGGCGGTCTGCGCATCATCGGGCCGAACTGCCTAGGGGTGATGGCACCGGCAGCCAAGCTCAACGCCGGCTTCGCCGCCGACATGCCCAACCGCGGCAACCTCGCCTTCGTCTCGCAGAGTGGTGGCATCTGCAGCGCCATCCTCGACATGTCGTTTGTCGAGGGCATCGGCTTCAGCCATTTCGTCTCCGTCGGCTCGATGCTCGATGTCGACTTTGGCGACATGATCGACTACCTCGGTCGCGATCCGTCTGCCAAGGCGATCCTTCTCTATGTCGAGCAGCTCTCCAATATCCGCAAGTTCATGAGCGCCGCCCGGGCGGTGTCGCGCATCAAGCCGATCATCGTCCTCAAGGCGGGCAGCAGCCTGCTCGGGGCGCGGGCCGCCTCCTCCCATACCGGGGCCCTGGCCGGGGAAGATGCCATCTACGACGCCGCTTTCCGCCGCGCCGGTGTCATTCGCGTCGCCACCATCGAAGAGCTCTTCGACGCCGCCGAACTGGTGGGCAAGCAACCGCGGCCGCTGGGGCCGCGCCTCGGGGTGATGACCAATGGCGGCGGGCCGGCGGTGATGGCCGTCGACGCCCTGGTGCGCCACGGCCTCGAGCCGGCCCGGCTCGGGCCGGATACCATCGCCGCCCTGGATGGCATCCTGCCCAGGCACTGGAACCGCGGCAACCCCGTCGATATGCTCGGCGACAGCAATGTCGAGCGCTACGGGAAGGTTATGGAGATTCTCGCCGCGGAGAAGGAACTCGACGGGTTGATGGTCATCTTCCTCCCCCAGGCCCTGGCCGATCCCCTGCAGGTGGCGCAGAGCCTGGTGCAGCACCTCAAGGGCAAGCCCTTCCCCATCTTTGCCGTGTGGATGGGGGGCAGGGATGTCGCCGCCGCCATCCGCTATCTCAACGATAACGGTATCGCCACCTATGCCACTCCCGAGCGGGCGGTGCACGCTTTTGCCACCCTGGTGCGCCATGGGCGCAACCTCGAGCTGCTCAAAGAGATTCCGCCACGACTGCAACGCCGTCTCGATTTCGACCCGCAACGCGCCCGAGCGATCGTCAGAAGCGCCGAGCCCGGACGCTTTCTTGGCGAAGTGGCCAGCAAGGAGCTGTTGTCCGCCTATGGCATGGCGGTGACGCCGACGAGGCTGGCCGCCTCCGCCGACGAGGCGGCCAGCCTTGCCGTGGAGATGGGGCTGCCGGTGGCGCTCAAGGTGGTGTCGCCGCAGATCACCCACAAGAGCGACGTCGGCGGGGTGCGGCTCGACCTGCGCAGCGAGGGCGAGGTGCGCCGCGCCTATGCCGACATCGTTGCCGCTGCCGCCAGCCTTTGCCCCGAGGCGCGGGTCGAAGGGGTCGCGGTGCAGCCCCATATCGCCGACGCCGACTTCGAACTGCTGCTGGGCATCAAGGCCGATCCCCTCTTTGGGCCTGTGCTGCTCTTTGGCAGCGGCGGCATCTATACCGAGATCATTGCCGACCGCGTCCTGGCGCTGCCGCCGCTCAACGGCCAGCTGATCCGCCGTGCCGTCGAGGAGACGCGCGTCGCCCGCCTGCTGGCCGGCTATCGCAACCGGCCGCCCTTGTCCAAGGAAAAACTCGAGACCATGTTGCTACAGCTGTCGCAGCTGGCGGTGGACATTCCCGAGATCGCCGAGCTCGACATGAACCCGGTGCTGGTCAAGGACGGCCTGCCGCTGGCGGTCGACGCCCGCATCCTTCTCACCGCGGCGCCGGCCGTGGCGCCCATGCATCTGGTGATCAGCCCCTACCCGGCACAGTACGAGCTGTGCACCACCACCAGGAGCGGGCTGCGGCTGACCATCCGTCCCATCCAGCCGGAGGATGCCGAGCCTTTCATCGAGCTTTTCAAAACCCTCTCGCCGACCAGCGTCTACTACCGCTTTTTCCGTCATATGCGCAGCCTCAGCCCCGAGCTTTTGGCGATGCTCACCCAGGTCGATTACGATCGCCATCTCGCCCTGGTGGCCATCGACGAGACGAGCTCTCCGGAGCGGATGCTCGGCGTGGCTCGCTTCATCGCCGATCCGGACCTCAGCCATACCGAGTTTTCGATCATGGTCGGCGACCCCTGGCAGGGCCAGGGGGTCGGTGCGGCGCTGCTCCTCCACCTGCTGCGCGTGGCAAAGAAACAAGGCGTCGAACGGGTCTGGGGCACGGTGCTGCGCGAGAACACGCAGATGATCAACCTCGGGCGTAAGGCAGGCTTTTCCAGCAAGTTCAATATTGAAGAGGGAACCTGCGACCTGAGCATCGACCTCAACTCTTTGCAGCTCGACTAGAGGGGCCGCGAAGGTCATGCAGCAACCAGCCGGCCGCGGCCGGCACAGCCAGGGACGTGCAAGGATGAAGAAACATTTTCTGGTCACCATCAGCAACGACGTCGACAATCTCTACGGGGTGCGTTTCCTCTGCGCCTTTTTCCGTTCCATAGGCGAGCATCAGGTGACGCTTCTCCATATCTGTCGCAGCGACGACAGTTCCATGGCCAAAACCCTCTCGCAGATGTGGCAGGGGCCGGACGAGGGTATCGAGGGGCAGCTCACTGTTTCGGCGCGTCAGGCCATCTTCAAGGCCAGGGAACTTCTGGCCGCGCACCATATGGGCGTTGAACAGATGAAGACCAAGACCTTTGCCGAGCGCTTCGGCAAGGTCAAGGATATCCTCGCCGAAAGCTCACGCGGCCTCTACGATGCCATCATCCTCGGGCGACGCGCCTCATATTCCCTGCAGTGGCTGTTCGAGCGCCCTGCCGACGAAACCGTGCTCAGCCTCATCAAGGACAGCTGCTGCACCACGCCGCTGTGGATCTGCCCGGAACCGGAACCCCAGGGCGGGGATGTCCTCCTCTGCCTCGACGGCTCGCAGAACAGCCTGCGTGCCGCCGACCATGTCGGCTTCATCCTCTCCGGGCAGGAGCAGCACGGCGTCACCCTCTTCCAGGCCAATGGCGACGAGGCCAAGGCCGAAACGATCTTCACCGCCGCCGAAGGCATCCTCGCCGGTCATGGTATCGCCGCCTCACGCATGCGCCGCAAGAGCGATCGCGGCCTGTCGGTGGTCTCGACCCTTCTCGGCGAACTTCACCAGGGGGGCTATGCCGCGGTAGCCATCGGTTTTCGCGGTGAACGTCAGGAGGCAGAGGGTGGCAGCGGTGTCGGCTCGATCACCGCCAGGCTGATCGGCAAGCTGGAGAAAGCTTCGTTATGGTGCTGTCCGTAAAGGGCGCGATCTTGTTGTGCGTCCTTGCCGAGGGGCGACTGCGTGCAAAGAGGTGATTGTCAACGCGGGGCTCGCTGCCATATATCGGCAAAGGTCGCGTCCCTGGCGGCAGTGTAGCGGCCGAGCAACGCGCGCCTGGGCACTTTCTCGCCGCCTGCTGTCGCAGTGAGAGGAACCGTCAGGCGGCCCTCCGCTTTTCTCCGGCGAGGAGGACTTTTTCGAAGAGTTCCTGCATGTCCACCGGTTTCAGGCAGAAATCGAAGGCACCCTGCTTCATGCTCATGATGCCGGTGTTGAGCGAGGCGTTGCCGGTGAGGATGATCACCGGCAACTCGGGGATGACGCCGTGCATCTCCTTCATGCAGGCCAGGCCGTCCATGCCGGGCATGACCACGTCCATGACCACCGCGTCGAATTGTTCCCTGCCCAGCAGGTCGAGGGCCTCGAGGCAGCAGGAGGCGGTGTGGCAGGCCATCTTGCGGCGGGTGAAAAACGCCGCCATGATGTCCCTGAAATCGGCCTCGTCATCGACCAGCAGTATCTTGATCGTGTCCATTGTCAGCCTCCCCTGTTGAGCGGCGGTCGCCGCCGGCGAGCATTGCGGCGATGTCCGCCATGAATTTGTTCTTGTAATGCTCCACCATATGGGCATCGTCCATGACCATATCGAGCTGGCGGGCATGGAGAGTGAGGTAGCCGAGAATGCGCAGGCGGTCTTCGAGGTATTCCCGCGGCCGTTTTTTGACCCGGGCGAGCAGGGCGTCGGAGCGCAGTTCGATGCGGAAGTCCCAGGCCTGGAGGATCTCGGCGAGGAGCTTGGCGCGCACCGCCTTGCGCCGCAGGTCGGCGGCCCCCCCCTTGAAACGGAAGGTGACGTAGTTTTCCGTCAGCAACTCGCTCAGGTAGGACTCGATCATGGCGTAATGATAGCCGAGGCGGACACTGAGATTACAGAAATTGCGGGAGATGAGGAAGTAGTTTCTGCTCGTCAGGTTTGACGGCACCGCCGGGTCGAGGTCGGGGCGCATCGTCGACTGGAAGATGATCGAGCCGAAACCGCGCATGCTGACCCGCGGCGGCCCCTCCCAAGGATAGGCGGAGATGCCCTCCCAGATGGCCATCATCGGCAGCGACACCACGTCCTCCACCCGCACCGTCGGAAGGCTGCTGTCGACGCCTTCGCGGAAGCCGTCGGAGAGGTCGATGACCCACCACTCCAGCGGCACCTTGCCGACCAGTCGCTTTGCCGCACCCTCGTGGAAGTTGAATTCCTTACCGAAATTGAACATCTCCGACACCGACTTCTCGTGGCAGAAGCGGGTGATGTCGTGCAGGGTCTCGCACCACTTGGCCTTGAACTGCAGCGAGGCCGGATCGTTGAGGTTGAGCGGAGTGATATGCTGCAGGGCTTCGGTGACGATGCGCTGCACCGGGCTACCGGCCATGACGTCGCGCTTGACCGTGTCGTCGCGGAGGAGATCGTCGCGGCAGCCCTCGTAGATGGCGCGCGCGGCGGCGTTGACGGTGATCGTGCGACCATTCTCGAGAAGAGTCAGAGCCTCCGGCAGGTTGACCAGGGCGGGTATGGCGAACTCGCGGGCCACCGTGGCCAGGTGGCCCGCTTCGCTGCCATGGGCGGCGATGAGAGCCGAGGCGCGGCCGAGCAGGGGCGCCCACTCCGGCAGGGGATGTTCGACGAGGAGCACCGCCCCCTGGGGAAAGCTCTGCATCTGCTCGGTGGACTCGATTTTCCGCACCTTGCCACAGGCGACGCCGCGTGAGGCGCAGATGCCGCCAAAGAGTATAGGCGCCTCGCCTGCGGGGCCACCCTCTGCGGAGACGGTTTCCGGCTGATGGAAGGAAGCCGGAATGGCACGGCTCTGCAGGATATAGAGGCGCCCCTGGGCGTCGAAGGACCATTCGATGTCCTGGGGGGCGCCGAAGTGTTCTTCGAGGGTCATGGCCGCTTCAGCCAGTCGCTTGATCTGTCCGTAGGTGAGCGATGCCGCTGTGGCCGGGGATGCTTCGCCGTCGCGGCGTCTCGAGAGCTGGCTGTAGACCAGGGCGTGCGGTTTCTCCCTGCTCACCAGGTAGAGGTCGGTGGCCTTGGTGCCGTCGACCACGCCCCTGGCCATGCCGGCGACGGCGTTGATGCGGATGGTGTCCCGCTCTTCCCCGGAGGGATCGATAGAATAGGTGACACCGCTCTGCAGGGCATCGATCATCACCATGCAGCCGACGCACATCTCGATATCCTCGTGGCGGTAGCCGCGCTTGCGGCGGTAGGCTATGGCCTTGCTGCCGTATTTGCCGGCGATGACTTCCTTGTAGGCGGAGATGAGGTTTTCCTTGTCGACGCCGAGAATGGAATTGTAGAGGCCGGCAAAGGAGACCCCGGCGGAGTCCTCCCCCAGGGCGCTGGAGCGCATCGCCACCTTGACGCCGCGGTGGGTCTCCTTCTCGAGGCGGCTGTAGTGCAGGTGGATGAGCTCTTCGAGGTCGGCGGGCAAAGGGGTCTGTCGGACGATGCGCCGCAACTCCTCGCAGGTTTTGAAGAGGCTGTCGAAGTCGTCCGGGTCGAGGATCTGCAGGCGGCGGTTGATCTCGGCGAGCACCTTCGCCGAGAGGAAGCGGCGGGTGGCCGAGGCGGTGATGACGAAGGCCGGCGGCACTTTCAGATCGGTGCGCACCGTCACCTCACCGAGGTTGGCCATCTTCTCGCCGACCTGGTCCCACTGCTTCAAGGTGATCTCTTTCAAAGGGAGAATCGGCGGGCCCTCGCTGCGCTGCGGCCGTCGTTCGAAGATGGCGTCGAGTTCCCGTCCGATGTTTTCGAAAATCGTCTCCAGTTCCTCGTACCTGCCGCCGGACATCTCGCGCAGGTTCTTGATCATTTTGAAGACGTTGACGAGGATGGCGGTGACCTTGCTGCGTACCGCGGCCATGCGGTAGGACTCGCCGCTATAATAGATCTTCTCCAGTTCCGCCATGGCCTGGAGGGCGTTGTTGTTGGCGGTGAGCAGGCCGCGGAAGAGGCCATAGCGTTTCTTGAAGCTCGCTTTGAGCTCTTCCGGATCGGGGGCCGGCTCCGGGGTGTTGGAGAAGATCTCCCGGAGATAGGAGAAGATGTTCTTCATGGCCTGTTCCTGCCGCGACGGGCGAAGGAGGGGTCAACTCCTCCGCCCGTCGGCTTCCGCTGTCAATGGCCGATCTTCAGACCCATGCCTTCGAAGAGATACATCAGACCGAACCCATACCATAAGGTATAGACGACATAGAAGGCGAGAGCAAAGACCACCAGGCCAATATTCTCCTTCCAGCCTTCGGCCTTGACGCCATAGTAGTTGTAGGCCGGCTCCAGGGATTTCTTCTGCACGTCGGCGAAGATCTTGGCGTCGTCGAAGCGCTTTGCCTTGGTGAGCTCGGCGGAGACCTTCTTGAAGACGACATGCCAGTTATAGACCGCCTTTTTCTCCGAGAAGCCATACTTGTCGGCGATCGGCTTGCCTTCGTTCTTGAAGAGGAAGTCGGCGTCGACGAGGCTCGCCTTGAGGAGCTGGGCGACGTCGCCCTTGATGGTCACCACGGCACCGGCGGCGACACACTGCATGCCGCCCAGGGTCACCTGCTTGGCGACCTCGGTGGCCATGGCCTCGTTGTCGACCTTGACCTTGAGGTCGAGGGCCTTGCCGGCGAAGGCCTCGCTCTTCTTCATCGAATCGGGGATGAAATAGGAGGAGCCCTTGGAGATCATGTTGAAGAGGTTGTCCATGTAGTCAAGGCCATTGACCTTGCCGGGGAAGACCGGCATGAAGATGACCACGAGGAGCACGAAGAAGGACACCAGCATGATGAGGCCGCGGGTTTTCAGTTTGGCTTGCATACTCATATCAATGACCCTCCGTTTTCAGTTTGGAAATATTGCTGAAGAAGGCGTAGAACACCCAGATGGCGAACAGCCCGATGGCGAGAAAGAACAGGGTGTTGCCGACCATGCCGAGGATGCCGCCCAACTCCTTGCTGATGTTGATGTAGCCGAGACCCTGCAGTTTCTCGGGCAGGGCGAAGAAACGGTTTATGAAGCCGGCGGTAACGGCGATGGCGAAGAAGCCGCGGATCATGATGCCGGGAACTACCTTGGTGACCAGCGAGCCGATCTGCACGCCGATGAGCGAGCCGAGCAGCATGCCCATGGCCAAGGTGTAGAAGACGAATCCGAACAGGGCGTACTGGCTCAGGGCGCTGTAGCCGGCGGTGAAGACGATCTGGAAGATGTCGGTGCCGACGGTGGTCATCGAGGAGACGCCGAGACCGTAGACGAACATCGGGAAAGTCAGGAAGCCGCCGCCGACACCCATGATCGAGGCTGCCAGGCCGACGATCAGGCCGCTGATGATGAGGAAGATGCCTGAGATCTTCCGGCCGCCGGGGGTGACGCCTTCGTCGAAGGTCAACATGGGGGGAATGTTGAGCGCCTGGATGCGCTGCCCCATGGGCGGGATCTCCTCTCCCGCCTGCTTCTTGCTGACCGCCTCGCCGCGCCGTGCCTTGAAGTAGTCGGCCAGGGCGTAGAAGGAGAGGAAGCCAAGGATGAACACATAGACCGAGGTGATGAAGAGGTCGCTGAGCACCGGGTTGAGGTCGTAGAGGTAGCGGTTGAGCATGCCGCCGACGGTGGCGCCGACGATCGAGCCGATGAGGAAGAAAATGGCCAGGGAAACGGAGATGTTGCCGAGCTTGCGGTGCAGCACCGAACCCATGATCGCCTTGGCGAAGATGTGGAAAAGGTCGGTGCCGACGGCGAGGATGCCTTTGACGCCGGCGCTCATCAGGGCCGGGGCGATGATGAAGCCGCCGCCGGCGCCGATGCAGCCGGTGATCAGGCCGGCACAGAGGCCGACGAACACCGAGGCGAAGAAGATGAGGTTGGTGTAGTGCGAGGGCATGTAGGCCGATTTACCGCCCAGCGCCGCGGGCAGGCCGGAGCCGTCTCCTGCGGCGATGGCGATGCCGCCGACCAGCACCGGCAGCAGCATGAGGAGGAGAACCCCCTTACGCTTGCGGCTCTTGAGGATGTTGGTCGACATCTCCAGTTCCCAGCGGGCGTGGGCCTGGGATCCCTGCAGCAGCAGGTTGTAAAACTCTCTGAAACAGCGCATGTGTCACTCCTTTCGAAAATGAAGATATTGATGGGACATGTCCGCTCCGGGTGCCGCTGGTTGAACGCGTTACGACGGCATCGACATGTTCCTCCTGATTTCGGCTTGTTCAATTTTTGCCTGGTGCAGTCGTTTCTTCTCGTTGGCGTCACTGAGTTTTTCGAGGAGCGGTTCGAGATCGATGGGCTTCATGAGATAGTCGAAGGCTCCCAGCTTCATACCCTCGATTCCGGAATCCACCGAGGCGTGGCCGGTGAGCAGCACCACTTCCACCAGCGGCTTCATGGCGCGGATGCGGCGCAGCGTCTCGATGCCGTCGATGCCGGGCATCTTGACGTCGAGGAGGACGACGTCGGTATGGCTGTGCTCGAGAATCTCCAGGGCCTTTTCGCCGCTCTCGGCGGTCTTCACCTTCAATCCCCTTTTTTCCAGGCGTTTCGCGGTCAGCTCGCGGAACTCCTCTTCGTCGTCGACGACCAGTACATTGAATTCTCTCATGGCTCTTTCCCCTTTTGGTGTGGTGGTTGCTCTTTGCGCAGGGCCGTTCGCCAGCCAGACGCCTAGCCGTGGTCGATTACCGGCAGGACGATGGTGAAGACCGCTCCTCCGCTGTTTCTGTTGGCGACACTGATCGTGCCGCCAAGTTTCTTGACGATGTCGTAGCTGATATACAGACCGAGGCCGGTTCCCTTGCCCGGTGCCTTGGTGGTGAAGAACGGGTCGAAGATCTTTTTGAGGTTCTCCGGCTTGATACCGTGGCCGTTGTCGGCGATGTCGATTCGTATGCTCTTCTCTTTCTCCATGGCGGTGGTCAGCTCGATGACCCCGCCCGGGCCGATCTCGTCGATGGCGTTGTTGATGAGATTCAAGAAGACCTGCTGCAGCTGCGGCCCGTCGGTCATGGTGGTCGTCAGGGAGGGGCTGTAGTTGCGGACGATGGTGACGTTGTTGTATTGGGCCTCGCGCTCGATGAAGGACACCGTCTCCTCCATCAGCTCGTTGATGTCGACGTTCTGCTGTTCGGTGGAGATCTTGCGCGAGAAGCCGAGGAGACGGTGGGTGATGGTGCCGGCGCGGCGCACGTGGTGCTTGATCTGCTCCACCGCCTTTTCGTATTCGGCGATGTTCCTCACCTGGAGGCGGTCTTCTTCCGGGAGCAGTTCGCCGATCCACCCGGCTTGGCTGGTGATCATCTGCAGGGGGTTGTTGATCTCGTGGGCGATGCCGGCGGCAAGGCGGCCGACGGTGGCCATTTTCTCCATCTGCATCATCTGGTGGCCGAGCTCGGCGCGCTGACGGTCTTCTTCGGCGATGCGGCGCAGCAGGTAATTGGTGAACAAAAGGGCCAGGGTGAGGAAGATGGCGCTGGTGATGACAATGACCATGATGATCTTGTTGCGCAGGGCGTAGAAGGGATCGAGGGAGTCCTCGATGAGCGCCTTGACGATGATGCACCACTCGCCATCCTTGACCCAGCGGGTGGCGACGACGCTCTCCTGGCGTTTGACGATGGCGGTGGCGCCGGGCAGATCAACCTGACCGAGTTCCTGGGTCTTTGGGACGATCTCCTCCTGGCGTTGAAAAACTGCCGTGCCCTCATGGGGAGCGAGCAGGAGCCTGTCTTCGTCGCTCAGTTCGGTGATGCCGGCACGGCTCGGTGTCTGCAGCCGCCCGTCGCGGTTGACGATGAAGGAGTCGCCATGGGGGCCGATCTGCGTGCTGAGCAGCAGCTTGTTGAACTGCTCGGAGTTGATCGTCGCCCTGAGGATATAGGTCTTCAGGGGATCGGCCACCGCCACGACGAAATGCGGTACGTTGCGGAAGCCGAGGAAGACGTCGCTGACGTGGCTGCCCTTGATGAGCACATGCTGGAACCATGGGGCATCGTAATAGTTCTTCCCCTCGAGGCTGCTGGCGTAGGGGCCGGTGTAGGCCAGCTGTCTGCCCGAGGAGTCGATGACATGCAGGTCGACGATCGAACCGGTCTTGTTGACGGCGATGAACAGGTCGTCGAGGTTTTCCTGCCTGCCGAGATAGGATATGGGGTACATGCCGACCATCATGTGGAGCAGATCTTCCTTTTCCTTGAGAAAGAGGGAAACCACATCCATCTTGTGTTCGATGAGTCGCGCCAGGGAGACCTCGATCTTTTCGATGGCCGTTTCGCGCAGGCTGTTGGTGGTCATTACCACGAGGATGGCCAGGGGGGCGGTGATGAGGACGACGAAGATGGTGGTCAGCCGCAGGCGGATCTTGCGATAGTTGTCGACTTCCATGGTCCCTCCTCCTTATTCGCCCTCGGCCTTCGCCGCGCCGCGCTGTCTCGCCCCCAGGGAGTTGAGCACCCTCATGACAGAGGATTGCAGTTCCTCCCAGGGGAGACGGCGTTCGATCACCGCATGGACGCCGGCGACAAGCAATCGTTGCCTTTTCGCCATGGCCAGGTTGCGGCGCACCAGAGCCACGGTGCGCATGCCACCGATATTGCCGACGAACTCCAGCAGATGCAGGGTCTCCTCGCAGCTGTTGACGCAGTCGGCGAGGATGAGGTCGGGGAGGAAGGTGAGGATCTTGTATTCCGCCCCTTTGCCGAAGGTGACGCTGTCGAGAAAACAGTTGGCCCGCCCTTGCAGATGCTCGGCAAAGTTGCGGAAAAACCTCGCCCCGGCCCTGGCGCCGCGTTCCCCCGGCGCGACGAAGAGCACCTTCCTGGCGCTGACCGGGAGGATGCCGGCGGGGATCGGCATGTTGAAGCGCATGAGGAAGCGGGCGAGGTCATTCTGCCGCACTTTGCGCTCGTTCCTGCCGCCGATGGCCTGAAGCCGTTTCTTGTCGATCCAGCCCTGCACGCGGGCCACCGAGACGCCACATAGCTGTGCCACCTGTTCGATGCGTAATGCCGGGGTTCCTCTGTCTTCCGTTCTACCCGTCATGGTCGTTGCCGAGGTCCTTCGAGCGCCTGGTTTGGTTGCTGCCGTTGCGGCTGTGCTGTCCGCCCTGGTCTTCATCATGCCCCACTATTCGCAACTCTCGCGCCAGCGGGCGGGGGAAAATGAAAATTTATTGATATGTAATAAATACAGACTGTTGCCTGCTGATCGTTGGAGATTGTCGATCCGGTTAGGGCAGGCGTGCAGGGGGAGGTGGCAAGGGCTGGGGCGGTGGCGACGAGAGCATGGCGGGGGGAAAGCGGCAAATCGATTGAAATTACCGGGAAAATCGACTATGTGTGGAATCGGTGACAGGCGTTGCCGGCAAACCCTGGTGATGGAGAGAAAAGGTGACAGAGATCGGCGGGCCAATGGGCCCGGGGGACAAAGGCAGTCGCAGGGTTCGCGACGAACAGGGCATTGAACTCGGCCTGGTGGAGCTGCTGGAGAAGCAAAAGACCGAGCTGGTCATCCGCGTCCTCAAAAAACACGAGGAACTGCAGGCGGGCAAGGAGTTCACCGAGAAGATCCTCACCAGCCTCAATGAGCTTTTCTTCCTCCTCGACCGCGATTTTTTCGTGGTGCAGTGCAACAACGAATTTACCCGCTGTCTTGGCTACTCACTCGATAAATTGCGTCCGCTCAACCTCATCGACTTGGTGGACGACAGCGACTGTCTGATGATTCGCGAAGCGCTGGCCGAGGGGGAATTTCAGATTCTCGAGACCAATCTCATCGACCAGGGGGGGCGACCGGTGCCGGTGACGCTCAAAGGCTCGACCTACGTCACCGAATCGGGGCGGGTGCTGCATATGTTCATCGCCTCCGACAAGAGCGATTTCTACAAGATGATGGCGCGCATGCGCGAGGTCCAGGACCAGCTGACCCACTCGGCGCGCCTCGCCAGCCTGGGCGAGATGGCGGCCGGCATCGGCCACGAGTTGACGCAGCCGCTCAACGCCATCCTCCTTCTCGCGCGCAACTGTCTCAAGGCCATGGCCGATCCGGAGCACAACCGCAAGATGCTCGAGGAGAACCTGGGCATCATCATCGACCGGGTCAACAAGGCGTCGAGCATCATCAACAGCCTGAAGAGCTTCGCCACCAAGGCCAAGGACACTCTGGTGCCAGTCAATATCAATGCCATCATCCTCGACATCCTCAACTTTTTCGAGTCGCAGCTGACCCTCTCCGATATCGGCCTTTATCTCGAGCTCGACACGCAGCGGCCGATCGAGGTCATGGGCCAGGAAGTCAAGTTCGAACAGGTCTTCTTCAACCTCATCCAGAACGCCATCCTCTCCATGGGCAAGACCGCCGAGCCACGCCTGACCATCACCACCGGCGTCACTTCCTCGGTCAATCCGGCGTCGCTCCGTGAAGAGCCTTATGTGCTCATTGCGGTGCGCGACAATGGCGAGGGCATCAACCAGGCCAACCTGGAAAAGATCTTCGACCCCTTCTTCACCACCCGCTCGGCCGGGTCGGGCATGGGGCTTGGCCTGTCCATCGTCGACCGCATCGTTCGCGGCTTTGGCGGTTTCATCAGGGTCGACAGTCAGCCAGGACAGGGGGCCTGTTTCAATGTCTATCTTCCCGCCCACGAGGGGGGCGGGGCATGAACACCAGCCATGCGGGCCGGCAGCGAGGACGGCAAAGATGAGCGCAAATGCCAGCGACGACGGTAAACGCCCGAAAATCATGGTGGTCGATGACGACGCCTACCTGCTCATGGCCATCGGCCAGACCCTGAGCCTTGGCGGCTATGACGTCGACACCTTCTCTTCTCCCGTGGAGGCACTGGAAACCCTGAAGCGTGGCGCCTATGCGGCCATCGTCAGCGATATCAAGATGCCGGGCATGGACGGGCTGCAGTTTCTCACCCACGTCCTCGCCCATGACGCCGAGTTACCAGTGATCATGATCACCGGCCATGGCGACATCGCCCTGGCGGTCACCGCCATCAAGAGCGGCGCCTACGACTTTCTGCAGAAGCCGGTGGACGAGGACGTGCTCAGCGCCTGTCTGGTGCGGGCGGTGGAGAAACGACGGCTGGTTCAGGAGAACCGCCGCCTCAACAGTTCGCTGGCCGAGCAGCGCCAGGATCTC
>JANJUM010000100.1 GCA_024710585.1 Desulforhopalus sp.
GTGAAGTCGTTGTAAGTGCCGCTTTCGCGGGCGGTCACCCCCACCTTGGGCGGCGCCGGGTGGTTGTTGACCTTGATCCAGAAGCAGCACAACAGTTCCTTGGCCTCCTCGCGGGTGAGGGTGCCGGCGGCCACCTCGCGCTCATAGAAGGGCGCCAGGTGCTGGTCGAAGTGGCCGGGGTTCATGGCGTCCCAGCCATTCAGCTCGGTGATGGTGCCGAGGTGGACGAACCAGTACATCTGGATCGCCTCGCGGAAGGTCTCGGGCTTATGGGCCGGCACGCGGCGGCAGACCCTGGCGATCTCGCGCAGCTCCTCGGCCCGCCGCCCATCGCGGCACTCCCGCGCCATTGCCTCGGCCAGCTCGGCATGGCGCTCGGCGAAGACGATCACCGCCTGGCAGGAGATGGCCATGGCCTTCCACTGCTCCGCCTTGTCGTTGGCCAGGGGGTCGTTGAGATAGTCGAGCCGGGCGATATTGTCCTCGATCTCCCGCTGCAGGTCGAGCATGCCGCGCCGGTAGATCTTGCCGTCGAGGGCGGTGTGGCCGGGGGCGCGCTGCTCCATGAACTCGGTGAACATGCCCGCTTCGTAGGCCGCCCGCCAGGCCTCGGGGACATGGGAGAAGATGCGCTCGCGCTGCGTCCGCCCCTGCCAGTAGGGGATCACCTCGCGGGCGTAGGTGTCGATATCCTCGGCGCTGGTGTAGTAACGCTGCATCTCGCGGGTGTTGAGGACATGCAAGTCCTCGATGCTGTGGCAGGTGAGCTCGGGGAAGGTGGGCACCGCCTTGGGTTTCGGGCCGCGCTCGCCGACGATCAGCTCGTCGTCGCCGATATAGATGGTCTTGCGCAGGCAGTGGTCGAGAAAGGTCAGGGCGCGCAGCACCGGTATGGAGTGCTTGCCGTAGTTCTCCTTGTAAAAGGCGGTCTCATGCAGGGCCCGCTCGATGGAAATGGTCGGCTCGGTGGTGACGCTGAGATGGCGCAGGCGCCTGATGCGCTCATTCATCCCCGGCCAGTCCACGGCCGCCCCGGGGGCGGTGAAATTGCCCTGGCTGCGGGGTTGTCGCTCGGGCACGGTAGTACAGCTGGTGATCTGTTCGAACATGGTCTTCTCCCACGAAAAATTGACTGCGCCGTTGGCACGGAAAGCGTCGCCGCCGGCAAACAGGCCCGCGTCAGGCAGGCCGATACTCCGCCAATGCCGGGCGTTATGCCCGGGCAGGGTACCAGGGGAGAGTTACTGATAGAGCATGCAGCAGTTATAGAGACATCTATAACTCTTCAGCAGGGTGGAGGTGATTTCGGTGGCAAGCATGGGCAACCCGGCGCACGGAGGGAAGTGGCTTTCGCCCGGAAAGACCGGTGGCGAAGGGGTGGTTATTCTATATGAGAAACAATATCACAAAGGCCGGGCCATGTCACCCGGATTTTTGCTCCGGCTGGGGGAGGCCGCCCCTTACAACCCGCAGTGCCTAAGGCGCGACGATCTCGATCGGCAATTCGAGGGTATGGCCGCAGATCTTCTGGTAGAAGAGGGGGATGAGCACGAACCACTCCAGACGCTGGTCGAAGCGGACGGCGAGACCCTCCTCGTCACTGCGCACCACCCGCCCGCACACCCCCTCGACGTTGAGACGGCTGTGATTCCCGGGGAAAATGATCTGCAGGGTGCAGGCGGCGCCGACGGGCAGCCGCTTCTCCAGGGTGCCATGGCACCCGGTGATGCTGACGTTCTGCAGGATACCCGAATAGGCCCCGCCCTCCTCGTCCAGCCGGCACAGGAAGGGCGCCGAAAATGGCAGGCGGTACGAGGTCCTTCGCTCTTCAACAATCGATCGTTCCATAACGCTCCCAGCCGCTCCCGGCCCTATGCCAGCCATCGCCGCATATGGCGGGCGAGCAGCTTGATATCCTTGTACTGATGGTTGTCGCCGGGGATCTTCACCAACACGACGCCGACCAACCCGGCGATCTCCCTCTCGAGGGCAGCCGCGGAACCGACGATGTCGTCCTGCTGCTGGATGTAGAGGCAGGGGATGCCAATATCGGCCATCTGCCGCAGGTTCATGCCGTTTTCCTTGAAACCGCTGACCGGGGTGCCAATCAGCACCGCGCGCCGCGGAATGATCAGCTTCGCCTCGCAGGCAGCCAGACCGATCATCGTCCCCAGGGACTTGGCGACGAGGAGATCGACGGCAATCCCGCGCAGGCGTTCCACCTCCACGGCGAACTTCAGGCACTGGTCGTCGCCGCAGTCCCAGTGCAGGTAGCGCTGCACAGTCATCGTGCTTTTCTCGACCGCCAGCTCGGCAAGCAGGGTGTTGGCCCACTTTTCCGTCTTTTGGCTGATGCCGGGCAATGCCAGGATGTTCATATCGTCCTCCCTCCCGAATCAATCCTCTGGGGCCGCGGCACCGTGCGCCCCCGCCCCACCGACGGCTGCACACCACGAAGCTGGCGCGGCTGTTCGATTTTCAATGTCGCCACCATGGTAACGCACCAGACGGTGAAAAGGCAAGTGCTCTCCGCACCGCAAAAAGAACGGGGTCGAAAGGACACCTGGCGGACGATGCCGCAAGGGGAAGAAGAGGAGAGGAAAACCCGGGGATTGGAAGGAATTCTTCAGGAAGGGAGAGATCGAACGGGCTGCAAGAAGGCCCCGCACGATGCCCACGGCATGTAGGCGCGGCAGGGGCCCGCCGCCAAGCCCCCTTCCGCCTCGGATCACGGATGAATCAGGCGGCGAGGCGACGGCGCTGGCCGACCTCTTTCAGCCGATCATCTGCTCCAAGGCCCTGGCCAGCTGGTCAAGCTTGATCGGCTTGGTGAGGATGCAGTTGGCGCCCTCACGTCTGGCCAGGTTCTGCCGCTCGTTATTGGTCTCCGAAGTAAGCATGCAGATCTTCGTGGCATTGCCTCGCTGGCGTACGCGGCGGATCAGCTCGAGGCCGTCCATATTCTGCATGTACCAGTCGGTGAAAATGACATCGGGGTTCTCCCGTTGGACAATGCTCCACGCGCCGACCCCGTCGTCCGCCTCGAAGAACCGGATATCAACCAGCCCAGACAGGGCCTTCATGATATTGCTGCGCGCCACCCTGCTGTCATCCACAATGAGAATCTTCATCGCCTGCACCATCAAAGAGAATATTCGACCTGGCACACCTGAACGAGCACCAGCTCCCTGTTTTCGCACACGAAGACTTTCTGGAAAATGGCATCGATGGCCAGGGCCCCGGTCAGCGAATCCCGCCCCTCCATGATCACCGGCCGGGAAAGGTCGGCAGTGCCGAAGAAATCGCTCTTCAAGTTGCCGGCCAGGACGTTGGCCAACTCCCCGAAACTGTCGTGGACATCGTCGCAGGAAATTGACTCCAGCGGAGCCTGGAACATCCTGCTCGCTATCTGGTCGGCGAGCCCCGCCCCGGCGATGATGCTCAGCGACCCGTGCTGCGAGCCGAAAAAAACGACCGTAGCCAGATAGAGGTCACTGTCCGCAGCCAGCGTTACCGATTCGGTGGGGCTGAGACGAAGACCGGTGGTATCGAACCAGATGGTTTTCACGAGGTGTTCGATCACGGTGTTTTCCATAGCATCGTCAGAGGCAGAGTCTTGGTGGCGACCACCCGCCAGGGGGAGCGGCGGAGGCTCGGAACGATGGTTGCTGTGCACTGCGCCGAAATTGCCGGGTCCCTATCTCCACCAAGGCCAAAGCCAGCACGCGGAGAGATAACAGCACCCAGGTCAATGGGCTGTCGTCGGCGAGGGATGCAGCGGCGGATCCGTAACATGTCTAGCGCACCAGCCGGATACCGCGCAGATCGGCAATCCGTTTCGACAGCTCGCGGAGGTGAAGACGCTGCACCGCCGCCGACAAGGCCTCGATCTCGGTGGCCAGGGCGCGGGTCTCGAGGTCGAACTGGACGCCGCAGATATGGGCGTAGCCATGCCTG
>JANJUM010000170.1 GCA_024710585.1 Desulforhopalus sp.
GATATCGCGAGCAGTGAACGAAACTGTCGGGCGGCGGCATCTCCCACGCGGGTGGCGCGTCGGAGATGTCGCGGAGGGGGTGGGTCAGTGAAGGTCGAGCAGCGTTTTGCTGCGCGCCAGGCGCTCCATGAAGAAATAGAGGATCTGCGGGTAGTGGGCCAGGCCCTTGCAGGCGCCGTCGGGGCTGGTGGGGCAGTCGACCTCATAGCCCATGGCCTTGAGGGTGGCGCGCCAGCTGTCGCTCTCCCCCATGAGGTCGTCCTCGGCGTGGACGCCGGCGAAAAACATCACCGGCAGGATGCGCAGGCGCCGCACGTCCCTGGCGCCACCCTGGCGGCGCAGTCGGGCGAAGAGCGCCTCGTGGTCGGGCACGCCCTCGATGCTTGCCGCCAGCACGTTGGGGTAGAGGTCGGCCACCAGCCGTTCGAGGCCGAGGTAGACGATATTGACCGGGTCGGCGGCCAGCGGTGTGCCGTGCAGGGCGAGGAGGTTGATGCCGGTCTGCGGGGGGAGGAAGTCCTCCTCCAGCACCGCCAGGGTCTCGCGCACGAAGTCCCAGCGGTGCAGCAGGGTCTCGCCGAGCACGAGGCGCAGTCCGGGGAAGAAGTTGCAGATCTCCGCCATCTGCTGGTACTCGGTGCCGGGGAAGACGTGCAGCGGCTGCACCACCGCCCTGCGGTAACCGGCCGCCTCGACCCGGGCCAGGGTCTCCTGCAGGCCGGGCAGGCCGGTCTTCTTTCTGATGATCGCAGAAGTATAGGCCCAGAAGGGCTCCTCGCCGGGAAAGGCCCGGGAGTAGCGCTCGGCAAAGAGGGCCAGAGGTTCTTTGGCGCGACTGCTCGAGCCGAAGGCGGCGATGATCGTCGCCGCCTTGTCCTGGAGTGCTGGCAGCCGCATCTTGCGGCCGATATAGCCGTGCTGGTTCATGGTCACTCCTGCATATGCGTGGTGGCGCGCCCCATGCCCCAGGCGGCCAGGCCGACGATGGCCAGCACCAGCAGCATCGCCAGCCACTGCACCCCGGAGGAGGGGACCTCGGTGGTCTCGTCGCTGGTTGTCATGCGCTCCATGCGCAGGCCGCTGACCTCTTCGCTGCCTGAGGCGGGATGGGCGTTTTCGGCCTCGGCCGAGGCAGAGGCGGTCCCTTGCCCGCCGGGTGCGCTAAGGCGCCGCTGCAGTTCCTCTCTTCTCTCCACCTGCTCGGCAAGCGTTTCGCCGCCGGCCTGTTCCACCGCCAGCTTGAAGCGCTCGACCGTCTCCGCGCCGAGCACACCGGGCAGGGAGATGATGCTCACCACCATCTGGTTGAGCAGCGGATTATTACAGGTATGGTCGCAGCAGGCCACACCTTTTTCAACGACGTTGACGGCGTATTCCACGGCCAGCCGGCGCTGCACCGCCTCGTCGGCCTGCCAGTAGCCCTTGCGCACCGCTTCGAGCATGCGCGCGGTCAGCGACTGGTAGGCCCAGGGGTTGGCACGGTCGAAGAACTCCGCCAGTTCCATGCCGTGACGGTCCTCGACATAGACCTCGTAGACCTGCCGCCAGCGATCGCCGTCGACCTTGTCCGGGGTGGTCACCTGCCAGCCCCACAGGTACTCGACGAAATTGCTCATCTCGCGGGCCCCGGCGTAGTCCTCGCCTTTCATGCCCGCTATCCATCTGGGGTTGAGATAGCGGCTGCGCATCTCCCGGCCGAGGGTGGCCGCCAGATCCTCGACCCTGACCTCGCCGCCGGCGCGCTGGTCGGCGACGAGAGTCTGCGGGGCCTGGCCGGAACGCTGGCGGACCGCCATGGCCAGACCACCGAGGTACTGGAACATGTCGTCGTTGTCGAGCACCCCATAGACTGACGAGGAACGCGAATGGACCGTCGCCTCGACCGTGGCGAGGCTGTGGCCGAGCAATTCGCGCGAGGGGCGTCCCCAGTGGCCGCCGCCGTAGGCAAAGCCGGAGCGTTTCTCGAAGACGTCAGCCACCTCCGCCTCGTCGCGCCACAATCCAGAGGCCCCTGCCATCTCGCTCACCCCGTTGCCGTAGCTCCCCGGTTCCTCGGAGAAGACGCGCAGCCGGCTCAGTTCCTCGGCCTCTTCCTCCGCCATGCCGGAGGCGAGCAGCCGCTGCCGCAATTTTCCGCTGCCGGCGGCGACGAGGTTGTCGATATCGCTCTGCCGGATGGCCAGCTGCACCGCCTCGTCGAGCAGGCGCAGCTTGTCGGGGAAAAGGTCGCGGTAGAGGCCGGAGGCGTTGACCAGCACGTCGATGCGCGGCCGGCCAAGTTCCCCGCGCGGGATCACTTCGAGCCCGGCCACCTTGCCGGTGGGCGTCCAGCGCGGCCTGATGCCCAGCAAGGCGAGGATGGTGCACTCGTTGACCCCCTCGTTGCGCAGGCTCTCCACCGCCCACAGGACCACCGCGATCTTCTCCGGGGGGCGGCCGTGGTTGGCGGCATGGCTGGCGAGGATCTGCGCGGCGGCGTCGCGGCCAAGCTTCCAGGCGGCGGGACTGGGCAGCCGCGCCGCGTTGAAGCCGTAGAGATTGCGGCCGGTGGGCAAGGCGGCGGGGTTGCGCAGGGGGTCGTTGCCTTCCCCCGGCTCGATATAGCGGCCGCGCAGGCCGCGGAGGAGGTTGTCAATCTCCAGGCGGGCGGAGAGCTTCAGCCCGTCGACGACCTCCTGAGGCTTCATCTCCTTGTGCCATGCCACCGCTGCCGCGGCCATCTCGGCGAGTTCCTCCGTCCCTTTGACACGGCCATAGGTGTGCATGCCGTAGGGGATCAGTTCCTCCTTGACCTCCTCGAGGTAGTGGCCGAGGGTCTCCGCCAGGGCCTTGCCGTCAGCCGCAAGGTCCCCTCGGCCGCGCAGGTCGGCGAGGATGCCGCTGGTCTCGGCCAGGGCCATCAGCTCGGCCTGCTTCTCGGGGACCGCGGCACTGCCCAGAGCCGTGCCCTGGGTGATTTCACCGGCCAGCTCGGCCATGCGGCCGTACTCCTGGTAGAGGCCCGACTGGCGCAGCATCGGCGTGAGGTGGGAGAGGGTCACCCCGCGGCCGCGCCGTTTGGCCTGGAGGGCTTCACCGACATCGTCGACGATATAGGGGTAGAGGTTGGGGATATGGCCGGCCAGCACCTCTGGCGAGCAGGAGGGGGACAGCCCGTTCTGCTTGCCCGGGGTCCACTCGTAGGTGGCGTGGGTGCCGAGATGGATAATGGCGTCGGCGGCGAAGACCTTGTGGATCCACAGGTAGGCGGCGATATACTGGTGGTGGGGGTAGATGGTGGTGTCGTGGTAGAGTTTGATGGCGTCGTCACTCAGCCCACGGGCCGGCTCGGGGAGCATCGCCACCTGGCCGCGGCGCACCACCGGGATGACGAGATGGCCCTCATGGCGCATGATGGTGGAAGAGTCCGGTGGACCCCATTGGGCGACGACCCGGTCGCGAAACTCCCCGGGGAGTTCGTCGAACCAATGCCGGTAGAGATCCGGGTCGAGCAGCACCGCGTGGCCTGCCCTGACCATGGCCTCGACTTCCCCCGGTGCCCAGGAGCCGACATTGCGGGCTCCGCCGAGGATGAGCTTTTTGATCTCGGCCTCGGTCGGCAGCGTCCCGACCTGGTAGCCGTCTTTGGCCAGGCGGGCGAAAATCTCCTCCAGCGAAGCGAAGACGTTGAGGTAGCTGGCGCCGACGTTCTGCTTGCCCTGGTGGTGGTTGTAAAAGAGGATGGCGATGCGCTTGTCGTGGCTGGCCTTGCGCTGCAGATTCACCCAGGCGTGGAGGCGCGGCAGCAGCCGCTCGATGTTTTCAGTCATCGGCGCCCCGAGAAACCAGGTCTTGCCGCTGGCCTCGTCCTCGACCCGTTCCTTGGCGAGCAGCACGGTGGGTTCGATCAGCCCCGAGGTCTCCGGCACGGCCATGGTCCAGGCGACCTCCTCGGCGCCGATGCCCTGCGGGCTCTGCCGCCACTGCTGCACCGTGTCGCGGTAGAGGCCGATGCCCGAGACGATTGGCACGTCGAGGCTGCGTAAGGCCGCCGCCAACTCAGGGGTCAGGGCGGAAGAGAACTTCAGCGACAGGGCGAGGAGCAGCTCGACCCGCGACGCCGGGGGGCCGGGCAGCAGGAACTGCTCGATGGCCAGGCGTTCGTCGCCGAAACAGGCGGTGACCGCGAAACCGGACCTCTCGAGGCGGGTGATGAGGGTGTCGAGGGGTTCTTTCTGGCCGGGCGAGAGCAGGGCGGAGTAAAAGAGCAGGGCGAGGCGCGGCCGGCCGGGGGCGTAGCCGGGCTGCGCCTCCTGCCAGCGGCGGTAGTGGTCGATGGTGGCGAAGGTGTACGGTGCCGCCGGGTGGTAGATGCCCAGCTGCGGCAGGGGCTGCACCGCGGAGTAGGTCACCCGTGCATCGAGGTGGCGGTGGATGGCGAATCGCAGCAGGTTGCCGACGTTGTCGCGGCTGAGGTGCCGAAAATAGCTGGAGAGCTCCTCGTCGAAGAGAAAGCCCTTGCGTCTCAGAGCCTCGTCGTCGCTCGAGCCGCGCAGGGCGTAGACCGTCTTGCCGCCCAGGTCGAGTTGGGAGGTGACGTAGCCTTCGAGTTCCCGGCCCATGACATCGACGATCAGCACCCTGGCCTCATCGAGGGTCCGGCGCAGTTCCTCGCCACCTCTCTCGAGTTCCCCGGCGGAGACCACCCGCACGTGCCTGGACAGTTCCTCGGGCAGGGTGCTGGCGGAGAGCTGGGCCAGGTAGGAGTCATTGTCGATGACCAGCAGGGCGATCTCCGCAGCTGGAATGGCGGAGGGAAAGAGAAGCAGGCAGAGCAGGGGCAGCAGTGTTTTCATGGCAGGGTGGGCGGGGGGCTAAGGTCATGGCGGGCGGCGAGGCCACGGACCAGGGCGTCGATAGCCAGGTGGAGAAGCGGGTGTTCTCCAGCTGGAGCGAGGTCGGCCGCCGCCGCTGCCGCGGTCGCCCCGCCGGCCACCGCTTCTGCCTCGGCCTGGCACCACTGGCGGAAGGTGGCGATATCGGCAATCCGGCCGCTGGCGCGGGCATCGTCGAGCGCCATGGCCGCCTCGAGAAAGGAGGCGTAACGGGGGGTGAGCAGGAGACGCTCGAACGCGGCGCGCAGCCGGGGCGGGCAGAGGCGCCCCGGTTCGAGGCCGCGCTCCTCCAGTCGCTCGATGACCGGGCGCTCCTCGGCAAGGCCGTTGTGGCGGCGGATGGCCTTCCTGACCCCCTGGGAGACGGCGGCGGCGATGAGCTCTCCCATCCGCGTGTGGCCGCCGCTGCCGTCGATCTCCGGGCCATCGCCCTCGACGACGAGGATATTGTCGGTGCCGGTGCCCGTGGCCTGGCTGCTGCCGGCGCTGGAGCGGATATCGAGGTCCTGCAGGGCGGCGGTTTTGGCCTCGGTGGCGGTGATGATCGCCCGGCTCATCGCCCCTGGGCTGAGGCGGCAGTTGCCGAGGAGGAGGATGTTGATCGTCCCCGGCCCGTCCTTGGCCCGGCCGTCCGGCTCGTAGAAAAGCCCTTCGTCGACTCCCATGCGCATGGCGTTGCCACGCACCCCGGCGGTGACCAGGGCGGTGACCTCGAGGTCGCGATAGCGCTTTTTCGTCACCGCGACATGGTCCATGTCGGCCCCGGTGAAGAGCATTGCCGTCTTCCGGGGATCGACCTCGAGCACGCCCATCACCCCCCGGCGCAGCGAATCGAGGCCGCGGCGGTGACCAAGGTTCCAGGCGGGTGGGGGAAAGAAGTGGTTGGCGACCATGCGCACCCCCTGGCGTTGCCCCTCGAGGGTGGAGAGCACGGCCATCGGGCGGGAGAGGGTGAGGAGGAGGGTCTTGTGGCGAAAATCCTCTATGTCGCTGCTGACCATTTCCGCGCTGGCGACAGGGTCGAGGCCAAGGGGCAGGGGGCGGCGGGCGATGACCTTCTCGGGCAGGACCTGCGTTGCCGGGTCGGAAAATTCCTCCTCGTAAAGGCTTGTCGCCAGCCAGGAGACGAAGTCCGCGGGGTGGGTGCCGATACGGCAGGTGAGCTCGCAGGGGAAGAAGTGCATGCGCCGCTGGCGAACCGCCTCAACCTCCCGCCAGCCAGGGCCTCGCAGCAGGGGGAGGAGGTCGCGGTCACCGCCGCAGCCGTAGAGGACCTGGGGGTTGAAGCCTTGCCACTTCTCGAGGTTTACCGGCACTACCTGGCCGTCTGCGCCGAGCCTTGGCGCCTCCCCGCCGGCGAGGCGGATGAAGTCGAGCTGGAAGGAATCGTCGCCGGGAGCCATGACCTTGTCGCGGCCCATGAGGCGCATCACCCGTGGCCGCTTCTGCGGAGCGATCTTCTCGATTTTGGCGGCAATCACCGCCAGCTGCCTGCGCTGGTCAGCGACGATGGCCTGCGCCTGCTGCTCCCTGGCGAAGACCTGGCCGAGCAATTCGATATGGCTGAGCCCCATGGCGACGGATGATGGGGCGAGCCGCACCAGGGTCGCCTGGCCCTGGAAACGCTCCAATGCCTGACGATGGAGGTCGGCGTGGAAGATGAGGTCGGGGGCGAGCGCCGCCACGCCTTCGAGGTCGGGGGCGAGAAAACCGCCCACCACCTGCGGGCCTTTCGCCTCCGTCGGCGGCGAGAAGGGCAGAGTGGCCCCGACCAGGGCGTCTTCGACGCCAAGAGCGAGGAGGATCTCGGTTACCGAAGGCACCAGCGACACCACCCTTTGCGGGGGCTGCGGCAGATGCACGCTCTGCCCATCGCTGTCGGTGAAGGTGATGGCGGCGCGGGCGGTTGCCGTCACAGTCGCCTGCCACAGGAGAAACGGCAGGAGGAGCAACAGGGGCCATGTGGCGGTCGCGGGATGTTTCATGGTCTTTCCTCCGGAACGTAGATCATCGAGCCGTTTTCCAGGCGGTAAGCGGTGCCGAGGCGCTGGCCCCGACCCTTGGCCTCTTCCTTGCTGACCCGCACCGCCTCGAGCTTGCGGCCCTCCTTGACGATCATCTCCATGGAGCCGTCCGCCGCCTGTTTGGTGATGGTCAGCGTTGTGTCCTGCTGCAGCAGGTCCTCGAGGTGGTAGAGGCCGAAGAGGGCGAGCAGCAGGCCGACGATGAACACCAGGCCGAGATCGAAGAGGTTGGCGACGCCGTTCAAGGGGTCGTTGTCGCCAAGGCCATTTTCTCCGCCGGCGCGGCGGCGCAAGTACCTCATGGCCGTCTCTCCCCTGAGAAGAGCTCGGCGAAGAGCTCCATATGGCGCACGTCCTCCTCCACCCAGCGCTTCTGCACGGTGAAGAAGAAGTAGCTGAGCAGCCCCAGGGCCATGCCGACCACGGTGGTGGTAAAGGCGATCACCAGGTCCCCGGACAGCCGGGTGAGGTCGCCCTGGGACAAGGCGGCGAGACCGGTGCCCATGGGGATGAGGGTGCCGATCAGGCCGAGGCCGGGGCCGATGCGAATGATGAGGCGCAGGCGGTCGAGGGAGCGCCACAGCCGGTGTTCGCTGGCACGCAGCAGGTTGAGCGCCGCAGCCTCGCCCCCCGGGTTCCCCCAGGTATCGGCAAAGGCCGTGGCGAAGGTGCGCACCGGGCCGGGGAAGAGCTCGAGGCGGCGGGAGAGGAGCGCGACCGCCGGCTCATCCGGAGGGGGCAGCCGCCGCCGCGCCAGCCACAGGGCGAAGAAGCGGCCGCTGTAGACCACCAGCCACAGGGTGCACAGGCTGAGCAGGAGGAGCATCGGCAGCAGGAGTGACGAAGATACCAGGTAGATGAAGGAGGCGAGCAGGGCGACTATGTCCATGGATCTTTCCCGTAGGGTTTGCGGGCTGTGGCGACGAAGGCGGCGAGGCAGCCCAGGGTGAGGCCGGCGAGCACCGGCAGGGAGTCGGCCGCGGCCAGTGGCATGGCGGCGGCGAGGCGATAGATGCGCGCCAGGTCCTTTACCTGGGGCACCACCGCCACGGTGACGAGGAAATAGAGGGCGGCGAGCACCATCGCCATGCCCAGAGTGCGGTCCTCGAGGGCCCGGAACCGGGACAGGAAGAATGCGGAAAGCAGGGCGGTGAGGATGAAACCGAAGAACAGCCACAGGGGCAGCAGGGGGAGGTCGGCGAAGCTGGCATGGAGCAGGGCGGTGCTGCCGAGGATCACCGTGAAACACACCGGGCAGGGCAGGGCCAGCAGCAGCCAGCCGCGGCTGCTCCCCTGGCCTTGCCCGGGGCGGCGCAGCAGGGCCACCCCCCAGAGGAGCAGGAGGAGGGCGAGGAGGAAGTGCACTGTCATGCCCTGCCTGGCCAGGCTCATGGCCAGCTCCAGCCGGGCAACGACCCCGCCCTCCGCCGCCAGCCACCAGCTGAGGGCGAAGAGCGGGGCATAGACAAGGGCGAAAACGAGTGTACTCAGCGCCCGGCGCGGCCACCCCCGCTGCCCGCAGGTGGCGTGGGCAAGTCCGGCCCCGCTCTTGACGGCGAAGATGCCCAGGGTGAAGGCCAGGCCGAGAATGAGGGATTTGAGCTCCATCAGAACTCCCAGCGCAGGCCGACGAAGAGGCTGCGCCCAGGCATGGGGTAGCCCTTGACGTAGGCGTAGTCCTCGTCGCCGAGATTGCGCAGCTCGAGGCGCAGGATCCATTTGCCGCTGTCGCGCTCCAGGAAGCGCCACGAGGCGGCGAGGTCAGCGACGGTGAAGGGGTCGAGCTCCACCAGTGGCGCGGGGTAGCTCGCCGCCTCCCAGTCTTCCACCTTCTGGCTGCCGGTATAGCGGAGGTTGAGGCGGACAAAGGTGTCCGCTCCGTCGCCGACCACCAGGCCCGCCGCCAGTTCGGTGGCGCTGGTATAGAGGAGGTCCTCCCCGCTGCTCTTATCCTCGTAGGTGGTGAGAGAAGTGAGACCGAGGGAGGGGCGCACTTCCCAGGACAGCCCCAGGGGGAGGCCGAGGTTGTAGGAAATCTGGGCCTCGATACCCTCGATGGCCGCCTCGCCGAGGTTTTTCCATGAGGTGGAGCCATCGGCGCGGTAGTCGCTGACGATCTTGTCCTCGTAGTCGGTGGCGAAGAAGCCCAGCGAGCCCTGCAGGCCGCCGGCCTCGCCATCCATGCCTGCCTCCCAGGTAGCGCTGCTCTCAGGCTGCAGCTGGGCGTTACCCCTGACCCGTCCGGCGAAGCTCTGGTAGTCGGCGCCGAGCTGGTCGGCGGAGGGCATCATGAAGGCCTGGGCGTACTGCAGGCGGAACTTGAGCTGTGGCAGCAGGTCCAGGGTCAGGCCGACCTGGGGGGTGAGCTGGCGGTCGTCTTCGCTGTTGCCGGCCGGCTCTTCCATCTCCACCCGGTACCAGTCCTGGCGCAGGCCGCCGGCGAGGGTCAGTTTCTCCAGGAAGGTGGTGCGGGCGAGGAGGAAGAGGGCTGGGTTGTTGTAGGTGCTCTTTTTCGGGTCCCAGCTGTTCTTTACCCGGTAGTGGAGGAGGTCGAGGCCACCGGTGAGGGTGGTGTGCTCCCAGGAAGCGGTGTACTGCGCCTGGGCACCCTGCTGCCGGGTGGTGTTGGCGGAGGGGAGGCCATCGTCCCAGCCGCTCGGGTCGGAGATGGTGGGATCGAACCAGGTGTTTTCGTCCTGGCCGGCAAAGGCGCGCAGCAGCCACTGGTCTCCGGCGCCGTTCTCCCCACGGTAGCTGAGGTCGAGGGAGGCGTTGCTCTTGTCGGTGGTGTCGTCGGTATCGGGGGTGGCGCTGTAGTCGGGGGAGCCGGCGTCGCGGATCTCGCTGCCGGTGACGATCAGGCCGAGGCGGTGCCGTTCGGCCAGGGTGTAGCCGAGATTGGCGCTGAAACCGGTTTCGCCTTCGACGCCGCTGTTGGCGTAGAGGTCTCCGCCACCAGTGTCGTAGCTGTCGCGGGTCGCATGGGTGACGGCTGCGGAGAAATCGACTTTGTCAAGCCTGGCCGAGCCGCCCAGGCTGCCTTCGCCGTGGCCGAAGGAGCCGCCTCCGGCCTCCATGAAAAGCGAGTTCTCCCGCCCCTGGCGGGTGATGACGTTGATCACTCCCCCCATGCCGGCCGAGCCGTACTGCACCGCACCAGGCCCGCGGATGATTTCCACCCGTTCGACATTCTTGGTGAATATCTTGGCGAGGTTGCCGGTGGCGGCGCGGCGGCCGTCGAGGAGCACCAGTACCTTGCCCTGGAGGTCGTTGCCGTGGGTATCGGTGCGGAAGCCGCGCACGCCGACCGCGGCGAGATTGCCGGGATAGCGATGGATATGCCCCAGCCCCTGCTCGGCCAGCAGGTCGGCGACGGTGCGGCTGGTGGACTGGCGGATCTCCGCAGCGTCGATGACGGTGATGCTGGCGCTCACCGTGCGCAGGGTCTCCCGGCCGCGGCTGGCGGTGACCACCACCTCGTCGAGCAGGGAGGTTTCGCCGGCAGGGGCCTGGTCCCCCTGGGCGGCGAGTGGCACTGCGACCAGCAGGGTGCAGAGGGTCGTGGTAACGGGTCTCTTCATCATCTTTTCCTCCATGGCGGTTGCGGCCGGGGAAAAGAAAAATCCCCGGACCAATGAAATTGATCCGGGGATGCCCTGTTATTCCACGAATTATTTGGCAAAATCCCTTGTCCACGAGGATTTTCCCTGAGCGCGCGGCGTGCCGCCACCCTGTGCCGGGGGCTGAATGGCCGCGGTGTCACTTGCCAGGCAGGTCTTCTGACTCTCGGATCGTCCCAGCGTCGCGTCTTCCCGGCCAGAAATCTTTCGGCCAGTGACATGGTGCGGCGCTCGTCCCCGATTACAGCGGCGGGCCCGTCCCGGATTCGCACCGGGTTCCCTTTTCATCCACTTTCGTGGAACCTGTAAGCGTGCCTATTGTAAAGAGTGTGAGGATATTCTGTCAAGTGTTACTTTGTCGGCCTTCGCGCCAGGTGCCCTCAGCCCTCGTCCCGCCAGCACTGGTGCAGCACCCGCAGCCAGTTGCCGTGGGCGACCTTGAGAAGCGAGTCCCGGTCGAGGCCGTGCTCGGCGAGGAGGGCGAGGATCTTGGGGAAGCCGGCGACGCTGCCGATCTCTTGTGGAAGCAGCACGCCGTCGAAATCGGAGCCGAGGGCGACATGGTCGATGCCCATGGTGTCGATGGCGTAGAGGATATGGCGGACGATCTCGGCGATCGGCGTGTCGGCGGTGAGCTTGCCGTCGGCGCGGAGGAAGGCCGGGGCGAAGTTGATGCCGACCAGGCCGTTCGATTCTTTGATGGCCGCCAGCTGGTGGTCGGTGAGGTTGCGCGAGGTGGGGCAGAGGCGGTGCATGCAGGAGTGGCTGGCGATAAGCGGGGCGGTCGACGTCTTGGCCACATCCCAGAAGCCTTTTTCATTGAGGTGGGAAAGGTCGATGGCGATGCCCAGGCGGTTGCAGGCGCCGATCAGCGCAAAACCCGCCTCGGTCAGGCCGGGGCCGGTATCGGGGCTGCCGGGGAAGGCGAAGTCGACGCCGTGGCCGAAGGCGTTGCGCCGGCTCCATACCGGGCCGAGGGAGCGCAGGCCCCTGGCGTAGTAGCTCTCCAGGTTGGAGAGGTCGGGGCGGATGGCTTCGGCGCCCTCGAAGTGCAGCACCGCCGAGATGGTGCCCTCGGCAAGCTGGCGCTGCAGCTGCCCGCCGCTGGTGGTGAGGCGGATGCGGCCGCCGGCATCGCGTTCCAGCCGGTGGAAGGAGGCCAGGCAGCGGTCGGTGAGCCACTCGGCATAGTAGCCGGGGATTTCTTCCAGCTCGTCGCCGCCGGCGGCGGGCAGGGTGGTGCTGAACACCCCGTCCTGCGGCTTCTTCCCCGGAGGGGGGACGAAGATGGCGAAGAGCCCGCCGGCGAAGTTGCCCTCCGCAGCCCGCGGCAGGTCGAAGTGGCCGGTGTCGCTGCGCGTCAAGAAGGAGCGCTCGGTGCCATGGAGAACCATCAGCGAGTCGTTATGGCCATCGAAGATCGGTACAGGCTCGGCAAGCATCGGTTTCTCCATCGGGGTATCGGCAGCGCGTGCTGCACTTTCGGTTTCGCTGGGTTGCCGGCCTCGTGCGCCGGTGATGGGCGGGCAGGGGGCATGGCCGCGCGTCATGCAGCGCTGGCGGCGACCGGCTCAACGCCGTCGCTGCGCACTGGCACAGCGAATCGCTTTTGCATGATGCGCCTGCGGATGCGGCGGTGACAGGCCTTGCCCGGCCCCATGCTCCGCCTTCCAGGATACCATGAGCAGGAGGCCAGCGACAGGAATATCGCCTTGGTCAGCGGCTGGCCAGGCGGCGGGGCTGTCGGGGGCGGGGCGCGAGCCTTGCGCCGAACGCGGTGAAAAAGAGGCTGGGCGCGGTGTGTCGCCGGGGCGGACATGCCCTTTGGCGCGGAGTGGCGGAAATCAAATTAAGTATTTAATAAAATATTGACGCATCCGTGATGCGGCGCTATAGAGGGGCAAGGAGGCCATGACGGCCCACGACACCCGGTCCCGGCCCGCCGCCTTCCTCTGTTTCCTTTTGCCGCATGCCTCGCGCCACGTGTCGGCGGCGGAGCCTTTGCCGCCGCTCCCGGCATCCCCATCCACTATGGAGTATGGCCATGACCACAGGGTATTCCTTTTCCCGTCTGCAGGGAGATTTCTTTGGCGGGCTGACCGCCGGCATCGTCGCTCTGCCCCTGGCGCTGGCCTTCGGCGTGGCCAGTGGGGCGGGGGCGGTGGCCGGACTCTACGGGGCCATCGCCGTGGGCTTCTTTGCCGCGCTGTTCGGCGGCACGCCGTCCCAGGTGTCCGGGCCGACCGGGCCGATGACGGTGATTTTCGCCGCGGCGGTGGCGGCCTTTGCCGGCGAGCCGGGGGCGGTCCTCGCCGTGGTCTTCGCCGCCGGTCTGCTGCAGATCTTCTTCGGGCTGATGAAGGTTGGCGTCTTCGTACGCTATATCCCCTATCCGGTGATCTCCGGCTTCATGAGCGGCATCGGTGTGATCATCATCCTGCTGCAGCTGCATCCGATGCTCGGGGCAGCCAGCGTCAGCGTGCCCGCGGCGGCGGTGCTGGCCCTGCCGGCGGCGGTGGCCGGGGTCGATGGCTGGAGTCTTGCCCTTGCTCTGACTACCATGGCCATCGTCTTCTTCACCCCGGCCAGGGTCAGCCGAATCCTGCCTTCGCCGCTGGTCGCCCTGATCTGCGGCAGTGTCGTCGCCCAGCTTGCCTCCGCCCCGGTGGCGACCATCGGTGACATCCCCTCAGGCCTGCCCGAGCTGCATCTGCCCTTCTTTGCGCCGGAGCTCTTCCCCAAGGTCGCCGCCATGGCCCTGGCCTTGGCGGTGCTGGGCACCATCGACTCGCTCCTCACTTCGGTGGTCGCCGATTCGATGACCAAGGAGCGGCACGATTCCAACCGCGAGCTCATCGGCCAGGGCATCGGCAACATGGCGGCGGCCTTGATCGGTGGATTGCCGGGAGCGGGGGCCACCATGCGCACCGTGGTCAACATCAAGACCGGCGGCACCACCAGGGTCTCGGGGATGGCCCATGCCCTGCTCTTGCTGGCCATCCTCCTCGGCCTGGGACGCTATGCCGCGCTCATCCCCTTGCCGGTGCTGGCCGGCATCCTTATGAAAGTCGGCATCGACATCCTCGACTACCGATTCCTGCGCCTCGTCCGACGGGTTCCCCGGCCCGACCTGTGGGTTATGGTCACCGTCTTCGTCATTACCGTCTTCGTCGACCTCATCGTTGCCGTCGGCGTCGGCGTGACCCTGGCCTCGCTGATGATCACCTACCGCATTTCCCGCCAGGCGCAGATCGATGTCCGCGCCATCCCTCACCAGGACTGGCCCCGCGACCTGGAAAAGAGCCTCGAGGAGGAGACCGACTTCCGCATCCGCACCCTGTCGGTGCTTGGCGCCTTTTTCTTCGGCACCACCGCCAAGATGCAGGAGCAGGTCAGCAGGCTCATCGGCACCGAGGTGGTGATCATCAACTGCCTTAATGTTCCGTTTATGGATCTCTCCGGACTGTTCGCCCTGGCGGAGATGATCGACCGGCTGCGCCAGGAAAGCATCAAGCCGATACTCGTCGTCAAACAGGGCCAGGGCATCCGCCGCCAGATGCTGGAGATGGGCTACGAAGATCTCCTCGGGCCAATAGGCATCCAGACCGATTATAACGACGCTCTTCACCTCGCCTGGGAATACCTTGCCGAAGGCAGCGGCCTGTCCGCGGCCGCGGCGCGCTGAACGGGGAGGCTGGCCATAGTCGACAGGCCGTGCAGAGAGGGCTTGCCTTTCGAGGGCTGATCAATTAAATTGTCTATTGTCGACAATCGACAATAATTATGAACAGAGGCAGCGACTATGCCGGCCATCAAGAAGACCACCTATAAAGATCATGTCGTCGAGCATGTCTACCAGTCCCTCCTCGACGGGCGCTGTCATCCCGGCGAGCAGCTCAAGGAAGGGCTGATCGCCGCCGAGCTGGGCATCAGCCGGGCCCCGGTGCGCGAGGCGCTCAAGGAACTCACCGCCCGGGGCATCGTCGTCTACCGGCCGCAGGTGGGCTGCTTCCTCGCCCAGCCTTCACCCCAGGAGATCGGCGACGCCTACACCGCCCGGGGGCTCATCGAGGGCTACGCCCTGATGACCACCCGTCATCTCTTCTCCTCCGCCGACCTGAGCAGGCTGCACCTTCTCGTCGAGGAGATGGGCCAGGCCGCCCAGCGCGGCGACCGCAAGGAGGTGGTCGAGGTGGGGGACACCTTCCATACCATGCTGGTCGGCAAGGCCATCAACTCGCAACTGGCCGAATACCTCGAGCGCCTGCGGCTCAAGCTGCATGTCCTCTTCTGCCGCTACTGGCCGGAGCTCTATACGCCGGAGGAGATCGCCGAGCGCCACCGGCGCATCGTCGTCAGCCTGCAATCCGGCGACGCCCGTCTCATCGAGGAGACGGTGCGCAGCCACTACAGCGAGAGCGGCGGCAAGATCGCCGTCCTCGCCCTGACCGTGAGGGAACGCCATGCCGCCTGAGATCGTCGGCCAGGATGGCCTGGTCAGCGGGGAAGACATCGTCTTCAGCAACTTCCGCTACGACCCGGCCTGCTACTATTTCTTCTATATCGGCGAGCAGAAGGCCTACGGGCTCAACCACTTCCTCGCCGAGACGCTGCAGCGCCACCACCCCGGGCGGCCGGTGCGTTTCGTGGCCATCATCCCCGACCTCTGCGTGCAGTACTATGAGCGCAATATCATGGTCATCAACCCCGAAGCCGACGGTCCCACCGCGGCAAGGGCGGGGGGAACGGTGGGACGGGCCAGCATCGCCTCCTTCATGAGCGCCGTTTCCTCGAGCCCGACCCTGCGCCGGCTCATCGACCGTATTCTCGCCCGCCAGGACGAGCTCTATCTCAGCCTCTTCGAGTCCGTCGCCGAGATGACCCTCGACGAGATCCCCGGGGTGTCGCTGCTTGGCCCGGACAAGAAGGTCGCCCGGCACTGGAACAGCAAGCTGGTGCAGTTCGCCGAGCTGCGCGGCATCGTGCAACTGGTGGACGCCGAGATCTGCCACGGCCGCCAGGAGCTGCTGGCCCGCACCGCCGCCCTGCGCGGGCAGTGGCGGGACGGCATCTTCGTCTCCGCCGCCTATTCCGCCGCCGGGGCCAACTCCGCCGTCACCGCCAGCCAGGAAGAGGTGGCGGGCCGCTTTCCCGCCGAGGACGGCGACTACCTGATCAGCCGCTATATCCCTCACGAGCTCGACCCGACGGTGCTGGCGGTGGTGGCCAACGCCGAGGATGTCTATATCGCCGGCATCGCCGACCAGCATATCGTCGACGGAAACCGCTTCGTCGGTTCCTCCTTTCCCTCGAAAGTCGGGGCGGCGCAGGGCGAGGAGCTGCGGCGGCAGACCATCGCCGCCGGCCGGGCCCTGGGCCGTGCCGGCTACCGCGGCATCTTCGGCTGCGATTACCTCATCGACCACCAGGGCAAGGTGTGGTTCCTGGAGATCAACGCCCGCAAGCAGGGCACCACCTTCGAGTTCTGCTGCACCCTGGAGAACAGCCTGCCGCCAGGCTCGCCCTCCCTGCTCGAGCTCGAATACCACGCCGTCCGCCACGGCCTCTTCCCCCCCGGCACCATGGACATGGGCGAGGGGAGCGGCCGCCTGCACTGGCGCACCTACAACCACAAGCTGACCACGATGGCGGAGACCATCGCCTATATCCCCCAGAACACCCGCGAGCGCGAGTCCTTCGCCCGGGTGGCGGCCGGCGAGCTGGCCATGGACTACGTCGTCGTCGAGCACCTCGGGGCGCCGCTCACGGTGCGGCCGGGAACCTTCCTGGCCCGGGTGATCGCCGTTGCCGAATCCCATGACAAGGTCACCCTCGGCCTTTCCCAGGGCATGGCCCAGATCAGACAAACCTATAAGGAAGTGTGTCGCCCATGAACAGCAAAGCCCATGACCGTCTACAAGAAAACCCGCCCCTCGACGGGTTCACCATCGAACTGCTCGGCGAACTTGCCCGGCCCCTCGCCAGCCCTGCCAGCCCCGGCGAGGACCTGCGGACCGAGGTCGCCAGCCTCTACCTGCGGGCGCGGCAGGAGCAGCTCACCGCCCCCATCGTCAGGCTCTTCGCCCGTCTCCTCGAACTGCACCGGGCGGGGCAGGGCACGCCGGCCGACTTCGCCCTGAGCGCGGCCGACCTCGAGGGCCTCGCCCAGCGGCACCAGCAGATCGACGAGCACATGGTCTCGGTGGGCGGCCGCCTGACCCGCGCCCTGCCCATCGCCACCACCGCCAACGCCCGCGTCGAGGAGTATCTATCCGACAAGGAGCGCCTCGCCCCGAGCGGTACCGACCTGTGGGAGAGAATCCTCGACAACAAGCGGCGCATCATGGCCGCCCTCGGCATGGATGAGGCGGCCTGGAACTCCTTCCCTGGCCAGATCCGCCATGCCGTCGACTCGGTGGAGACCCTCGCCCGCCTGGTCGACCTGCCCCCGGCCCAGCTCGAATCGGTGGCCCGGGTGACCAAATCCTACCGCATGCGGCTGACACCCTATTACACCAGCCTGATCATGCCCGGGGTGATCAACGACCCGATCATGCTGCAGTCGGTACCCACCGGCGAGATGATCGACAACGCCGGCATCGAGATCCCGCCGGTGGCCGCCGATCACTCGCCGGCACGGCTGGTCGACCAGTTCTACCCGCGGGTGGTGACAATCAAAGCCACCAATATGTGCGCCATGTACTGCACCCACTGCCTGCGCCTCGCCCATATCGGCCGCAAGGATCAGGTCTACGCCCGCGAGGCCTATGCCGAGGCCCTCGACTATATTCGCGCCAACCCGCGCATCCGCGACGTGCTCGTCACCGGCGGCGACGCCTTCGTGCTCCCCAACGCCATGCTGCGCTGGCTGCTCGGCGAGCTCGACGCCATCGACCACGTGCGCCTCAAGCGCCTCGGCACCCGCATCCCGGTGACCGCGCCGATGCGCGTCGACGACGAGCTGCTCGATATCCTCGAGGAGAGCAACGACCGCAAGCCCATCCGCGTGGTGACGCAGATCAATACCGCCCAGGAGATCACCCCGGTGTCCCGCGACGCCTTCCGCCGCCTCTCGAAGCGCACCTTCGCCGTGCTCAACCAGGCGGTGCTGCTCAAGGGCATCAACGACAGCCGGGTGAAGATGTGGAAGCTCTGCGAGACCGTCCACGAGGCCTATGTCAGGCCCTACTACCTCTTCAACTGCAGCTACCGCAACCCGCAGTTCGTCCACTTCCGCGTGCCGCTGGAGGTGGGGCGCGACCTGGTGGAGTCGATGTACGGCAATATCTCCGGGGACGCGATTCCCCGCTATATCGCCACCGCCGGGGGCAAGATCCCCCTGCACCGCTCCAACGTGGTGGGGCGCAATGGCAACGAGGTCATCCTCAGAAAGCCGTGGAGCGGCGAAGAGGTCAGCTATCCCGACGCCGACGCGGAGGTCTATGGCAATGCCCGCTACTCCTTCAACAAATAGCCGCACCCTGCGCAACAGGCTCGCCGCCGCCGTGGGGCGGCGCGAGGAGGAGATGCTGCGGCTGCTCGAAGCCATGGTGCTGCAGCAGAGCCCCTCGCGGTACAAGAAGGGTGTCGACGCGGTAGGGGCCCTCGTCGCCGCCGCGGCGCAGCCCCTGGGCCTTTGCCAGACCACCTGCGAGGAGAAGGAGTTCGGCAATCACCTGCTCTTGAGGACCTCTGCCGCCGAAGGGGGCGCCCCGGCCATCCTCCTTTTCGGCCACCTCGATACCGTCTTCCCCCTCGACAGCCCTTTCACGACCTTTGTCGACGACGGGCGCACGGTGCGTGGGCCGGGGGTGATCGACATGAAGGGCGGCGTGGTCTGCGCCCTGTACGCCTTGAAGGCCCTGGCCGACTGCGGCCTGCTCGCGGACATTCCCCTCGCCCTGCTCTGCAACAGTGAGGAGGAGATCGGCTCGCCCACCTCCACCGCCCTCTTCCGCGAGGAGGCGCGGCGCAGCTGCGCCGCCCTTGGCTTCGAGTGCGGCGGGCTCGCCGGCGAGGTGGTCACCGGCCGCAAGGGGAGAAGCGGCTGGCGGCTCTCTGTCAGCGGCCGGGCCGGGCACGCCGCCTTCGCCGGCAAGGACAAGGCCAGCGCCATCCTCGAGTTGGCCCATGAGGTCATCCTTCTCGAGGGGCTCAACGACGCGGAGCGGGGCATCGTCGTCAACGTCGGCGTGGTCGGCGGCGGCATCGGCCCCAACACGGTCAGCGACAGCGCCTTCGCCGAGATCGACACCCGCTTTCTGCGCCAGGACGACGCCCTGGCCACGGCAGAACGCATCGCCGACATCGCGGCGCGGCCGACCGTGGCCGGCACCAAGGCGACCCTGCTCGCCACCGGCAGCCGCCCGCCCATGGAGCAGAGCGCGGCCAACACCCGGCTCTACGGGCTGATCAAAGAAGAAGCCGACCAGCTCTGCCTGCCCTGCGCGGCCGAGCTGCGCAGCGGCGTCTCCGACGCCAACACCCTGTGCCATGCCGGCCTGGCGGTGGTCGACGGCCTCGGGCCGATCGGCGCCTGCGACCACAGCGAGCGCGAGTACATGGTCCGCGCCAGCCTGGCCGAGCGGACCCTGCTGGCGGCCACCGCCATCCTGCGCCTCCACGAGGAGGGCTGGACCCGGCCTGCCGGCGAAACGGGCGGACGGTAACACCGTCGCTGTCCCGCCCAGGGGGACACGGCCATTTGAGGCTGTTTCGGGAATTGGCCGATTTTAATGGATTTTACTTGTGACGGCGAGGAGGCCGGGCTGGAAAAAACCTTGACGAACAGGGAACTCTTGGTGTCTTTTGCACTGAGGTCGATCACACGTACAGCACTAGCCGGCTCATGCCGGGGCGACCCAGGTCGCTGCCACGCGGTGCTGTGCGGCCATCCTTTCCCGCCCTGGCTGTTCCCGCGGTGGGGAGACCACTCAATTCCAAGGAGGAACACGATGAAAAGAACGTCAACGCTGCTCGCTGCACTCGCCTTCGGTTTCGTCATGTCGTTTGGCGCGGCCGTCACCCCGGCCTCCGCCGCCGACCAGAAGTTCATCACCATCGGCACCGGCGGAGTCACCGGCGTGTATTACCCGGCCGGCGGCGCCATCGCCCGCCTTGTCAACAAGGGCAAGGCCGCCCACGGCCTGCGCGCCACCGTCGAGAGCACCGGTGGTTCGGTGTATAACGTCAATGCCATCGCCGCCGGCGAGCTCGACTTCGGTGTCGTCCAGTCCGACGTGCAGTTCGACGCCATCAAAGGTCAGAACAAGTTCGAGAAGAGCGGCGCCAACGCCGACCTGCGCGCCGTCTTCGCGCTCCATCCCGAGCCGTTCACCATCGTCGCCCGTGCCGATGCCGGCATCAAGGAGTTCCAGGACCTCAAAGGCAAGCGGGTCAACATCGGCGACCCCGGTTCCGGACAGCGCAGCACCATGGAGGTCGTCCTCAAGAAACTGGGCTGGACCACCGGCGACTTCAAACTGGCCTCCGAGCTCAAGGCGGCGGAGATGGCCGGCGCCCTGTGTGACAACAAGATCGACGCCTTCGCCTATACCGTCGGTCACCCGAACGGATCGATCCAGGAAGCCCATACCGCCTGTGACGCCAGGCTGGTCAATGTCACCGGGGCGGCCATCGACGAGCTGATCGCCGCCAATCCCTATTACGCCGTGGCGACCATCCCCGGCAGCCTCTATCGCGGCAATACCGCCGACGCCAAGACCTTCGGCGTCAGCGCCACCGTCGTTTCCTCCGCCAAGGTCCCGGCCGAGACCGTCTACCAGCTGGTCAAGGCGGTCTTCGAGAACTTCGACGAGTTCAAACAGCTCCATCCCGCCTTCGCCAACCTCGACAAGAAGAAGATGGTCAAGGACTCCCTGTCGGCCCCGCTGCATGACGGCGCCGTCAAGTACTACAAGGAAGCCGGCCTGATGTAAGCAGGTCGATGCGGCGGGGCTCCGGGGCGACATGCCCCGGCCCCGCCCCTTGTCGCCGGGGCTGGCTTTTCGATTCTTTTTCCTCCCCCCGGCCCCGCCGCTTGAACGCCGCGCCGCCAGGACGGGGTGGAGGCGATGGAACCACAACCAGGGACACCGACTATGGCGAAAGGGAAAAACGATCTCCTCACCAAGGAAAAGCTGGAGCAGATGGTCGCCGAGATGGACAGCGGCGGCCGCGCCCCCCAGGGCAGCATCCCCAAGGCGGTGCTTTTCTTCGTGCCTCTGCTGTGGAGCCTCTTCCAGCTGTGGTACTCCTCGCCGCTGCCGTTCATGCTTAACCTCTTTGTCATCAACGACACCCAGGCGCGCTCCATCCATCTCGCCTTCGCCATGTTCCTGGCCTATACGGCCTTTCCGACCTTCAAGTCCTCGCCACGCCGCTACATCCCCCTGCAGGACTGGGCCATGGCCCTGGTGGCCTCTTTCGCCGCGGCCTATATCTATCTCAATTACGCCGGGCTGTCGGCGCGCCCCGGGGCGCCGACGACCTTCGACCTGGTGGTCTCGGTGGTGGGCATCATCTTCCTTCTCGAGGCCACCCGCCGCGCCCTCGGCCCGCCGCTGATGGTCATTGGCGGCTTGTTCATCTTCTATGCCTTCGCCGGGCCCTACATGCCCGATGTGGTCGCCCACAAAGGGGCCAGCCTGGTCAAGGGCATGTCCCACTACTGGCTGTCCACCGAGGGCGTCTTCGGCGTCGCCCTGGGGGTGTCCACCGGCATGGTGTTCATGTTCGTCCTCTTCGGCTCCCTGCTCGAGAAGGCCGGCGCCGGCAACTACTTCATCAAGGTGGCCTTCGCCG
Source organism: Desulforhopalus sp. (assembly GCA_024710585.1). GTDB lineage: Bacteria > Desulfobacterota > Desulfobulbia > Desulfobulbales > Desulfocapsaceae > Desulforhopalus_A. The sequence goes on from JANJUM010000170.1 coordinate 21,322, forward strand.
GGCTCGGCCACATGCGCGGCGGGCCGGCCAA
>JANJUM010000214.1 GCA_024710585.1 Desulforhopalus sp.
TTCTGCCGCCAGGCCATCGTCGCCTGCGAGGCCGGCAACAGCAGCGAGAAAAATGGTCGGATCGGCAAGACCTATGCGATCGTCGACGAATTTTCCAAGTCCCTCAACCACGACATCGGCGGCGATATCGCCATCGATCTCGAGCGGCTCTACGACTTCATGATGCGCCAGCTCAACGAGGCGCGCCGCGAAGAGACCCCCGACAAGCTCAAGGTGGTGGAGAATCTCCTTGTCGATCTGCGGCAGACCTGGGGCGAGGCGGTGGAGATCAACAAGCGCGAGCAGGGCATCGTCTCGCAGCAGCGCGAAGCCGAGGCGGAGATGGCCGCCCCCATGCCGCGCCTCTCGGTGGCCGGCTGAGGCCGAGATGAGGTGACACCATGAGCGAAAGCAACCACACTGACAGCAGGGTTGACAGGTGCATCGAACTGCTGCACAGCGTCAATGTCATCTATAGGGAGATGGAGGCGGCCTATACCGTGCTGCAGGGCGAGATGCCCGCCATCTCGCCCGAGTCCCTGCTGGAGAAGACCAGGGTGCTTGACCGCCTCAGGGGGCAGGCGCAGGCAGTCGACGGCCAGCTGGCCGAAGAACTACGCCGCAGCGAGGAACTCGACGACAGCCTCCACCCCCTTCTGGCGACCCGTGCCGATACGTTGGAACGGCTCTCCCGCATGAACCGCGACCTTCTTGGCCGCGCCGAAAACAGCCGGGCGCTCTTGCGCCACGAGCTGATGACGATGCGCACCAACCGCAGCGCCCTGCAGGGCTATCGGCCACCCGGCGGCCCCGCCCCCGGCCTGATCCGCACTTCCTTCTAACCCGCGGTCCCTCCATGAAACCACTTGACCACAGCCTCCGCCCGGCGACGAAGATTGTCGATGTGGCGCAATTCTTCATGGAGATAACCGCCGCCTACCTCAATTTCGAAGGGCGCGTTCTGCATGTCCTGCAGCGGGCGACAGAGATCTCCCCGGCAAAGATCTACGCCGAGTGCGAGCAGTTGGGCCGCGAGCGCAGCAAGCTCTCCTCCCTCGATGAGCAACTGCTCTCCATCCTCGCCCTGGCCGGCCCGGAGGTGGTCAACACCGCCATGATCCATGAGTACCGCGTCGCCTTCGCCAAAGCCGCCATGGCCTGCGGCAACCTGCAGCAGAAGCTGCTCGCCATCCGCGCCACCCTCGACCATGCCGGCGCGGCGGTCCACGGCGCCCCGGCCGCCTGACTGGGCGTCCCGGCCTGCCACGGCCGGGGCTCGCCAGAGGGCTTTCGCTGCGTTACGGCGGCAAAGTCTCGCAGATATACGGCTGGAAAGAGGGCTTGCTGGCCCGGCCTCCATCCGGCCACGCCCTTCCCGCCAAAAAACGGCGAACCTGGCGTGGCGACACCCTATCCACGCCACCATTTCTCGTTGTCACCGTTGCCGGGAAGGATTTTTTGCGCTACTATGGTTTTCCAATAACTATCGGCTGTTAACCGGCTTCCCCGCACAGGGGGGCGAAGTGGAGCCCGACGGGCGTTTTTTTCGTAAAACCCCGTACGGCTGGTCAGGGCGCCACCTATCTTCAGCGAGCGGTGCAAGAAACCTATGAGCCACGATCCCGCCATCCTCACCTCCATTCCCGAAGGCAAGCCGGTACGGATTTTCCTCCCCCTGCGCAACACTCGCGAGCGCCTGCGGCTGCAATGCCTCTTTCGCGACATCGCTCCGCCCAAGTTTTCGCTGGTTTTCGGCCCCGGCCAGCTGCCGATTGCGGCCATCGACCTCAGCCAGCCGGCGATCATTTCCGTCGACATGGGCGGACCGACCCTCTCCCTGGAGGCGATGATCCACGAAATCGACGGCGAGCAGACCCTCAAGATGATTCTGCAAAAATCCATCAACCACGAGCAGCTGCGTGAATTTTTCCGCATCGACGCGGTCACCGAAGTGGTCGCCTCCGGGCTTCGTCCCCCCCATGGCCTGGCGCAGTCAGCGCCATGGTCGCTGGCCGGCGAATCGCTCGATCTCAGCGGCAGCGGCGTTTTGGTGCTCTTTCCCAGCTGCCCTCCCGAAGACAGGCAGACCCAGCTGGTCATCTCCCTGCCCATGGCCGACGAGCAGCCGATCAGCACCGTGGCCCACATCGTCCGCCTGCAGCGGCAGGACGACGGCCGCTGCGAGGTCGCCTACCACTTCGACGACATCGCCATGGAGGATCGCGACCGTATCATCGGCCACTGCCTGGTGCTGCAGCGGCAGATGCTCCGGCTCAAGGTCCAGGTAATGGAAAAATAAGCGTCGCCCCACCTTCTCCGCGGATATCGCCATGGCGCAACAGGATCTCGTCAAGCTGGTCAAGTCGATCGAGGACGGCGAGGCGGCCACCCTCACCCTGACCGACAGCAACAACGATCACCACACCATCCAGGGATTTTTCAAGGAATCCGAGGCTCCCGGCTTCTTCTTCCTCGCCCCGCCCGGGGCCCTGCCGCAGCACCTCGACCGCAGCTGGCGTGGATTTCTGGTCAGCTGCGACCAGAACGGGGCCGAAGTTTCCTTTCTGGTTGAGATCGTCGAGAAAACCAGCGGGCGCACGGTGGAACTCCTCGCCCGCCAGACCATGCGCTTCGAGGACATGCGCCGCTTCTTCAGGGTCAGCATGAGGATACCGGTAGTCATCCGCCACTTCGCCGACAGCGCGGAGAAGCCGGAAAACTTCTGGCAACTGGACGGCGAGAGTGTCGACATCTCGCAATCCGGGCTGCTCGCCCTGCTGCCGGCGGAATGCCGACATGAAGACGACCTCAACATCGAACTCCTCCTCGACGAGCCGGACAAACGCATTGTCGTCGGCGGCCACGTGGTGCGCAGCCGCAGCTTGCGAAAACAGCGCTGGCTGACCTCGTTCCACTTCGACGACATCTCCGCCGCGGACCGCGACGCCCTCGCCAAGCGCTGTTTCGCCGAACAGCGCCGGCAGTTGCGCGAGAAGGGGCAAACCTACTGAGCCGCCTGGTCATCCGGGCGGCCAGGGCAGGGGGAGTGGCCCATGGAAATCATCAACCCGCTTTCTTCGATCCCCCCAGTCGGGCACGCCACTTCCCAGGGCAAAGGCCGCAGCCAAGGCCAACTGCCGGCCAATGTCGGCCAGCTGCTCAAGGCCTTGGTGGTCGAGGCCCGAGGCGACAACCGTTTCACGCTCGATATCGGCGGCACGCGACTCGCCGCTTCGTCCGAGGCAAAGCTCAGTGTCGGCGAAACCCTGCAGTTGCAGGTGGCCAAAACGGAGCCGCGTATCGAGCTGAAGATCGTCTCCGCCGGCGACAACACCCTACTCACCGGCAAATCCCTCGCCCTGCTCGGCAAAAGCATCGATCTCGGCGCGCTCTTCGCCGCCATGCGCGGCCAGACGCCACCGCCGCTCTCCCTCCTCACCCCGAACAGCCGCAGCACCCTCGAAGAATTCTTCTCCCTGCAGCGCCAGGGGCCCGAGCAACAAGGCGGAACCATCCTCAAACGGCTTGTCGACAGCCTCGGGCTCAACCTCGAACATCTCCTCGCCCGTGGCGACAAGGAGGGGGCGACCCGCACCCTCAAGGCAGCCCTGCTCGAGGCGCTGCATATCTTCAGCAGTGCCGAGGATCTCGCCGAGACTACGCAGAAACTGCTCACCACTCTGGAGCTCTTTCAGCTGGTACAGGCCCAGAACAACCCCAATCAACTGGTCATTCCCCTGCCCCTGCCCTTCGTCGAGCAGGGCTATCTCCTCGTCGACCAGGACGAGGGCGAGGGCGGCGAAGAGGGTGGGAGAGGCGAAAAGCGCTTCTCCCTTCACCTCACCATGTCCGAACTCGGCCATTTGCGCATCGACTTCCTGCGTAACGATGAGGGTCTCTACCTCCGCTTCTTCGCCGATTCCGAGGAGAAGGCGCACTTTCTCGCCGAGCATGACGACGACCTCAAAAGGGCCATCGTCGACACCCCACTGATCGGCCTGTCCTTCGCCAGCGGCAGCAGCGACCCGGTGCAGGAACTGCTGCAGCGCATCGTCCCTCCTGGACGTTCCCTCCTCGACACCAAGGTCTAGCCATGGCTGAAGAACACGACATCGCCCGGGCGGTAGCCCTGGTCTATAACGAGAAGGAGGCCTCCGCGCCACGGGTGGTAGCCACCGGCAAGGGCCATATCGCCGAGAGGATCATCGCCACCGCCCGTGAGGCCGGGGTGCATATCAAGGAGGACAGGGACCTCGTCGAGGTCCTTTCCAAAATCCCCCTCGGCAACGAGATTCCGGTGGAACTCTACAAGACCGTGGCCGAAGTGCTGGCCTTCGTCTATCAGGTCAACAAAAAATTCAAAGATAAGCTAACGGTGGGGCAGACGCCGGGCGACACGGCCCGGGGCGGCTGACAGGCGGGCCGGCGCAAGCGGCGCCGACCGCGACCGATATCGCCTTCGACTTCATGCTGGTCGTGGGAAAGATGCGGGGGCCGAGTTTCATTGGGGGCAAATTGAGCGCCACGCTCCTTGCGGGGGTTGCACTGCCCGGGAGGACCCGCCCCCCAAGGAGCAAGGGGGACCCTAGCGACTTGCCACCCTCCTTTTCTGCGGTGGCAGAGACACTCTCAAGCCAGCTGACTCATGCCAGCTAAAACGAAAAACGGGGTCTGCCTGATGGCAGACCCCGTTTTTTGGTGTTTGGCGGAGCGGACGGGGCTCGAACCCGCGACCTCCGGCGTGACAGGCCGGCGTTCTAACCAACTGAACTACCGCTCCAAAACCATGAACCCGGCGGGGTAAACCCCGTTATGGAGAAAGGCGACGCGATGCGGCGACCTCTGTACTACCTCTGGCGGAGCGGACGGGGCTCGAACCCGCGACCTCCGGCGTGACAGGCCGGCGTTCTAACCAACTGAACTACCGCTCCAGAGTCCTGCTATATGGTGGGCGACACAGGGCTTGAACCTGTGACCCTCGGCTTGTAAGGCCGATGCTCTCCCAGCTGAGCTAGTCGCCCCTCCGTGTTCAAACGTGTCGGGACTATTTACTAAATTCGCCCTGCCCCGTCAAGCAAAAACACTGAAAAGATTAACTATCTGTCAAGACAGCGTTTTCCTCCGCCGCGACCTCGACTGTGACTTCTTCGAGCAGCGGCTTGCCCTGCCGTGGACAGAGCGCCTTGTCGAGCACCTCGTCCATGTGGTTGACCAGCTCGATGGTCAGCGATTTACGGATTTTTGCCGGCACGTCGGCAAGATCGCGCTCGTTGTCTTTGGGCACGAGAACATGCGTGATGTTGCCGCGCTTGGCGGCGAGGAGCTTCTCGGTGAGCCCGCCGATGGGCAGCACGCGGCCGCGCAGGGTAATCTCCCCGGTCATGGCCAGGTGGTGCTTCACCGGCGCCTTGACCAGAGCCGACACCAGCGAGGTGGCGATGGTGATGCCCGCCGAGGGACCGTCCTTGGGAATGGCCCCCTCCGGCACGTGGATATGGATATCAAGCTTCTGGTAGAAGTTCGCTTCCAGCCCGAGCACCCCGGCACGGGAGCGAACATAGCTGAGCGCCGCCTGGGCGGACTCCTGCATGACGTCGCCGAGCTTGCCGGTGATGGTCAGCTTGCCCGAACCGGCCATCAGCGTCGCCTCGATCTGCAGCAACTCGCCGCCGACCTCGGTCCAGGCGAGGCCGGTGGCCAGGCCGATCTCGTCATTCTCCTCGGCCAAGCCGTAGCGGTACTTGGGAGTTCCGAGGTATTTGCCCACCGACTGGGCGTTGACCTGGTATTTCTTGCCTTTCTGCTTCTTCTTGAGGCGCTCGCGGGCGATCTTGCGGCACAACGAGGCGATGATGCGCTCGAGGCTGCGCACCCCGGCCTCCCGCGTATAGCGGCGGATGATCTCGAGGATGGCGCCGTCGGTCAGGCTGATGTCACCCTTGCGGAAGCCGTTGGCGGTGAGTTGCTTCGGCACCAGGTAGCCTTCGGCGATGCGCAGCTTGTCCTCCTCGGTGTAGCCGCTGATTTGGATAATCTCCATGCGGTCCTGCAGCGGCACGGGGATGGCGTGCAGGTTGTTGGCGGTGGTGATGAAGAACACCTCGGAGAGGTCGTAGTCGATATCGAGATAGTGGTCGTTGAAAGCCACGTTCTGTTCCGGGTCGAGCACCTCGAGCAGCGCCGAGGAGGGGTCGCCGCGGAAGTCCATGGACATCTTGTCGACCTCGTCGAGGCAGAACACCGGGTTGGCGACATCGACCTTCTGCATCGACTGGATGATCTTGCCGGGCATGGCGCCGATATAGGTGCGGCGATGGCCGCGGATCTCCGCTTCGTCGCGCACGCCGCCCAGCGAGAGGCGGGCGAACTTGCGGTTCATGGCGCGGGCGATGGACTGGCAGATCGAAGTCTTGCCGACGCCGGGCGGGCCCACCAGGCAGAGAATCGGGCCCTTGATCTTCTTCACCTGGCTCTGCACGGCGAGGTATTCGAGAATACGCTCCTTGGGCTTGGCGAGGCCGAAGTGGTCCTCGTCGAGGATCTTCTCCGCCTTGTTGATATCGATCTTCGACTTGCTCTTCTTGTCCCAGGGGAGGCTGACGATGCAGTCGATATAGTTGCGCACCACGGTGGTTTCCGCCGACATCGGCGGCATGCTGCGCAGCTTCTTGAACTCCTTGAGGGCCTTCTCGCGGGCGATCTCCGGCATCTCCTTGGCCTTGATGGTCTGCTCGAGTTCGCCCAGCTCGTCGAGGCCGTCGGCGTTCTGGCCAATCTCGTTCTGCAGTTCGCGCACCTTCTCGCCGAGGTAGTAGTCGCGCTGGGTCTTGCCCATGCGCATCTTCACCTTGGCGTTGATGTTCTTCTCGATCTCGGCCAGCTCGATCTCGCGGTTGAGGATCACCAGCACCTTCTCCATCCGCGCCGAGAGCGGCTCCGCCTCGAGGATGGTCTGTTTCTCGTCGCTCTTCAGCGGCAGATGGGCGCAGATGATATTGAGCAGCTTGAAGGGGTTCTCGATGGTCTTGACCGAGTTGAGCACCTCGCGGCCGATCTTCTTGTTGTTGTTGGCGTAGTCGTCGAAAAACTTGCGCAGCTCCCGTTCATAGGCCTGGATGGCGGCGCCATTCTCGATGACGTCGACCCGCTCCTCGACTTCCGCCTGCAGGAAACTGTCATGGGGGACATGGGAGACGATGCGCGCCCGCGACTTGCCCTCGACGAGGGCCTTGATGGTGCCGTCGGGGAGGCGCAGCAGCTGCATTACCGCCGCCAGAGTACCGAACTGGTAGAGATCTTCGATCTCCGGGTCGTCGACGGCGGACTTCTTCTGGGTGACGAGGAGGATATCGGTCTTCTTCTCCATGGCGTCCTCGAGCGCCAGAATCGATTTCCTCCGGCCGACCACCAGAGGGGCCACCATATGGGGGAATATCACCAAGTCGCGCAGGGGCATCAGCGGGTAAAGCTTAGTCACACACTCTCCTTTCGATCTCTGGAATACGCACGTGTCACCGCAGGACTCAAGCGGTCTTGAGCTGTTCGTCGGCGCTGCCGTTGTTGTTGTAGAGCACCACCGGGTAATCGCCCTGGGTGATAACCTGCTCGCTGATGACGCACTCCTGCACGCCGGTTTTCGAGGGCAGGTCGTACATCACGTCGAGCATCGCCTCCTCCATTACCGAGCGCAGGCCGCGGGCCCCCGACTTGCGCTTCAGGGCCTTGCGGGCGATGGCCACCAGGGCGCCTTCGGTGAAGCGCAGGTTGATGCCGTCGAACTCGAACAGCTTCTGGTATTGCTTGGTGAGGGCGTTCTTAGGCTCCTTGAGGATGCGGATGAGGTCTTCCTCGACCAGCTCCTCCATGGTGGCGATCACCGGCAGGCGGCCGACCAGCTCGGGGATGAGGCCGAACTTGAGCAGGTCTTCCGGGGCCACCGCCTTGAGCAGGTCGCCGATCTTCTGCTTGTCGTCGGAGGTCACCCGCGCGCCGAAGCCGATGGATTTGGCGCTCTGCCGGCGGCCGACAACCTTGTCGAGGCCGACGAAGGCACCGCCGCAGATGAAGAGGATATTGGTGGTGTCGATCTGGATCATCTCCTGCTGCGGGTGTTTGCGCCCGCCCTTGGGCGGCACCGAGGCCTTGGTGCCCTCGATGATCTTGAGCAGGGCCTGTTGCACCCCCTCTCCGGAGACGTCGCGGGTCAGCGACGGGCTGTCCGACTTGCGGGCGATCTTGTCGATCTCGTCGATATAGATGATGCCCCGCTCGGCGCGGTCGAGCTCGTAGTTGGCGGCCTGGAGGAGATTGACAAGGATATTCTCGACGTCCTCGCCGACATAGCCGGCCTCGGTGAGGGTGGTGGCGTCGGCCATGCAGAAGGGCACGTTGAGTATGCGCGCCAGCGTCTGGGCGATCAGCGTCTTGCCCGATCCGGTCGGCCCGATAAGGACGATATTCGATTTCTGCAACTCCACCGAGTCATCGTCCACCGGGGCGTCGATGCGCTTGTAGTGGTTGTGCACCGCCACCGAGAGCACCTTCTTGGCAAACTCCTGGCCGATGACGTAGTCGTCGAGGTAGCGCTTGATCTCCATGGGCTTGAGCGACGCCGGCCGCGCCTTCTCGGCCTCGTGCATCGGCAGCAGCACCTCTTTCTTCTCCTGGACGATCTCGTTGCACAGCTCGATGCACTCGTCACAGATGAAGACATCCGGCCCGGCGATGAGCTTGTCGACATCATCCTGTTTTTTACCGCAGAACGAGCACCGGCAATCGGGCCCGTTGTTGACAGAGTCGTCCATACTATTTCCCTTCCCCGAGCTCGTCCCGCTTGCTGAGTACCTTGTCGATTATGCCGTAACTGCAGGCTTCCTCCGGGCTCATGAAGAAATCCCGCTCGGTGTCGGCGCTGACTTTGTCGATGCTCGCCTTGGCATGGTGGGCGAGCAGCCGGTTGAGTTCCGCCTTCATGCGCAGAATTTCCCGGGCCTGGATGTCGATATCGGTGGCCTGTCCCTGGAAGCCGCCCATCGGCTGGTGGATCATGATACGGGCGTTGGGCAGCGAGTAGCGCTTGCCATCGGCCCCGGCGGCAAGGAGAAAGGCGCCCATGGAGGCGGCCTGGCCGAGGCAGAGGGTGGCGATATCGCACTTGACATACTGCATGGTGTCGTAGATGGCCATGCCCGCGGTCACTGAGCCGCCCGGCGAGTTGATATAGAAGGTGATGTCCTTGTCGGGGTCTTCGGCCTCGAGGAAGAGCAGCTGGGCGACGATGACGTTGGCGACGTCGTCGTTGACGCCGGAACCCAGGAAGATGATACGCTCCTTGAGCAGTCGCGAGTAGATGTCGTAGGCTCGTTCGCCCCGGGGACTCTGTTCGATCACCATCGGGATGAGATTCATGTATGCTACCTCCTGGACTCCCCGCCGGGGGGAGGGAAAGATGCGCCCGGACGCACGGCACCGTCACACGGCCACCATGCTTCACAGGCACGAAAACGAGACGACTGCAAAAGGCCTGGAGCCTTCTGCAGTCGCCGGATTTCCACAGTTATTCAGCTGCTCCCGGTGAGGCTCCCCACCGGTGATACGCCAATTATAAGGTCTTTCTCGCCGGACGCAAGCGCCTCTATCAGCCTTGTGCAGCATCCTCCGCGGCCGGGGCCGCAGCTGGCTCGGACGTCGCGGCGGCCTCGACGAAGACCGCCTGCTCGCGGAGGAAAGCCAGGATCTTCTCGTTGAGCAACTCGCTCATCAAGGGAAGGAGGTCGTCGCGGTTCTGGAAGAACTCCTTCACCTTGGCAACCGGCATATTATATTGGTCGCCGATGCGCTTGAAGCCACGTTCGAGATCCTCGTCGGCCAGCTTGATCTCCTCGACCTCGGCGATCTTCTTGAGGATAAAGTCGCCGCGGACGCGCTTGGTGGCGATTTCGGCGTTCTGCTCAACGAGCTTCTCACGCGTCATCCCGGCGGCCTCGAGGCTCATGCCGTTCTTCTCCAGCTGCTCCTGGGTCTGCTTGATCATCTGCTCGACCTCGAAGGCCACCAGACGGGTCGGCACCTCGAACTCGTTGGCTTCGAGGAGCTTCTGCATGATGCGGTCGACGATCACCCCCTGGGCACGTTCCTCGCGCATGGCGGT
>JANJUM010000254.1 GCA_024710585.1 Desulforhopalus sp.
GTGATCAGGCCGCCCTCCCGGTCTTTGGCAATGACCAGCAGTTGCTGGGTCTGAAAACCGCTGCCCACCGGGATGATCATCCGCCCCCCGGGCGCCAGTTGCCCGATGAGCGGGGGTGGCACGTGGCTGGCGGCGGCAGTAACGATGATTGCCTGGTAAGGGCCATGTTCCTCCCAGCCATAATAGCCGTCGCCGGCACGACAGCGCACCGTCTGCCCCTGCGGCAGGCGGGCCAGCTTCTCCCCCGCTTCCCGGGCCAGCGGCTCGACGATCTCGATGGTGTAGACCTCAACCCCGAGCCAGGCGAGGATTGCCGCCTGATAGCCTGAACCGGTACCGACCTCGAGAACCTTGTCGCCCGGCGCAACCTCGAGCAAATCGGTCATCAAGGCGACGATATAGGGCTGGGAGATGGTCTGCCCGTGGCCGATGGGCAGCGGCCGGTTCTCGTAGGCGGCGTCACGCACCGACTCGGGCACGTAGAGATGCCGCGGCACCTCGCCCATGGCCCGCATCACCTTTTCGTCGAGGCTGCCCTTGTCGATATAGTGCCTGGTATCGCGGACGTTTTTTTCGATGAGGCCGACCATTGCCTGGCGCTTCTCGGCCCAGGGGTCGACCTCTTCGGCGAGAGAGGCGGTGGCGACGAGCAGCAACAGCATGAGCAGGGCATGGGCGGGTTTCATCGCGGCCTCCTGCAGAGGGGTGATCGTTCCTGTTCTCCCCGCCACGAACGCGGGCGGTACTGCTATCATAGGCCCTCCGCGGCCGCACGGCAAGCGGCGATGCTTCCCGGCGCATGCCGCCCGGGCCTCACCCTGGCAAAAACACCCGGCGGTATTGCTCGAGGCGAAAGTCGAAGGGGGTGTAGGACGGGTCCTCGGCGCGGCGCCGCCGGTACTCCTCGCGGGCGCCGATGGCCCGGTTGGCGGCGCTGGACGGCGAAATGAGGGAGACGGTGACCACGGTCCGCCCGTCGAGATCCAGGCGGTGACGGCGCGGCGGGCCGCCGTCGAGCGGGGCGAGAGCCAGCCTGTGGCCGGCGAGCTGGCGGCGGAAGAGGTACTCCGGGCCGTTTTTGCTGTTGCCCCCGGTGAAGAGCACCATGGCGATGGACCGGTGCCGGCGGAGGGTGGCGACGAGGTCGCGGAGGACGATGTCCTGCATGGTGATGTCGGCGGCATCCATGCGCTGGCGCCGGCAGGAGGCGACGATATCGCAGATGCCTATGCCCTCGCCCCGCAGAAAGGCCAGCCGCTCGTCCACCGCCGCGGCGGAGTTGTCGTAGCGCAGGTTGAGGGAAAAGAGCCGGTCGAGCACCGGCCACAGCTGGCCGTCGCAGCTGCCATAGCAGAAGTCGACATCCCTGTCGCGCAGCTCGCCGACGGAGAAGCGTGGCGGCGGCAAGGTGCCGACGATGAGCCTCGTCGCCCCTTCCGGGATGACCGGCGGGTATGGGTGGCGATGGACGAAGATGGCGACCCCTCCCGGTGTGTGCGAGGCCCCTAGCGCTTCGCCGTGTCCCCGGAGAAGGACTCGGCGATGTTGTTGTCGACCACGTAAATGCAGATCTCCTTGGCGCCCTGCCGCGAATAGCGGTGTTTCTTCTGCAGGTTGTCGATCATGAAAGTGACGTCGCTCTGGATCTTCTTGTCGTAGGTGCGGAACTGGTCGAGGTCGAAGTCCTTGACCGCCCGGCGGAAGTTCTCGTTCTTGAGGAAGGGGTCGAGCACCTTCTCCTTGAGGTTGTAGGTGTAGCGCTCATAGAGGTGGAGAAAGAGCGAGGTCTCGGTGATGGTCAGGCCGTCGCGCAGCATCTCCTGGGGCAGGGCCGTAGTGGTATAGGTCTTCTGCACGTTGTTGCGGAAGGTCTGCGCCACCCGCGCCTCGATCTGCAGCCGCGACTCCAGGCGGCGGAAGAATTCCTCGGTGATTTCGAGTCGTTCCCCGGTGAACTCGCAGGTCTCCACCGAGCCGACCTCGAAGTTGACGGCGAAGATGTAGTTGATGATCTCCCGGGTGATCTGCTCTTCGTTATAATAGTAGAGCGACTCCTTGACCTCCTGGAGCACGGTGAAGTTATACATGCGCAGCAAGGAGTCGAGAAAGCCCATGGGGAGGATGTTGCGGTCTTCCTTGCAGTACTTGCGGAAGAACTTGCCGAGCATCGACATGTCGATGAGCTTGTCCTCGCGGGCGTAGGTGGAGTAGAACTCGTTGAAGAGGCGGATCGAATCCCGCCCCGACAAGCCCTTCCAGCCATCCTTCTCCGACTCCGAGATGATGCGCTGCCGCCGCTTGGCGGTGAAGCTGGCCACATCCTCCTCGCGCAGCCACTCGGGGATATGGCCGGTGAAGATCTCCATCTTGAGCAGCTGCAGGTTGGTGTCGCAGTAGAGCTCGTACTTCTCGGGGGTGCCGATCCACTCCTCCATGGCCTCCGACTTGGTGCGCAGGCGGGTGGCGATGATCACCCTGGCGAAATTATGCAGCACCCGCGGCAGAAAGCTCTCGTCGATGTGCTTGCCGAAGTTTTCCCGGTAGATATCCACTTCCGTCTGCAGATCGAGGACATAGGGGATATTGATATACTCCACCCGGTCGCTGAAGGCCTGCAGGTCCTCGATGAGCTTCTTGTCCTCGGGGTTCATCAGGGCAAAGAGCAGCGAGTTGACCCGCTCCTCGACGTCCTCGACCTTGTGCACCCCGTCGCTGATGATATTGTGCAGCTCCATGAGGCGCTCGGTGTTGTGGGACTTGATGTCCATCAGGGCGTAGATGCCGTTGTTGGTCTTGGCATAGCGGGAATAGATGTAGCTGACGTGCTTGCTGCCGGCGAACATGATGTCGAGCTTCTTCTGCAGCACCTCGTTGCCGAGCACCGCCTTGCTGAGGGGCATGTCGCCGGGGTTGAACACCGACACGCCCTCGCCGAGGCGGCGGTTGTAGACGAAGGGCCGGGCGTGCACGCACTCCATCACCCGGTAGGGGTCCTGGAACTTCTTGAGCAATTCGTGGTAGAGGGAGACGCAGATGGTGCACGGCTCCTCGTGGAAGATCCACTCGTACTTCTTCTCGGTGAACAGCTGCCACTTGAACTCCTCGTTCTCGAAGAGATCGTCGAAGAACTGGCGGCGGATCTCCTTGGGGATCAGCAGCAGGGGGTTGTCGTGGCTCGGGCAGGGCACGTCGAAGTGGCCGCTCAGGTCGTTGGCGCCGCAGGCGCTCTTCATTTCCGAGGCCAGCTCGGTCTTGCCCTCGTTCTCCAGCACCCAGGCGAGCTTCTCGGTGAGCGAGTTGAGGCTGTGCACTCCGCCGACGAGGTGGTCCTGCTTGAGGCGCCATACCACCTCGTAGCGGCAGCCCTCGGGGGAGTTGGCGTACTCCTCGAACTTCTGCAGCAGGTTGTTGAGAAAGGTCGACTTGCCGCTGCCGTGGGGGCCGTCGAAGATATAGATCTTGTTCTGCTTGGCCCCGACCTTGAAGCTGTCGACATGGCGCATGACGCGGTTGGCGAAGAGGCGGTCGGCGAAGAAGGCACGGTCGGCGCCATCGACGAAGAGCTTCGTGCAGTCGTACTTCATGAAGCCGATGGACTCGGGGTCGTCGCCGTACTCGTCGATGCCGTCGCACACCAGGGAGTCGACCATGTCGGTGTAGACCTGGTAGACGTTGCGGATCACCCGCTGCGGCGCGGCGATGACCTCGCCCAGGAACTCCTTGAAGGAGAGAACCGGCGACTGGCTCAGCTTTCCCCGACAGTTCTCGAAATTGGCCATGGCTTTGCTCAGGTCGCGCATGTGTCCACCTCTCTTTGGCGATCAAACCTGGACTCTGGTCATCTTGCGGTCCTTCATGGTGTAGCGCACCCGTCGCCAGGAGATCTCCTGCGGCGGGTGTTCCTCCCGGCCCCCCTTGCCCGCCTCGCGCTTCACCGGCTCCGGTTCGTGGGTATAGAGGCAGGTCTTGCCGCCCCAGAGGAACTCGATGCCCATCAGCGCCCCGTCGATATAGTCGCGGTAGAGGGGCTTGCCCTCGAAGACATGGTTGAGGATCAGGGCGTTGTCGTCGTCGACGACGATATTGATGGCCGGCGGGTGGTAGAGGGATTCGGCGAGCATCGCCTTGTAATCCGCGGCTTTGCGCGACTTGACGTAGTATTGCCAGACCATGCGCTCCTTGTCGAGGCGCCGGTCGACGACGAAAAGCCGATAGCGGTCGACGAACTCCTGGTCGATGAACGAATTGACGAACATGGAGTCGCAGAAGTTCTCGCGCACCGAGAAGATGAATTCCTTGCCCTGACTGGCGGCGGTGTCGTAGGTGCGCCGCCGGTGCTGGTCGGCGATTCTGCGGTAGGCGAAGGACAGCTTGCCCTTGTCGGCCTGCTCCTCGAGATATTCGAAGAGGCGCATGCCCAGCGCGTAGGGGTTGAGGCCGACGCGCGGCATGGAGGTGACCTTGGCGTTGACCACCGCGTACTCCACCTCGTGGCCACGGATGCGGTCGTCACGCAGGAAGAGGTGGTCGTGCCAGTAGCTCGCCCAGCCCTCGTTGAGGATCTTGGTGCGGATCTGCGGCTGGAAGTAGAGCGAGGTGGCGCGGATGACCTCGATGACGGTGAGCATCCAGCGGTTCTCCTCCCGCGCCAGGAAGGGCGAGTGCTCCATGAGGTACTGCAGCAGGTCGCGGCGGACGGCCTTGCCGCGCTCCTTCACCGCCTTGTCGTAGAGGGAGTCGAACTCGGCGTACTTTTTACGCACCGAGTCGATGAAGTGCCCCTCGCCGTCCTCGGGGGACTCCCGCACCATCTTGTTGTAGCGCTCGATCTCGGCGACATAGGCGGCCACCGACTTCTTCTCGCGGTCCTGGAGGAAGACATCGAAATAGTAATCGAGCGGCGACATGCGGTCGCCCTCGGTGGACAGGGCCGCCAGGTGGTCGAAGTAGCCGACGAGGTTGTCGATGGAGCGCGCGAACTCGATGACGTAATCCACCCAGCGCCCCTTCTCGGAGCGGAGCTTGGCGATGAGCCGCTTGTCGGCCAGGGCCTTGCCGGCGAAGTCGTATTCCCAGGTATGGCGGAAGAAGAGGTTGTTGTGGAAAAAGTCGATATGGCCGAGAACGTGGTAGAAGATCATCACGTTGAGCCAGTCGGGGTTGTTGTCGTTGTAGAAGGAGATCGGCGGCCGGGTGTTGATCACCGTCTCGTAGGGGTTGTTGGGGTAGAGCTCGTACTGCCCCTGGTCGCGCAGCACCTCGACGTCCTGGACCCAGAAGTCGTAGAGGGTGGGGATCATGTTCTTCGGCGACAGCTGCAGGAAGTCGCGGTTGGTGACGATATACTCGAGGCTCTGCTCGGGGAAGGTGAGCCCGGCCTCGCGAGCCCGCTCCTTGCACCCCTCCATGATCCTCTTGGCGTGTTGGCTGACCAGTTCCATGGCTCCTCACAGGTTTGCGACCGCGCCGGGGCGCCGTCTGTTGCGATGCCCCCTCAGGAGATAAGCTCTCTGATGCCCTTGATGAGCCGCGCCTCGCTGGTGTCCCTGGAGATGACGTCGAGACGCAGCAGCGCCGCATACTCCTCGAGCAGTCCGGAGCGGCGCAGGTATTTTTCAACTTCGGTCTGCCCGGACATGCCGTAGCCGTTCTCGGCGATGGTCACCCCGATGCGGCTGGCGTAGCCGAGCATCTTGCGCAGCTCGGGGATGGCCTTCTCGCCCTTGGTGTCCCAGTCGTCGCCGTCGGTGCCGTGAAAGACGTAGATATTGTTGTCGCGGTCGAGGCTCTCCTCCTCGACGATCTTGTTGACCAGCTGGTAGGCGCTGGACACCTGGGTGCCGCCGGCAACGCTGAGGTTGTAGTAGGTCTGGAAGTTCTTCACCTCCTTGGCCTCGGTGTCGTGGAGGATGAAGCGGGTGATGACCTGGTTCTTGTACTGGTAGATGAGCCAGGAGTAGATGAGCACATGCTGGTTGACCACCAGCTCGGTGGGCTTGCCGCCCATGGAGCCGGAGTAGTCGCGGACGAAGAAGACCACCGCCTGGGACTCGTAGTCCTTCTCCCTGGAGAGGATGCGGTAGACGCGGTCGTTGGGGGAGATGAGCAGGCGGCGGCTGTCCACCTCGGCTTGACCCTTGATGCGCTGCAAGGCGATGTTGGTCTCGATGATGCGCCGCAGGGTCGCCTTCTTGTCGAGGATCTGCCCGAAACCGCGGTTCTTGTCGGTGAGGTCGTAGGTGTACCTGGTGAGGGAGCGCTTCTTGCCCTTGTCCTTGAGGTTGGGCAGTTCGAACTGCTCGGTGAGGATGCGGCCGAGGTCGTAGGCGTTGGACTCGATATCGTGGCCGCTGCCGTCGCCCTGGCCGGCGCCGCCCTGACCGGCCCCCTTCTCCGGACGCACCGGCTGCTCGCCGATGACTTCGCCTTCCTCGCCCTCGCCGGCGCCACCCTCGCCGCCCCCCTCGCCGCCGCCCTCGCCCTCCTCGCCGACGCGCACCTGGTCGTGGAGAAGCTTCTCCTCCACCGTGGTCGGCACGATGACCACCTTGTCGTCGCCGTCCTGGCTGGGCTTGACCATCTTGCCGACGCGGATCTTGCGCGGGAAGCCGTCTTTTTCGCGCTGCTTGTCGCGTTCGAGGAGGTAGTCGAGGGACTGCACCGTGGTCAGGGCGACCAGGTGCGGCGGCGAGGCGTCGTGCAGCAACTCGAGGTCGGTATAGCTGTAGAGGCTCCTCCGCCGCGGCCGGTCGATGTGGCGGTGGCAGTCGTCAATGGCCTGGAGGTCGAGCTCGTAGCGGATCTTGCTCTCCTCCTCGGGGGTCAAACCCCGGGCCTTGAGGGTCTGGTAGAGGGCATGGAGCTGGTCGGTCATGTCTTCCTCACCGTTGCGAAAGTGGCGGGATGGGGGGCCGCGGCGGATGCGGCCGGCTCAGTTCTCGTCCACCTGGGTGCAGAAGTACTCGATGGTCTTCTGGGCGCAGGTGGTGCAGTAGCCGAGCTTGTTGAGCATGGTCTCGATCATGCGGTCGTAGAGCTTCTGGTTCTCCTCGTTGGTGCGGTTGGCGAGGGCGCCGATGAGGCTGCCCGAGCCGGCGATATCCGACTTGAGGCGTACGTCGGTGACCGCCTTGACCAGCTCGAGGTTGTCCATGAAGTCGTAGTCCGGGCGCACCGAGATCTTCTGGCCGTAGATCTTTCTGATCGAGGTGCGGAAGGAGTCCTTCTGCTCGCGGGTCTTGAGGCCGAGGCAGTCCTCCACCGAGTTGATGTAGCGCTCGTCGATCTTCAGCGCCTGCAGTTCACCGGTCTGCGGGTTCTTGTATTTCCACATCTTGTCGGCGCCGAGGTTCTCGGCGTCGATGCCGATGATCATGTTGACGTAGTTGAGCACGTCCTTGCGGATCGCCAGGGGCTCGTCCATATAGGCGTTGAACATCTCGGTCATGATCCGCTCGCGGTAGAGGCCCTTGGCGATCTTCAGGTCATCGAGGAACTTGGCGCGGTCCTTGGCCTCGGCGACATAGTCGAGAATGACCCGCTCGAAGGCGTTGAAGACGTCATAGGCGAACATGCACTTGCCCTCGTTGGTCTCCGAGCTCTCCAGCATGAGCTGGATAGTGCGGCCGAGGTTGCGCTGCCCGAGGCCTTTCTGGCCGAAGCGCTTGGTGATGTCGTGCTCCTGGCTGAGGGTGTCGATGACCTCGGAGAGGGTCTTGAGGCTCTTTTCGCCGGCCACCTCGCCGGCCGCCAGCTTCATCGTCTCGATGGGGGTCAGCTTCTCGGAGCGCGGCAGGCGGGTCAGCACCACCCCCACCGAGGCGGCGTAGTTGAGGTTGGGGTCCTGGTGCATGACGTCGCCGGTGAGGGTGGTCTTGGCCTCGTTGCCGATGGCGTAGGCAGTCAGCTCCTTCTGCAGCACGTGGTTGGTATTGTGCGACACGTAGCAGATGCGGCAGCGGTCGACGATGGGCGCCTCCTCCTTCTCGGCGAGGAAGCGGTTGAACTCGGAGTTGTTGCTGGTGGCGACGATGAGCGTATCGATGGGCCACTTGTAGCCGTCGATCTCGATGCAGCGGTTCTGGATGATGCCGAGGTAGACCTGCACCAGATCCTTCTTGTTCTTGTAGATCTCGTCGCTGAAGTGGATGCCGCCGCCGGCGACCCGCGCCAGGGCGCCGCGGCGCAGGTCGAAGCGGTAGGGGTTGTTGGTGTCGGTGATGTGCAGGAGGCGCTGGATCGACTCCTCGCCGAGGAGGTCGACTGCCGAGGAGGTGATCTTGTCCTTGGCCGGGTACTTACCGGTCACCGTGCCGAGGCTCTCCACCAGCGGCACCGGGACGATCTCGATGAACTCCAGCATGTCGTCGAACTTGCCGCCGGTGTACTCGCGGATATTATTCCAGATGTAGGCGCTGCAGGCCCCCAGCGGGCGGTAGTTCTCGAACCACTTCTCCAGCATCTTGCGGTCGATGCGGTAGCGCCGCGCCAGGTGGGCGCCGGACTCGTCGCGGCTCTCCTCGAGGTTCATGGCGAGGATGAGCGGGTCCTCGTAGGTCTGCGACTCGATGGTGGTGATGTTACCGTAGGAACCAAGCTTGTCGAGGCCGACGAAACGGAAGGTATAGCGGCGGTTGACGGGCACGGAGAGAAAGCGGCGGTAGAGCTTGCACAGGTATTCGACGAGGAAGGTCTTGCCGTTGCCGGGCTCGCCGACGAGGACGAAGGCCATCTCCGCCGAGGAGCCGCCCTCGGAGGCGTCCTTGATGAAGGAGACGAAGGAGTTGATCTCGTCGTACATGCCGACGATGTGCTTGGGGCCCTTGCGAAAAATGCGGAAATCGAAGGTGTTCTTGCCATTGACCATGACCTTGTCGATCTCCCCTTCGAGTATCATGCGGCTGACCCCCTGGAAGGCGTTCTCGAAGACCCGCTCGCCCTTCTTCACCGCGGTGATATGGTAGCTCAGTGAGTTGGTTCGTTGCTCTGACATCGTGCCCCTCCTTGCAAGGATTGTCTGGTTGCTGCCACCGGCGCTTTCTTCCATTATCGCCATCATGGGCATATATTCAAGGAATTCTCGGCGATAATCCTCTCCCCCCCGCCACTCCCCGGCCGCTGGCCCCCGGCGTGGCTGCGCTTCTCGTTGGCGGAAATAATTTCAACACATTTGCAATCTTCAACATTTTTATTGACTGCTGTCGCCAGAGATGAGAGAATAGTGCATATTCACAAAATCCCCCGCACCCCAATGCCGATGAACGAAAAAGAGTGCCTGCTCAACAACCTGCACAGCCTTGCCGACGCCATCGTCGCCATGTTCGGCCCGCACTGCGAGGCCTGCGTCCATGACCTCACCCGACTGCAGAGCTCGCTGGTCTACATCCGCGGCGAGGTCACCCGCCGCAGCCCGGGGGCCCCGGCCACCGACCTGCTGGTGAAGATGGTCAAGAACCAGCAGCACCTCGGCAACGTCCACAGCTACCGCACCGTCGCCGCCGATGGCCGCACCCTCAAGTCGACCACCACCCTGGTCCGCGACGGCAGCGGCCAGGCGGTGGCCGCCCTGTGCATCAACTTCGACACCACCGAACTGGCCATCGCCGCCCAGGCCCTGCAACCCTTCCTCGCCCCGGCGGAAAGCCCGGCCGCACCACCCGCCGAGACCTTTGCGCACTCCACCGGGGAAACCGTCGAAGCCCTCTTCCACCAGGCGGCGCGCCACATCGGCAAACACCCGCAGACCATGAGCCGCCTCGAGAAAGCCCACCTGGTCGCCCTGCTCGAGGCCGACGGCCTCTTCCATTTCAAGGGGGCGGTGGAGCAGGTGGCGAAACTCCTGGGCGTTACCCGTTACACCGTCTATAATCATCTCAAGAAAGCGCGTAAAAACGCCGCGCACAACCACGAGGACCACGCATGAACCCCACCGTCATCGCCACCACCAAGGCCCCGGCCGCCATCGGCCCCTATTCCCAGGGCGTCGCCACCGACACCCTGCTCTTCGTCTCCGGGCAGCTGCCCATCGACCCGGCGTCCGGCAAGCTCGTCGACGGCCCGATTGGCGCGAAAACCAAAAGGATTCTCGAAAACATCGCGGCCATTGCCGAAAGCGCCGGGACCTCCCTGCAGCGGGCGGTGAAGACCACCGTCTTCCTCACCGACCTCGGCGAGTTCGCGGCCATGAACGAGGCCTACGCAACCTTCTTCGCCACCAACCCGCCGGCGCGCTCCACCGTGCAGGTGGCGGCCCTGCCTCTGGGGTCGAACATCGAGATCGAATGTATCCTCGCCCGTTGACCACCCCCTGCCGCACGGAGACCTGACATGACCTTCACCGTCAAAGACATCCTCGAGATGGAAGTAACCCTGGCGCTCGGCTGCACCGAGCCGGTGGCCATCGCCCTGGCAACCGCCGCCGCCGCCTCGCTGCTGCCCAGCAAGGAGTTCGACGCCATCGAGATCTGGATCGACCCGAACATCTACAAGAACGGCATGGCGGTGATCATCCCCGGCTGCGGCGGCCTGCAGGGCCTCGACACCGCCGCCGCCCTCGGCGCCTGCGGCGGCAACCCGAGCCGGGGGCTGGAGGTGCTGGAAAGCCTCGACGACCAGTCGGTGGCCAAGGCGCAAAAACTGCTATCCGACGGCAGGGTCAAGGTCAACCTGCGCGACGAGGTCGGCCTCTACGTGCGCAGCAGGCTGACCTGCGGCAATGACGTCGCCGAGTCGCTGATCGTCGATCTGCACAACAACATCGTCAGCCTCAAGCTGAACGGCGAAGAAGTCGTCGACTCGCCGCTCCTTGAGCGGGGCAAGAAAAAAGGCGGGCGCCATAGCCTGGCGGAGCTCGAGGCCTGGCTGCGCGACCTCAACCTGGAACAGATCCTCGAACTGACGGCGCAGCTCGACGAGGACGACCTCAACTTTCTCGAAGAAGGCGTCAACCACAACCTCGCCCTGGCCGAGTATGGCCTCAAGCACGGCAGCGGCCTGGGCATCGGCAAGGCCATCGACCGCCTCGTCAAGCAGAAGCTCCTCGTCAACGACATGACCACCTCGGCGCGGCGCCTCACCTCGGCGGCCGCCGACGCCCGCATGGGCGGGGCCAAGCTGCCGGCGATGAGCTCGGCCGGCAGCGGCAACCACGGCCTCACCGCCATCCTCCCCATCTGGGCGATCAAGGACTTCATCGCCCACGACCGCGACACCCTGCTGCGCGCCATCGGCCTCAGCCATATCGTCACCGCCTACGTCAAGGCCCATACCGGGCGGCTGTCGGCGGTATGCGGCTGTTCGGTGGCCGCCGGGGCAGGGGCCACCGCCGGCATCACCTACCTGGTGGGCGGCGACCTCCACCACATGGAAGGCGCCATCGGCAACATCCTCGAGGACCTCGCCGGCGTCATCTGCGACGGCGCCAAGGCCGGCTGCGCCATCAAGCTCAACACCGCCGCCGGCGCCGCCGTTCAGGCGGCCCTCTTCTCCCTGCACGGGGTCAAGGTCAAGGACACCGACGGCATCATCGGCAATTCGACCCAGAAGACGGTGCAGAACATGGGCGCCCTCAGCCATGACGGCATGGTCCAGGCGGACAGGACCATCCTCAAGATCATGCTCGAAAAGCAGCTCAACAAAGGGAAAAAATAGCGCCCCTCTCCACCGCAAAGCCGGTGGAGAGAACTGTCAGCAAGCCAGCGCCAGGAAGGGTCTATGGGAGTGGCGCTGCGCTCGCGCGGTGCAAGGGTGGCGTGGTCTCGGGTGAGTGGTGTCGGCAGGATCGAGGTGTATTTTGCACGCCCCCTCAGGCAGGATCTGGCGCCTGAACGGTATCGGCGACAATGCCGCCCACTTCCCGCCAGCTCACCAGCCTGACGGCGCTGCGCCGCTGCGAGGCCTCCCCGCCATAGACCACCGCGCTCTCCACACGCCCGTCAAACCCCGCAGCATGCATCCTCTCTCCAAACGTCCCGAAGCCCTTGAAGAAATCCGACGACGCAGTTGCTCCAGATTTTATTTCGACCGCCTGCATCGTCTCGCCACGCCTCATCACAACATCCATTTCCAAACCGCGACTCTCGCGATAATGGTGGAGCAGTGGCTGCTCACCTCTGTGGGCAAAGCCTTTATACAACTCCGCCACTACCCAGCTCTCGAAAATCGCCCCCCGCAAGGGGTGGAGTTTGAGCTGTGCCGGCTCCCTGATCTGCAGCAGGGCGCAAACCAGCCCACTGTCGAAAAAATGAAGTTTCGCCGCCTTGACCACCTGCTTGCGGATATTGGCGTGCCAGGCGGGCAGCCGGTGAATGATATAACTCGCCTCGAGGACCGACAGCCAGGACTTGGCGGTATTGTGCGAGACACCGGCGTCGCCACCCAGGGTGGACAGATTGATCTCCTGTCCGGTACGCCCGGCGCAGAGCTTGAGAAAGTTGGTAAAACCAAGAAGATCGCCGACATTTACCACCTGCCGGACATCCCGCTGCACATACGTGGCGATATAATCACCCAACCACTGGTCGGCGGGTATCCGCCGGTCGTAGATCCGCGGGTAGCTGCCCTGCCAGAGCAGGGTAAAGAGGTCGTCGGAGACTTCGGGAAAGGCTCTCAGCTCCTCAAGGTCCGGAGGCAACAGGGTGAGCAGGCCACAGCGGCCGGCGAGAGACTGCGAGATAGTCTGGGAAATTGCAAAATGCTGTGAGCCGGTAAGGATGAAACGCCCAGACTGAGGACGTTCGTCCACCTCTCCCTGGAGATAGCTGACCAGCCCCGGCGCCTGCTGAACCTCATCGAAAATCGCTCCCTGTTGGTATTCGGCGAGAAAACCGCGCGGATCCTGGGTAGCGAATTCGCGCATATCGAGCGATTCCAGCGACACATAGGGCAGGTCAGGAAAAGTGGCTCGGCACAGCGTGGTTTTCCCCGCCTGCCGGGGACCGCATACGGCGACGACAGGATAATATCTGGCGAGTTGCAGAAGTTTCTCGGCGAGTTTTCTTGGAATCATGCCGGGATGATAGCAAGAAATGCATGGATTGTCAATCCAACTTACAATCCATGCACAACGCCAGCCGCGCCGCCGGCAAAGGCGGCGCGGTTCGGGGCCGCCTCAGCGCCCCTCCAGGCACCACTGGTAGGCGTTATGGAAGAGCTGCAGCCATGGCGAGACCTGGAGATGCTTCAAGTCTTCCGGCAGGTAGTGGGCCTGCCAGGGCAGGAAGGCGCGCTCGGGGTGGGGCATCAGCGCCAGGTGGCGGCCGTCGGCGGAGCACAGCGCCGCCAGACCAAGCGGCGAGCCGTTGGGGTTGAAGGGGTAGGTCTCGGTGGCCTGGCCCTCGTCGTCGACATAGACCATTGGCGCCTGGCCGCCGTCGATAACTTCCCGGCGCAAGGCTTCGTCGGGGAAGATCAGCCGCCCCTCGCCGTGGTCGACGTGGATGCCGAAGACCAGCCCCTCCATGCCGCGCAGCATGATCGCCGGGCTCTTCTCCACCCGCACCGTGGTCCAGCGCGACTCGAAGCGCCCGGAGAGGTTGCGCACGAAACGCGGCTGCCGCTCCGCAGCCAGGCCCGGCCCCGGTACCCAGCCGAGCAGGCCGAACAACTGGCAGCCGTTGCACACCCCGAGGGTGAAGGTGTCGGGGCGGTGATAGAAGGTGGTGAACATCTCGCGCAGGCGGGGATTGAAGAGGATGGTCGCCGCCCAGCCCTTGGCCGACTCGGGCACGTCGGCGTAGGAGAAACCGCCCACCGCCGCCAGGCCGCGGAACTGCTCGAGGCTGACCGTGCCCTGCAGCAGATCGTTCATGCACACGTCCCAGGGCTCGAAGCCGGCGGCATAGAAGGCCGAGGACATCTCGCGGTCTGAGTTGGAGCCCTCGTCGCGAAGAATCGCCACCCGCGGCTTGTCGACCCGCAGCAGCACTTCCGGCGCGGCCGGCCTGGGCGTGAAGGGCAGGCGATACTCCGGCCCGCGCCGCGCGTGGATGGCCCGCTTCTCCTCCTCGGCCAGGCTGGCCGGGATCTGCAGCCGCTCGAGCTGGTGGCTGGTCTCCTCCCACCACGAGCGCAAGGTCACCATCTCCTCGTCGAGCACCGTCTCACCGTTGACCCGCACGCGGATGCGCCCATCGGCGGTGGAGCGGCCGAGACGGCAGCAGGGCACGTTTTGAGCGGAGAAGACCGCCTCGACCTCGGCCAGGTCTTCCGGCCGGCACTCCAGCACCAGGCCGAGTTCCTCGGCGAAGAGGGCCGCCAAAGCCCCCGGCACCCCTTCCATGGTGACGTCGAGGCCGCAATTGCCGGCAAAGGCCATCTCCAGCACCGTGGTCGCCAGGCCGCCATCGCTGCGGTCGTGGCCGGCGGTGAGCAGGCCGCGGTCGAGCAGCTGCTGCACGGCGGCAAAGGCCCGCCCGAGGAGGGCCGGGTCGTCGAGGTCGGGGGAGAGGTCGCCCAGCCTGCCACGCACCTGGGCCAGGGCGCTGCCGCCGAGGCGGACGCGGCCGCCGCCGAGGTCGATATAGAGCAGCGGCGCGCCGCGCATCTTGAGGTCGGGGGTGATGGCGCGGTTGAGGTCGGGCATCGCCGCATAGGCGGAAATGACCAGCTGGCGGGGCGACTTGACCGTCTCCTCGCCGACCACGGTGGCCATCGACAGGCTGTCCTTGCCGCCGTCGACGGCCATGCCGAGGGCGATCATCGCCTCGCTCATCGCCTGGGCGGCGTCGTAGAGGGCGGCGCCCTCCCCCGGCAGCTTGGGGGCCCACATCCAGTTGGCGGAGCACTTCACCTGGTCGAGGCTGCGCACCCGGGCGAAGACAAGGTTGGTCAAGGCCTCGCCCACCGCCATGCGCGCCCCCGCCGCCGGGTCGACGAGCATCTTGATCGATTGCTCGCCGATGGCGGTGGCGATGCCGGTCAGGCCGAAGTGGCTCTGGGCGACCACGGCGACATCGCCGACGGTGAGCTGCAATGGGCCGCAGCACTGCTGGCGGGCGATCAGGCCGGTGACGGCGCGGTCGACCTTGCTGGTCAAGAAACGCTTCGAGCCCACCGAGACGAGGCGCAGCACCCCATGGAGGGCGGCGGCGACGGACAGGTCGGCAGGCAGCGGCAGCGGCTCCTCCCGCCAGGGGCGGCGACTGTCGGTGAAGGTCTTCTGGGGGATGTTGCCGAGCAGGGCGGGCAGCTCGATATTGACCGGAGTGGTGTCGTTGGCGGCGTCGTGGACGACGAAGCGCAGATCGCCGGTGACCCGCCCGAGCACCTCGCAGCCGACCTTCTCACGCTCGCAGATGGCCTGGAAGCGCTCGATGTTCTCCGGCTTGATGAGGAAGCCGTTGCGCTCCTGGTATTCGGCGACATAGATCTCCAGCACCGACATGGTCGGGTCGCCGACGCGGATGTTGCGGATCTCCACCCAGCCGCCGGCCTTCTCCACCAGCTCCTTGAGGACGTTGGCCGGCCCCCCGGCGCCCTGGTCGTGGATGACCTCGATGAGGCTGCGGTCGCCCATCTCGTTGCAGGCGCGGATGACGCGGTTCATCTTCTGTTCCATCTCGGCGTCGCCGCGCTGCACGGCATTGAAGTCGAGGCTCGACTCGTTCTCGCCCTGGAGCATGCTCGAGGCGGCACCGCCGCCGAAGCCGACGCGGTAGGCCGGGCCGCCCACCTGGACGATGAGCATGCCCTCCTTCGCCTCTGCCTTCTCGGTGAGGCGGCCGTCGATCTGGCCGATGCCGCCGGTGAACATGATCGGCTTGAGGAAGCCCCAGCGCTGGCCGTCGACTAGGCGCAGGTCGAAGGAGCGGGTGAAGCCCTGGATGAGCGGCTCGCCGAACTTGTTGCCGTAGTCGGAGGCGCCGTTGCTGGCCTCGATCTCGATCTCCAGCGGTTTGGCGAGGTTGTCCGGGGCGGGCATCTCCTTCTCCCAGGAGAGGGGGTAGCCGGGGATGAGCAGGTTGCCGACGCAGTAGCCGGCGGTGCCGGCGATGACCAGCCCGCCGCGGCCGGTGCCCTGCACGTCGCGGATGCGGCCGCCGGTGCCGGTCTCGGCCCCGGGGAAGGGCGCCACGCCGGTGGGAAAGTTATGGGTCTCGGCGGTGAGCAGGGGGTGGTATTCGACCTGGGCGGCGAAGAGCGGCGAGGGTTCCCCTGGCTCGGCCGGCAGCAGGGTGTCGACGGGGTAGCCGGCGACCACCGAGGAATTGTCCTTGAAGGCGATGAGCGACCCGGCCGGGTTGGCGGCGAGGGTGGCGGTGACCAGCTCGAAGAGGGTACGGTCCTGCAGGGTGCCGTCGATCACCTGCCGCCCCTTGAAGAAACCGTGGCGGGAGTGCTCCGAATTGGCGTTGTTGAGGTCCATGATCTCGACGATGGTCGGGTTGCGCTTCTCACGGCCGACGAAATACTCGTAGTAGAGTTCGCGGTCGCGCTGGTCCATGGAGATGCCCGGCAAGTCGTCGAAGGCGGCCATGCCGCGGCCGAGGAGGTCGACCTCGTAGATCGGCTCCGGCACCACTCCGCTGTCGAAGGAGCGCAGCGGCTCGAGATAGCGGCACTCGGTCATGCGGTCGTGGTGGCGGTCGACGAAGGCCTGCAGGTCTTCACCCTCGGGGACCAGGTAACGGCGCGAGCGCTCCACCCGGGTGATCGCGGCGAGGCCGGTGGCGCGGCAGATGGACACCATGTTGGAGGACCAGGCGGTGGCGAAGTTGAGGCGCGGCCCCACCTCCACCACCCGCTCGCCCTCGGGCACGGGGCGGTCGACGACGGAGGCGGCAAGCAGGCCGTCGGCGAGGATGAGCCTGAGGCGCTCCAACTCTTCGGCGGTCAGCGGTCGGCTGGTTTCGATATGAAAGCAATAGGCGCGGTCGGCGGCCAGCTGCTTGTACAGTTGAATGACGTTGGCGGTCATGATCGTTTTCCTTTTCTCCACTGCTCCGGCGCCAATGGCGCCCTGATTGCGGCGCCGTTGGCGCCCTCCTGTGCGGGTCCGCGGGCTCGGCCGCATCCGGGCGGAACCCTGGCCCAAGGGTAGCATGTATCACCGAAAATTTCCGTAGGATTTTCTTTTGCCGCGGCGGCCCCGGGGAAGGTATAGTAGCCGGCGGAACCCGTGACCGCGTTGCCCGGCGCAGGCCTTACCCCGGTGGCCGGTTGCCCCTCGCCGCGGGGCGGGCCGCCGGCCTGGCGACGTCCCTGGCACCGTCACCCTCCTCCCGAGGCCCTCCGTGACCACCAAAGACCCTGCCACCTCAAAAGACCGCGAGCACCTGCTGGCGGCCGAGATACGGCGCCTCGACCAGCGCTGCCGCTGCCTCGAGCACCGCCTGGAGCGGATGCGCACCCAGCAGGTCCGCCAGAAGCGCATCGACGACAGCAACCGCCACCTGCTCAAGCGCACCAACGAGCGGCTGCAGCGCTGTCATGCCGAGGCGGAACGGCGCTCGAACTCCAAGTCGGATTTCCTCGCCAACATGAGCCACGAGATCCGCACCCCGCTGAACATCATCCTCGGCATGGCCGCCCTCCTCGCCGACACCCCCCTCGACAAGACCCAGACCCAGTACCTCAACAGCCTGCGCGTCACCGGCCGGCAGCTGCTGGAGATCATCAACAACGTCCTCGAGTTCTCGCGCATCGACGCCGGCATGGTGGCCTTCGAGCCCGAGCCCTTCAGCCTGGAGAAGATCATCGCCCAGCTCGAGGCCTCCATCGTCCCCCTGTGCGTGCAGAAGGACCTCCACTACGAGGTGCGCCACCCCCCGGAGCTGGTCCTGGAGCGCGTCGGCGACCCGATCAAGATCTATCAGATCCTTTTGAACCTCATCAACAACGCGGTCAAGTTCACCGCCGTCGGCAGCATCGTCCTCGAGATCGCCGAAGACGACGAGATCCCCGGCAACCTGCGCCTCTCCATCCGCGACACCGGCATCGGCATCTCCGCCGAGCACCAGAAGATCATCTTCGACCGCTTCGTCCAGGTCCACGACCTCACCTCGCGCGCCCTCAGCGGCAGCGGCCTCGGCCTGGCCATCAGCCGCAGGCTGACCGACGCCATGGGCGGCCGGCTGACCGTCGACAGCCGCCAGGGAGCCGGGGCGACCTTCGTCTGCTCCCTGCCCCTGCCGGCGGTGCCCCCCGACGAGCGCGGGCATATCCGCCTCGACGCCTCGCCGCTCATGCCGCAACATTTCCCCGAGCTGAAGGCGCTCATCGTCGACGACATCCGCGAAAACGCCGAGGTCGTCAAGGTCTACCTCAAGGACTACCCGATCCGCACCGAGGTTGCGGAAAACGGCGAGGAGGCCCTGGCCCGCCTCGAGAGCGGCACCTTCGACATCATCCTCATGGACATCCGCATGCCGGTCATGGACGGGCTTACCGCCACCGAGCTCATCCGCCGCCGCGAGCTGCAGGGGCTGCTGCCGCGGCAGACGGTGCTGGCCATCACCGCCCACGCCTTCCAGGAACAGAAGAAGCGCATCGTCGAGTCGGGCTTCGACGGGGTGCTCAGCAAGCCCTTCTTCAAGCGTGACCTCCTCCAGGCCATCTACCGCCACGTGGTGATGAAGAAAAGCGAGGTGCCCCCCTTCCTCGGCAACAAGGCGCTCGGCTTCTGCCTCGAGCGCGAGCGGCCGCAGGAGGTCCCCGCCGAGCTGCACGACCTGGTGCCGGTCGTGCTGGCCTCCATCGCCGACGACCTCGCCGCCATGGGCAGGGCCATGCGCCAGGGCGATATCGACGAGCTGCGCGGCAAGGCCCACGCCCTGCGCGGGGTGGCGGGCATGTATGGCTTCGAGGAGCTGGCTTCGCTGGTGCAGGAATTGTCGCGGACGGTCAAGGCCGGTGACCGCCTGGTCGCCGGCGAGCTGCTGGCGGCCCTGCAGCACTACCTGGCGCGCCTCGCCAGAAGCGGGCCGGGACGGACCTCATCGGCGCAGGGGCCGGGCGGCTGAAGCCGCGTTGGCGGCACCTTACCCGGCCTGGCCAAGAAAGCTGGCTATCGGCTGGCGGCCGAGCCTGCTAGCGCCGGCTGAGGCACATATGTTCCAGGGCCGGGCCGACCACACTCCAGTCGACGCAGGGCCTGGCAAAGCCTTTCGGGTGGGTGAGAGGGCAGCCGAAGGCGGAGTCGTCGACATAGACATCGCCGTAGGCCTTGGGGCTGGTGGTCCAGCTGTCCTGGTCGGGGTTGCGGTTGACGCCGTAGAGGGTGACGCCGTTCTCCTGCAGAAAATGCACCGCCTGGCGCAGCAGGTCGCCGCCTTCGCGGGTGTCGGAGCGCATGGTGAAGAGAATGATCCGCGCGCCGTGGCGCTGCAGCTTCCTCAGCCAGGTGACTGCTCCCGGAACCGGGGCGCCGATCTGCGGATAGCGGTGATCGACCACGGTGCCGTC
>JANJUM010000184.1 GCA_024710585.1 Desulforhopalus sp.
GCCCGGCATCGGCGGCGTTGAACTTGTAGCCCCCGTATTCAAGGGGGTTATGAGACGGGGTAAGGTTGATCGAGAAGGCGGCCGAGAGCGACAGCAGGGCGGCGGACAGCACCCCGGTGGTCGACTCGCCGGCATAGTGCACGCGAAACCCGTGGGAGGCGAGGGTTGCCGCCACCGCCGCGGCGAGCACCGAACCGGCGAAGCGGTTGTCGAAACCGATGACGCAGCCGCGCTTTTTGGCCTCCCCGATGGAGTCGACACCGAGGGCGGCGGCAAGTTCCCTGTCCGCCTCGATCTGCCCGTAGACGCGCACGATGGCCTCTGTAACCAGGGCCACCGAGCGCACGAAGATATCCTTGCCCAGCCTGCCGCGCCAGCCGGAGGTGCCGAAGGAAATGGGCTCGAGGGGCTCGGCGTCGTTCGTGCGGATTTCGTCCAGCAACAAGGCGTAGGCGCGCTCGATAGCCGGCTGCCATATGGCACCCTCCCGCCGCCGGCGGGCCACCAGTTCCTTGATGAGGGAGAAGTAGTCGCTGCGCCGGTGATCGCCGGCAATGACGAAGCGGGCAAACAATGGTTCGGCGCTGATCGTCTCGGTCATAGGTCCCTCCCCGCGGCGGGCATGTGGCGATATCGGCGTGAGAGGCCGGTCTCCGCCCCCCCGCTCACTCCTTGGGCCGTTCGACCCGTTTGGCCTGGTCGACGAGCATGATCGGGATATCGTCACGAATCTCGTACAACAGCCCGCAGCGCTCGCAGAGCAGGCCATCCTCTCCCTGCAGCTGCAGCGCTCCCTTGCACTGGGGACAGGCGAGAATATCCAGCAGTTCCTTGCTCACCATGATTTCAGATCCTTATAAGGGAAAAAGCGGCTGCCGCCGCCGTTCTTCCAAGGCCAGGCGACGCCACCGAAAAGGCAATAATCGAAATTGATATTTACCTGAAAGCGATTATGATTGCATGACTTAATTCGCACCTCACCCTTCCCCTCTTCCCCTACGGACATTCATGAAACAGCATATTGGATTCATTGGCGGCGGTCAGATGGCCGAGGCCCTGATCAAAGGCATTCTCGCCTCCGGCCTGTACAGCAAGAGCAACATCCTCGTCTCCGAGCCCAACGACTACCGCCGTGAGCACCTCGAGTCCACCTACCTCATCAAGACCTTCCAGAACAACCACGCCATCTTCGAAAAGAGCAAGGTGGTCATTCTCGCCGTCAAGCCGCAAACCATGAAGGCTGTGCTGGAGAACTGCCGCTCGGTCATCGAGCCCCATCATATCCTCATCACCGTTGCCGCCGGCCTGCCCATATCTTTCTATATCAAGACCATCGGCAAGAAGGAAACAAAAATCATCCGCGTCATGCCCAACACCCCGGCCCTGGTGCTCGAGGGCGCCTCGGCGCTGAGCAAGAACGACAACGTCAGCGACAAGGAACTGCGCCTGGCGGAGGAGATCTTCCTCGCCGTGGGCGAGGTGGTCATCCTCGACGAGGTGCACCTCGACGCGGTCACCGGCCTGAGCGGATCCGGCCCGGCCTACGTCTTCTCCTTCGTCGAGGCCCTGGTGGACGCCGGGGTGAAGATGGGTCTGACCAGGGTCATCTCGGAGAAGCTGGCCATGCAGACCGTCGCCGGCTCGGTCAAGCTGCTGCGCGAGAGCGGCGAGCATCCGGCGGCCCTGCGCGGCAAGGTGACCTCGCCGGGGGACACCGCCATCACCGCCCTGCACGTCCTCGAAAAGGTCGGTTTCCACGGCATCATCATGGACATCGTCGAATCAGCGGTGCTGCGCTCCAAGGAACTGGGGAAGATGGAATGAGTTACGCCGCCACGCCCTTTCGCGTCGCCAGGAAGCTCGACATCCACCGCGTGGCGCTGATCCCCAAGAAGGACGAGCGACGCCCGCGGGAATTTGCCGACACCCTTGGCCGCTGGCTGCGGCAACGAGGCGTCGAGGTCTGCGAGGACACCATCTGCGCCGACCTCGACCTGATAGTCGTCCTCGGCGGCGACGGCACCCTGCTGCATATCGCCGAAGCCGCCGCCCGTCACTCCATCCCCGTGCTGGGTATCAACATGGGCAACCTCGGCTTCCTCACCGAGCTCACCGAGCCCGAAACACTGCCGGCGCTGGAACGGCTGCTCACCTCGGAAGTGACCATCGAGAACCGGCTCATGCTCCGCGCGCGTCTGCATTCCCAGGGCGACCACGCCACCTACCGCTACGCCCTCAACGATGTGGTCATCACCAAGAACGTGCTCGACCGCCTCCTCAACCTCAGCACCACCGCCGACGGCCAGCCGATCACCACCTACCGCGCCGACGGCCTCATTTTCTCCTCCCCCACCGGCTCGACCGCCTACAACCTCTCCGCCGGCGGGCCCTTGGTCTACCCCGGCCTGGCGACCATCACCGTCACCCCCATCTGCCCCTTCATGCTCGGCTCGCGGCCGATCATCCTCCCCGCCGACATGACCATCGCCACCCGCTATCAGGCCACCGGCAGCAACGATCGGGCGCAGGTGATCATCGACGGGCAGCCATTCTGGGAGATGGCCGACGGGGACCAACTGGAGATCAAGACCGCCAGGCACTTCCTGCGGCTGGTGGTCTCCTCGTCGCGGGATTATTTCACCATCCTCCGCAACAAGCTCCACTGGGGATCGCCGGAGCAGTCCGGGCGCCGCTGAACGAAGGGCTATCTGCGTTTCTTGATGCGGTATTTCTTCATCTTGTACTGCAGCAGGCTCTTGGTGATGCCGAGTTTTTCCGCCGCCCGGGCCTGGACGTAGTCGGTGTCGACCAGCGCCTGGGTGAGCATCTTCTTCTCGATGGCATAGAGGACGTCGTTCAACCCGGCGTTTTCCGGAAACATCAGCCTGAGGTCGAACTCGGCGCCGAGGGGGCTGGCATCCTCGGGGTAGGGGGTGTCGGGATGGACGTCATCGGCCTCGATGATGTCGTTGCTGCAGAGGATGGCGGCCCGTTCGATGGTGTTCTCGAGCTCGCGGATATTGCCCTCCCAGGGCAGCTTCATGAGCAGCTTGAGGGCGTCGGAGGAGATCTTCAGGTCAGGCTTGCGCAATTCGCGGCGATATTTCTGAACGAAGTACTCGGCGAGCAGACGCATGTCGTCCATACGCTCGCGCAGGGGCGGCAGACTGATGGGGATGACGTTGAGACGGTAGAAGAGGTCTTCGCGAAAGCGCCCTGCGGCGACCTCCTCGCGCAGATCCTTGTTGGTGGCGCTGATGATGCGCACGTCGACCTCGATGGTCTTGCCGCCGCCGACCCGCTCGAAGGTCTTCTCCTGGAGGATGCGCAGCAGCTTCGACTGCAGCGCCAGCGGGATCTCGCCCACCTCGTCGAGGAAGATGGTGCCGCTGTCGGCGAGCTCGAAGCGGCCCTTGCGCATGGCCACCGCCCCGGTGAAGGCGCCCTTCTCGTGGCCGAAGAGCTCGCTCTCGAGGAGGCTGCCGGACAGTGCGGCGCAGTTGACGGCGATGAAGGGGCGCGACTCGCGCGGGCTGTTGACGTGGATGGCCTTGGCCACCAGCTCCTTGCCGGTGCCGCTCTCGCCGGTGATGAGCACCGAGGCGTGGGTCGGCGCCACCTTTTCGATTAGCTGGTAGACCTGGAGCATGCGCGGGTTCTTGCCGACCATGCCGGCGAAGCCGCTCTTGCCCTTGATCTCGCTGCGCAGGCGGGTGTTCTCGCGCAGCAGCGAATAATGCTGGGCCGCCTTGCGCAGGGTGATGATCAGCTCGTCGTTGGAGAACGGCTTGGCGAGATAGCTGAAGGCGCCGGCCTGCATGGCCTGCACCGCCTTGTCGACCTCGGCGAAGGCGGTGATCACCACCACCGGCAGGTCGCGGTTCTTCTCCTTGACCTTCTCCAGCAGCTCGAGCCCGTTCATGCCCGGCATCTGCATGTCGGTGACCACCAGATCGAGATCGACGTCCTCGACCAGCTTCAGGCCGGCCGGGCCGTCGGCAGCCGTAAAGACCTCGAACCCCTCGTCCTTGAGGAGTTCGGAGAGAACGACGAGGTAGTTGGGCTCGTCGTCGACAATGAGAATGGAATGCATCGACATATTTCGTTCCTTTGTTCTGTCCTCCCTCGGCGCGGCTTTCAGGCCATGCCGAGGCGGGCCTTCATCGCCTCGAGGAGGTGTCCCGGCACCGCGGTGGCACCATGCGCCAGGGATGTCCCAGGACGGATGGTGCCGTGGTAGTCGCTGCCCCCGGAGACGAGCAGTTCGTCGCGCCTGGCCAGGGCCAGCAACTTCTTGCGGAAGGCGCGGGAGTGTGTGGGATAATAGGCCTCGACGCCGTCCAGCCCCAGGCAGTGCAGGCGGCGGACCATGGCGGCGACGTCTTTGCCCGCTTTCTCCAACTGCTGCGGGTGGGCGAGAACGGCAAGGCCACCGGCTTCCTTGACCACGGCGATGGCCTCGGCGGCATCGAGAACGTAGCGTGGCTGGTAGGCCTTGGCGCCCCGGCCGAGATAGTTGCAGAAGGCCTCGTCCATGCTGCTCACCGCCCCTTTGCGAACGAGCAGGGTGGCGATATGGGGCCGGCCGCTCTGGCCATGTCCGGAGACCGTGGCCAGCTCCGCCGCGGTGATGTCGACACCAAGTTCGTTGAGACGGGCGAGGATGGCGGTGTTTCGGGTGCGGCGCCCCTCCTGCAGACGCGACAGAACCTCCTCCAGCCGGGGCGCCCGGGGCGAGCAGAAGTAGCCGAGGAGGTGGACGCTGGTCCCGTCGCAGGTGACGCTCAGCTCGAGCCCGGGCACCACCTCGACCCCCAGCCCTTCCCCGGCGGCAACGGCCTCGTCGACACCGTCCACGGTATCATGATCGGTGATGGCGATGGCGGCAAGACCGATGCGGGCGGCGGCCTGCACCAACTCGGTCGGGCTCATGCTGCCGTCGGAGTAGTTGGAATGGACGTGAAGATCGATGTTCATCGCTGTCGCTTCTTGGCGGAGGTGGTCCGCTCGCCGGCCCCCCCGGCATGGGGCTGGATCTCTGGTGCAGCTCCCGGAGGATACCGGCAGCATACCCGCACACCACCAATATAGCTATGTAGAATTACATATTTTCCTTTACTTTTGCAAAGATCGTCCGATACAGTCGTCACACCCGGGCGACATGCTGCCTTGCCGCGCGTTTCCCGAAAAGACCCTGGCTCGCCCAGGATTTCACCGTAGATTCAACCTCATCCGAACCCGGGGAGGCCCCCATGCCCCTGTTTCTCGTCATCTCCCTGCTCCTTCTCTGCTGCTCCGGCTGCGCCTCGCGCATCCCAGAGCCCATCGTCTATCCCTATTCGCAGCAGCAGAAGATGGAGGCCTCCCATCACTGGCAGGTGCTCGCCGCCGATCTCGCCGACCGCATCAACAACGAGCTCATCACCACCGACAACATCAACACCGCAGTAACCGTCAAACAGACTTGCGGCGACGACGCCCACCCCTGCCGAGCCAACGAAACCAGCTCTTTTAACGAGGCCTTCCACGACCTGCTGGTCACCAGCCTCGTCGGCTTCGGCATCCCCACCCGGCCGCAGGCCGCCGAAGACACACTGGAAATCAACTACAAAGTGCAGACGGTTCGCCATAGCACCAATCGCCTGCGCAGCCTGCAGCCAGGCGTGCTCACCGGCATCTCGGCCGCCATTCTCGTCTTGCGCAACGCCCCCTCGGAACTGGTCAACCTGGCCATCGGCACCTCCCTCGACGTCGCCAACGCCAATCTCACCACCCATGGCCACTACGAGGTAATCGTCACCACCTCTGTGCGCAAGGGCAACAGTTACCTCTTCCGCGCTTCGGATATCTACTATATTAATGACAAAGACTTCTGGCACTACCAGGAGCAGTTCCCCGAGACCGCAACCCTGCGGCTATCCAGTTCCAGCGTCGAAAAGGCCAAGGAGAAAAACCGCCCCTTGCCGGTGACGGTGCCTCGACCCGCCACCGGCGACGAGAAGACGCCCAAGGCCCCCGCGGCGCCGCAGCAGACCCCGCCAGCAGAGCCCGCACCCCTCCCGGACGAAAAAGAGATCTAGAGGACAACACCATGCCAAGCCGCCGCATTGCCCGCAGTGTCCCCCTGTTGCTCGCCCTGCTGCTCGCCCTCGGCGGCTGCGCCGATCTCAACGGTACGAGGCTGGAAAAGTTCTTCGGCAAGGACGCCGATCTCATCGACCTCTCCTACGAGATCACTGACCAGCTGACGGAGGCCGCCCTGCCGCCCCTCGTCCCCCGCCATCCCGGAATGCCGGTGCTGGTGACCACCTTCGTCGACAACAACGACCTCACCAAAACCTCACCCCTCGGCCGGCTGCTGCAGGAGCACATATCCTCGCGGCTGGTGCAGCATGGCTACACGGTGCGCGAAATCAAGCTCACCTCGACCATCTCCATCGAACCACGCTCCGGTGAAACCGTGCTCTCGCGCGAGCTTGGCAAGATCGGCGGAGAACTCAAGGCACAGGCCATCCTCGTCGGCACCCTGTCCCGTTCCAATCGCAACCTCTATATCTCGGCACGCCTCATCGTTCCGACAAACGGCAATATCCTCGCCAGCTACGATCGCCAACTCCACCTCGACGACAACCTCCTCGCCATGCTCGGTTTAAGGCGCCACGGCGACATCGACAACCCCATCGCCGAGCCGCCGCCGCCGAGACTCAACAGGATGCTGCGATGACGACGACTCCGCTTGCCGGCAAAATAGCCCTCGTCCCCGGAGCGGCACGCCCGGTGGGACGTGCCATCGCCCGCCGTTTCGCCCGCGCCGGCGCCACCCTGGTCCTGCCGGTGCACGACTGGCCAGAATCGATCGCCGAACTGGAAGAGGAACTGCGTGGCGACGGGCACCTCTACAGCCTGCACCATGTCGACCTGCGCAACCGCGAGGAAGTGGCCCGTTTCGCCGCCATTATCGACGAGGGCCAGGGGAGAATCGACTACCTCATCAACAATATCGAGCGCGGCGGCATGCCGGTGGTGCACGGTTCCTACGACCAGCCACACAACCAGGGCCAGTGGGAGCTGGAAATCGCCACCACCATGACCGCCAAGTGGCTGCTCTATCATCACTTCTTCCCGCTGATGAGAGGGGGAGGCGGGGCGGTGGTCAACCTCTCCTCGATCGCCGCCATCGTCGGGCGCAGCGGCCCGGCGGCGCCTTTGTTCAGTGACGGCTACAGCGCCGCTAACCGCGCCGTTGGCGTGTTCACCGAGACCTGGGCGCGGGAAGCGGCCCCAACCGTCCGCGTCAACGAGCTAATGCTCGGCCTGGTGCGCACCCGCCATGGGGAGGAGACTCGCGGCTGGGGCGCCTTGGACGAGAGAAGCCGCGAGGCCATCAAAGGAGCCATCCCCCTGGGACGCACCGGCCGGCCGGAGGAAGTGGCCGACGCCGTCTTCTTCCTGGCGGTAGAGGCCACCTACCTCACCGGGGCGACGCTGCGCATGGACGGCGGCCTGACCGCCGGAGGCGGACCCGTGCCTCCCCTGCCCCCGGGAATTCTGCACTGAGCACCCTCACGGCATAACAGGGGTGACGCGGTCTCCATCGAGCCCCGTTCAACCAGGCCCCGGATGAAAGGGCAAGGCCAGACACGCCAGGCGGAGCCGCTCCTGTTCCTCATCCTGCCTCTCACCCAGCGCCACCACCATATCGACACAGGCCAGGGCGGCGACCTGCAAGGCGGCAACGTCGGCGTCGGCGCCAACCAGGGCGACAACCAGGAAATCCCCCTGCCGTCGCAGCGCTTCGAGCCTCGCCAAGGGGCAGCGCGGCAGCGTCTCGGCCACCGGTAGACGGCAAGGGACCAGGCGCTGTCCCGCCAGCGCGCGGGCGGCGAGTTCGTCCATGGCCACTGCGAAGGGCGCCACCTTGTCGGCCGCAGTGGTCAGCAAGGGGGCCACTGGGAAAGAGCGGAAAGGACGGCGCGCCTCTTCCACCAACGCCCAGTCGATCATCACCGCCATGGCGGCCGGCCGGTCGTCGGCCAGGGCAAGCACCCTGCCATCCGGGGCGACGAGCAGCGAGCCGCCGCCGAGGGGTACGCCGTTGTTGCTGCCCAGCGCGTTGCACACCACCACGTAGGTCTGGTTTTCGATGGCCCGGGCCACCGCCAGGGCGTGCAAATGCGAGAGACGTGCCAGGGGCCACTGGGCAGGGCAGAGAAGGGAATCCGCTCCCTGCATGGCCTGAAGGCGGGCCAGCTCGGGAAAACGGATGTCGTAGCAGACGAGGCAGCCAAGGCGGCCCCAGGGGGTGGACAGCGGTCGCGGCGGCACGAGGCTGGCATCGAAGGCCCGCTCCTCGCCGGGAAAGGGGTGGGTCTTGCGGTAGCGCCCCAGCGGGCCCTCAGGCCCATCGACCTGCAGGGTGTTATACCAACGTTTCCCGCCGCCGATGGCCTCGGGCAGCGAGCCGGCGAGGAGAACGCGGTAACGGGCGGCAAGCCGGGCGAACTCGGCCCGCACCCCTGCAAGCGGCCTGGCAATCTGCCCCAGCCGCTCGTAGCAGAAACCGGTCGCCCAGAGCTCGGGGAGAACCAGCAGGCTGTCGGCCGGCGGATGCAGCCTTTCCAGGGCGACAGCCAGGCTGTGCAGGTTGGCCTCTGGGTCTCCGGAGCGCACCTCGAACTGGATGAAGCCCAGGGCGGCGAGCCGCCGCTTCTCCTCTGCCCGCCGGGACGCCGTCATCGCCCGACCCTCCCATCTTCGTTGTGTTGCACACCGCTCCCCAGCAGGTCGAGGCTCGCGGCGGCAAGTGTGCCGACAGCGATTTCGCGCACCTCGCCGCTGTCGAAGAACTGTACCGGCCCAGGATGATCGAGAAAGGCGGCGATCTCCCCTGCCGCTCCCTTCTCGCCAAGATATCCCAGGGCGCGGATGGCAAGGCCGACCACCTGATGATCCGGGGAACTCAGGTAGGCGCGGAGATCATCGCCCACCCCCTGTGCGCGCATCTCCGCGCCATGGTCGCGGCAGAGATCACCGACCGCAGCCAGCAGGCCGCGCTGCAGCATCGGCAACTCGAGATAGTTGCCGTCCTGGAAGAGCTCTGGCCCATCGCCACGCATATAGGAACAGAGCAGGTGGAGGTACTCACGGCGCAGGGCGGGGCTGGCGCCGAGGATCGCCGCCATGGCCTCCGGCGCCCCCCAGCCGATCCCGCCGGACTCCTCGTTGAGCGACCAGAGAAAGCGGCGCATGACGATTCGCGCCGCTTCCATGTCGTTTACGGCCATGCCCGGCACCAGCATGGCGAAGGCCAGGGCGGCATGGCCACGCACCATGAGGTCAGGGTGACAGAGAGCCGAGAACAGGGGCCCGAGCAGATGTTGGGCGGGGTGCTGCCTGAGCAGGGTGGCCAGGGCTTCTCTGTCCTTGCCGGCGAGAACCGCCAGCAGCTCCTTTTTCAGCTCCCGTCGTCCCATGGGGTCTCCTCGTGGCTTCTCTCTGCCCAAAACCGGCAGCGCCAATCAGCGCTTGCGATCGTCGAGGCGTTTCATGCCCTCCATGAGCATGCCCATGAAGCCGCCGATGACATCGCGACGCCGATCCTTGTCGCTCAGCCCCTGAGTGAACTTGAACCGGCCGCTGGTGAAGGCGAGGATCTCGTAGAAGGCCTCTTTGCCGGTGCTGCCGTTGATCTCGGCGAAGATCAGCTCCCCCTCGTTGAACATCAGCATCGCCTTGCTGTCGTCGAATTCGAGGTTGAGGCGGCCGGTCTTCTGGTTGACATTGATCATCTGGCACAGCTCAACCATGGAGATATCGGACAGCTGGCCGACCATACCCGAGGCCAGTTCCTCGGCCCGTTGCATGTTCATCTTGGTGATGCGGCTGACCAGCAGCTTATAGAAAAAGACCTGCAGGGTCGGGAATCGGTTGAGGATATGGCGGAAGTTCTTGTGGTTCATCACCGCCACCTGGCAGGTCTCGGCAGCCATGATGGTGGTGCTGACCCTCTCCCCCGAAAGCAGGCTCATCTCGCCGAAGACCTCGCCCTTGTCGAGTTCCACCAGGGTGATGCCGTGATCGTCAATGACCTCGGCCTTACCGGAGAGCAGGATATAGAGGCGGTTGCCGGGATCGCCTTTCTGAGTGATAGGGAACTGCCAGGGGTACTCGACCATCTCCAGCAGGGTGGCGAGATCGAGGAGGTCGTCGTCGGAAAGCGGCGAGAAGATATCTATGCTGCGCAGCAGGCTGGCGAACCCCGAGGTCTCGCGGATCTTCTCGCGCCGCTCGGCTGCCGCCAGCAGTTTCATCTGCAGGGTGGCGTATTCCTTCTCCTTCTTGTATTCGAAGCGGATCACCCCGATGCAGCCTCCGCACTCGAATTTGGAGCGCGTCGTCATCCCGTGGGAGTAGCCTTCGAAGCTCGAGTCGGAAGAGGCGATAGCGATGATATCGCGGGCCAGCACCAGGCAGGTGGGCTTGCCGGCGGGAAAGGTAAGCACCCCGTCGTTGACGAGAAGTTCTTCGCGGACGTTATACAATGGGCAGTGGTCTTCTTCGGTGATGATGAAGATGCCGTTGCGGAACTGCATCAAGTCGCCCCGCTCAATCCGAACGGCCGAAAAGCAGGTAGATCACCACTCCCAGGGTGGCGGCGGCGCCAAAGATCACCGGCAGGAGTTTCTCGATCCTGATCTCGCCGCCGACGATCAACGACTGCATGTACGGCGTCCCCGAGACATACCACACAGCGACGAAGATGGCGATGATGATCAGGTCCCGCCATTTCTGCTTGTAGATGAACCACAGCAGGAGAGCCCCGAAGGGCACGATGAACCAGGGATTGGTGAAGAGGCCGACATAATCGACGTCGGCAATCTGCCGCTGCAGCTGGGTGCTGTCGAACCACTTGACTAGGCTGTTCCACAAATCCATGCAAGACTCCTTTCTCGGGGTGGCAAAGGTAGCAGCCGGCGCCGGGGGTGCTAAGAGGATTGCACCTTACCCGAACCCGTCTCCGGCGGCACTCATTTTCATCGCCATGGCGGGCGACAGCGGCGAGGGCAACATTACCCCGTGGCCAAAGCAAGCAAAGCCGGGTAGAGTCTTTGGCGTCACTGGTCGACACAGGCAGCTGTCATTCGCTTATAGTAGGAAGGAAGATGAAAGAGCACAAGACCAATATCGTTCTCATCGGCATGCCGGGATCGGGCAAGAGCACCGTCGGGGTAATTTTGGCGAAGATGCTTGCCAAATCCTTTCTCGATACCGATATTCTCATCCAAAAACGCGAGATGCGCACCTTGCAGGACATCGTCGACAGGGAGGGTCATATGGCCCTGCGCAAGGTGGAGGAGCGGGTGCTCCTCGAGGTCGACTGCCATGATACGGTCATCGCCACCGGAGGCAGCGCCGCCTACAGCGAGCCGGCCATGCGCCATCTGCAGGGTATCGGCACGGTGGTCTTTCTGCATACCGACCTCGACACCCTGCAGCGGCGCATCGGCAACTACCATACCCGTGGCCTGGCCAAGCGCCCCGAGCAGAGCTTCGAGGACCTCTTCGCCGAGCGGCTGCAACTCTACCGCCGCTACGCCGAAGTGGTGATCGAGACTTCGCTGCTCGGTCAGGAAGAGGTGAGCGAACTGATCATGGCACGGCTCTGCGCGGGAACGGACCGTACCATCCGCCGCGAGAAAACGGCGCCGGGAAGCAACGAAGGGGAGAAGACGCAATGAAAACACTGGTTACCGGCTGTTCCGGCCTGGTCGGCCATGCCCTGGTGGAACACCTCTTCAAGAAGGGCCATTCCCTGCAATGCCTGCAGCGCAACCGCGCTGGCGGAGGCCAGCAGTTCTGGGCCACCGCCGCCCTGCCGGGTTCCTCGGCAGGCGCCTTCGATGCCGTCGTCCACCTCGCCGGCGAAAACGTCGCTGACGGGCGCTGGACCGCCGCCAAGAAGGAGCGCATCCTGCGCAGCCGCGTCGAGGGTACCGCCCAGCTAGTGGACTACATCGCCACCCTGGAAGAGAAACCGAAGGTTGCCCTGTGCGCCTCGGCGGTGGGCTATTACGGCCACAGCATGGAGGCGATCTTCAACGAAGACAGCGCCCTCGGCAAGGGGTTCCTCGCCGACGTCTGCCGCCAGTGGGAAAAGGAGGCATCGCGCCTCACCGCCATGGGCATCCGCACCGTCAACCTGCGCTTCGGCATGGTGCTCAGCCCCAAGGGCGGGGCGTTGTGGAAGATGGTGCCGGCCTTCAAGGCGGGCATGGGTGGCGTCGTCGGCAGCGGCGAGCAGTTCGTCAGCTGGATCAGCATCCGCGACCTGGTGGAGATCGTCGACTTCGTCATCAGGCAGCCGCAGATCAAAGGGCCGATCAATGTTGTCAGCCCCATTCCCACCACCAACCGAATCCTCTCAACGACCCTCGGCCGCGTCCTCAATCGCCCGGTGCTGATGAAGATTCCCGCCTTCATGGTAAGAATGATCTTCGGGGAGATGGCCGACGAAATGCTGCTCGCCTCCACCAGGGTCACCCCCAAGGTACTGCTCGAAGCCGACTACCCCTATCAGGACCAGTCCCTCGAATCGGTGCTGCGCTACTGCCTCGACAGCGGTGACTGACAGCAGCGCGCGAATCCTGGGGCGCCAGCCGCAAGGCGACGCCCCAGGCTGGCGTGCGATCAGGACCGACCGGCGGTGATACGGCGCAGGGCCTCCTCGTAGCGTTCCCTGGTCTTGTCGATGATCTCCGCCGGCAGGGGCGGCGCCGGTGGAGTCTTGTCCCAGGACAGGCCGGAGAGGTAGTCGCGCAGATACTGCTTGTCGAAGCTTGGCTGCCCTGCGCCGGGGGTGTAGCGGTCCACCGGCCAGAAACGCGACGAATCGGGGGTGAGCACCTCGTCGATGAGGATCAGCCTGCCATCCGCCTCGCCCAGCTCGAACTTGGTGTCGGCGATGATGATGCCCTTGCCGAGGGCGAAGTCGGCCGCCTTGCGGTAAAGGCCGAGACAGACCTCGGCGATTTCCTTGGCCCGCGCCTCCCCGACCAGTTGGGCGGTCTGCTCCAGGGAGATGTTCTCGTCGTGGCTGCCCAGGGCGGCCTTGGTGGAGGGGGTGAAGAGCGGCTCGGGGAACTTCTCCGATTCCCGCATCCCAGGCGGCAGCCGGAAGCTGCACACCACCGGGTCTTTCTTATAGGCGCTCCAGAATGAGCCGGAGAGATAGCCGCGCACGATGCACTCGATGGGCAGCGGCCGGCATTTCTTAACCAGCATGGAGCGGCCCTCGAGCTGGCTGCGATACTGGCGGCAGACCTCGGGGTAGTCGTCGACCCGAGCGGTGACCAGGTGGTTGTCGACGATGCCGCCGAGAAGCTCAAACCAGAAGAGCGACAGCCGGGTGAGGATGGCCCCCTTGCCGGGGATCGGTTCGTTCATTACCACGTCGTAGGCGGAGATGCGGTCGCTGGCGACCATCAGCAGCACCTCGGGGTGGCCGGGGATCTCGTACATGTCGCGGACCTTGCCGCGGTGCTTGAGGACGAGCTGCGGGAAATCGGTATAGAGGACTGCCGATGGGGTCATGGTGTGCTGCTCCTTGATGCTGGGATTGTTGAATGAACGCTAGCTGTCTTTCTTCCACGCCACCGCCGGGTAGCGGCGGCAGGCGGGGTTGTCGTAGGCGGTCAGCTCCGCCGTCAGCGAGCCGATGATGATCTTCGAATTGATCATCACCGGCACCCGGCACTCGTCGTTGGTGTACCAGATGACGGTGTCGCCGCGCTTGTCGTAGAGGCCTTTGAAGGTCATCACCGGCATGATCTCCACCGTACTCACCGGGCCGAGCAGCGTCTTCTCGAAACGCTTCTCGGCGATGGCGTTGACCACCACCTCAACGCGCTTCTTGTCGGCGAAGGTGGGGACGATGAAGCCGCTGCCCAGCGGGAACTCCATCAACCGGCTGTTGAAAAAGGAGGAGAACTCGTTGTTGGTCTCGCCGTCGACGGTGAACACCCCCTCGAGCTTGTTGTTCTTCATGTAGACGATCTGCCCGCCTTCCTGATTGTATTCAAGCACGCGGTGGGCGCGATAGCTGTAGCCCTCCTTCTGCCAGATCTCGTAGTGGTAAGGCAGCCGCTTCGGCCCACGCACCCGGGTGACATGGAGGTCCTTGATCGGGTAGATGAGGTCGACGGCGCCGTTCTTGGTGGTCACCGTGGCACGGATCTCGAAGCTCTCCTCTTCCCCGGGCAGGGCGTTGACCTCGAGCCGCAGCTCGCCGATTTTGATGCCCCCGGTCCAGGAGACGTCGTACTGCAGGACCTCGCGCCCGGAGTAGCCGATGGGCAGCAAGGCGGGGTCGATGACCCCATAGGGCAGGTTTTTATCGGGGACACGCGCCTCGGCCTCCCCGGCCGGGGCTGCCGAGGGAAAGACGAGCAGGGCGAGGATGAGGAGGATGGAGGCGATCACGGCGGGCTGCTCTCGAAAAACAAGGACAGACAGGTGGCAACGAAGATGATGATGCTGATCAGCCCGTTCATGGAGAAGAACGAGGCATGGATGCGCGACAGATCCTGCGGCTTGACGAGGATATGCTGATAGAGGAGCGCCCCGGCCGCCGCCACTACCCCGGCATAGTACCACAGGTTGAGGCCGGCCTGCCAGCCGGTGAGAAAGAAACAGCCCAGGGCGACGACATGGAAGCCGCCGGCGAGGCGAAAGGCGGTCTCCTTGCCGAGACGCGAGGGCAGCGAGTGCAGCCCCTCCCCCTGGTCGAAGTCGGCGTCGAGGCAGGCATAGATGGTATCGAAACCGGCCACCCAGAAGATCACCCCGAGGGAGAGCAGAGAGGGAAAGTCATGCAG
The DNA here is from genome assembly GCA_024710585.1 of Desulforhopalus sp. Taxonomy (GTDB): domain Bacteria; phylum Desulfobacterota; class Desulfobulbia; order Desulfobulbales; family Desulfocapsaceae; genus Desulforhopalus_A. The sequence continues at coordinate 14,874 of JANJUM010000184.1, forward strand.
GCTGCCGGCCACCGCCACCCAGCCGCCGAGGGGCGAAAAGGCCAGGGCGGCGCCGAGCACCACGTGACACCAGGCGGTAAAGCGCTTGGTATAGGAGTAAAAAAGTGTCAGACCGAGGGCCAGCGGGGCGAGTTGCAGGGTGAGCGGGTTGAGGCGGCTGCAGGCAAAGAAGAACAACAGGCCGGCAAGAAGCACCATCGCCCAGGCCTCGGCCAGAGACACCGCCCCGGCGGGCAGGGCGCGGGCGGCGGTGCGCGGGTTGCGGGCGTCGAAGCGGCGGTCGACGATTCGGTTGAAACCCATGGCGCAGGTGCGTGCCCCGACCATGGCGAGGACGATCCACCAGACCACCCGCGCCTCAGGCAGGCCACGGGCGGCGAGAAAGGCGCCGGTAAAGGCGAAGGGCATGGCGAAGATGGTCAGCTTGAACTGGATCATCTCCAGCAGCACCTTGAGCTTGTCGAGCAGCATCACTCCCCGTCCCATCGCCTCCTCCCGGGAATCTCCACCCCCAGCTGATCGGCGAGGCGCCAGGCATAGGTGCGCGCCGCCTCTTCGAGGGTGGCCGGCCGCAGATAGAAGCTCGGCATTGGCGGGCAGATCACCGCCCCGGCGTCGTGGGCGGCGAGCATATTGGCGAGGTGGGTGCGGTTGAGGGGCGTCTCGCGCACCGCCAGCACCAGGGTGCGGCGCTCTTTGAGCATGACGTCGGCGGCGCGGTGGATGAGGTTGATCGACAGCCCCCCGGCGATGGCGGCCAGCGAGCCCATGGTGCAGGGCAGCACCGCCATGGCGTGGTAGTCGCTCGACCCCGAGGCCGGAGGGGCGGCAAGATCGGCGGGGTCGAACCAGCGCTCCACAGTGGGAAGCTCTTCGGGCGTTCGCCCCTGCTCCTTGGCGAGGACCTTGCGGCCGGAGGGGGAACAGATGCCGTGCACGACCAGCCCCCGGCCAACCAGCGCCTCGAGGAAGGAAACGGCAAAGAGCATGCCGCTCGCCCCGGTAATGGCGAAGAGGAGTTTTTTGGGTGGGCAGGTGTTGCTCATGGGTCTTCCTGGCGAATATTCATCATCACCCCGGCTTCACTCGGCCCGCCGCGGGCAGGGGACGATCTTCAGGGGCAGGGCATGCGGCGGAGCTTCGCCTCTGCCGGCGAGCAGCGTGATAAAGTTCTCGAGCGCCTTGCGCTTGGCGGCGCTCAGGTCATATTCGATGGCGGTGAGATAGTCGTAACATTTTTTTTCCGACATGGGAATGCGCAAGGCGGCAACGCGGCAGATCTCCGCGAGGTCGGCCTTGCCCTCGTCGCGGCAGCGCAGCAACTCGCCATGGATGGCGGCCAGTTCCTCCGGGTGGGAGAGGACGAAGTCGTTGCGCACCGCGCAGACGGCGAAGACGAAGGGCAGTCCGGTGTGGCGTTTCCAGATGTCACCGAGGTCGAACTGGTAAAGATAGCGCGAGGAATCCACCAGGCGCAAGGCGTCGTCGCCGATGGCCAGTACTGCCTGGCAGCCGCCTTCCTCGGCGCTGAGGATGTCGCCGGACGCATAGCGCGGGCGCACTTTGTGGAAATCCTCGAGGATGATCTTGACCAGGCTGACCGAGGTCTGGGACTGCGAGGTGAGCAGCACCGGCTGCCCGTCGAGGCGCTCCATGGGGAGATGCGAAAAGAGAAACACCGAGCCTACCGGCCCGTTGGCGCTGATCGACAGCCCGGCGAGAATCTGGTAGTTGTCGGGGTTGGCGGCATACTCGAAGCAGGAGACGAAGCCGAGATCGATGCTTCCCTCGCAGAGCATGCGGTTGAGGGTCGCCGGTGCCGCCTCGACCATGCGCCAGCGCTCGCAGTGCACCGTCTCCTTCCATTTTTCATGAATCGGCGCGGTATTGATATACTTGACCATGCCGATCACCACCTGCCGTTCATCTTCACGCTGCATACTCACCTGCACTGTTGTGTACCTGGCCATCCCCCCTGCCGGAACCAATCCGGCATACCAGCGGGGGCTGGCCACCGTTGACCAGGGCGGCGCAGACCGCCTCGGCGCTTTGACAGCGAGCCAGTTCGGGGGAATCGACGGCGAGCATCATCGCCACCCGCCCCGGGGCCAGGCTGCCATAATCCATATCGCGTCCCAGGGCCAGTGCCCCGCCCAGGGTGGCCATGGCCAGCACCAGGGACGGCTCGACCCTGGGGTGATCGATGGCCAAAAGGCGCATCTCCCGCCACAGATCGAGACTGGGGTTTGAAGCCCGCGAGTCGGTGCCCAGGGCGGGCAGCAGGCCCGCCGCGAGCATCTCCGGCAGCGGCGCCCGGCCGACACCAAGGGCCTGGTTGCTGCCCGGGCAGAGACAGAGGTGGCTGCCGGTGGCGGCGACCAGACCCAGTTCTTCGGTCGAGAGATGTACGCCATGCACCAGCAGCGTCCCCCCGTCGAAGAGCCCTAGGGCATGGAGATAGGCGGCACTGCCGAGGTGGCCGCGACCGCTGAAGTCGAGCGTGCCATCCCAGGCCCCGCGCTGGCGGAGGAAATCCTCGAAGGGGCCACCCCGGCCGCCAATGAAATCGACTTCCTCACGGCTCTCGGCGCAGTGCACGGAAAATACCTGCCCGAGCCGACGGCAGCGCGCCTTGACGGCGCAGAGCACCTCGGCGGCGGTGCTGTAGGGGGCGTGGGCCGCCGCGGCAAGGGCGTCGTCAAGCCCCGCCAGCCGCTCCAGGGCGGCCGCCACCGCCGGGCGCGTCGGGGCCAGCAACTCGAGCAGAGGCAATACCTCCGGCAGCCCCGGATCAGGTCGCCACAGCTCTTCGTGAAGCGTGTTGCCGATATCGGCGACAAGCACCGTACCCGCCCTGCCCTGTTCGCGCAGAGCCTTTATGGCCCTGGCGAGGATCTCCCGCCCGTCGCCCTCCCCTGCCCCGCGCCGGGCGAGGAGCCGGGAAATCCACGTCGTCAGGGGCTCTCCCGGCGCAGGCGCCGGAATGTCACCAAAGTGGGAGAGCTCGAGGTGGCAATGGCCATTGACCAGGCCAGGCATGAGCAGGGCCTGACAACGCTCCTCCGGCGCTCCACGATAGGAGGCGAGCAGTTCGGCGCGGGGGCCGACGGCGAGAATGCGGCCCCCCGCCACCGCCACCGCCCCCTCGGTCAGGGCCGGGGCGGATATCGGCAATACCCAGGGGGCGGAGAAAATCTCGACGTGCTGGGCAAGGGATGGCTGCATGGGGCGCTGGGAACGTCAGAGGGGTGCCCGGGCGGGGGGCCTAGGCGAGCAGGGTATAATCCATAAGCCGCTGGCGCGGCGAGAAGCCGGCTTCGACGATGAGGCGGCGGATCTCCTCCGCCGACAGCCTGAAGCTCACCCCGGCCGCGGCGACGACATTCTCCTCGATCATCGTGCTGCCAAAATCGTTGGCCCCGAAAGACAGCGAGAGCTGCGCCACCCTGGCCCCCTGGGTCACCCAGGAGGCCTGCAGGTTGTCGAAGTTGTCGAGATAGATGCGCGACAGGGCGAGCATGCGCAGGTACTGCACGGCGCTGGTCTTGTCGCTCTCACCAAGCTCGGAGTTGCCCGGCTGGAACGGCCAGGGGATGAAGGCGGTGAAGCCGCCGCTGCGGTCCTGCAGCTGGCGCAGCCGCCGCAGATGCTCGAGGCGTTCCTCGGCGGTCTCGACATGACCGAACATCATCGTCGCGGTGGTGCGCAGGCCCTGGCGATGGGCTTCCTCCATCACCGCCAGCCACTGGTCGGCGCTGCACTTGCGCGGCGCGATGAGCTGGCGGACGCGTTCGCTGAGGATCTCGGCGCCGCCGCCGGGAATGGAATCGAGGCCGGCATCGATCAGGGCGGCCAGGACTTCGGGCATCGGCTTGCCGGAAATGCTGGAAAAATGCCAGATCTCCGGCGGCGAGAAACCGTGCAGGGCGATGCCGCGGCTCTTGACGAAGCGTACCATCTCCTCGTAGTAGCTGAACGGCAGATCGGGGTGCAGTCCGCCCTGAAGGAGGATCTGGGTGCCGCCCAGGGCGAGGGTCTCGTCGATCTTCTCGGCGAGGCGCTGCTCATCGAGGAGATACCCGCCCTCCTCCCCCGGCTTCTTGAAAAAGGCGCAGAAGCGGCAGGCGGAGATGCAAATATCGGTGTAGTTGATGTTGCGGTCGATGATGTAGCTGACGATGCCCTGGGGGTGCTTGCGGCGCCGCACGCTGTCGGCAAGCATGCCCAGCTGCAGCAGGTCGGCTCCCCCGGCGAGGCGGCGGTAGTCGTCGTCGTCGATACGCTGGCCGGCGAGTACCTTGGCGGTGATGGAGTTGATATCCACAATGCCCCCCGTCATGCGGCGTGCTCGGTGATGACGTTATAGAGGGTGTCGCGCTCCACCGGAATTCGCCCGGCCTCGCGGATGAGGCGCACCAGGGTGCGGCTGCCCATGGCCTGGGCGGTCTGCGCCCCGGCCATATGGGTGATGACCTCCTCCTTGACCGTTCCGTCCATATCGTCGGCGCCAAACGACAGGGCAATCTGCGCCAGCTGCGGGCCGATCATCACCCAGTAGGCCTTGATATGAGGGAAGTTGTCGAGCATCAGCCGGGCCACGGCGATGTTCTTGAGGTCGTCCAGCCCGCTCGGGCCGGGCAGCTGGGCCATCTCGGTGTTCTTGGGGTGGAAGGCGAGGGGGATGAAGGCGAGGAAGCCGCCGCTCTCGTCCTGGGTGCGGCGCAGGGCGTCGAGATGCTCGAGGCGCTCGTCGAGGGTCTCGAGATGGCCGTAGAGCATGGTGGCGTTGCTGCGCAAACCAAGGCGGTGCGCGGTCTTGGCAATCTCCAGCCAGGCCTCGCCGGAGATCTTCTTCTCGCAGGTGAGCTGGCGGATACGCGGGCTGAAGACCTCGGCTCCGCCGCCGGGCAGGGAACCGAGCCCGGCACCCTGCAGGAGGCGCAGCGTTTCCTCGACGCTGCGCCCGGCCCGCTCGGCAAGGTGGGCGATCTCGACGCAGGTGAAGGCCTGGATATGAACTCCGGGCCGCTCCTCGGCGATGGCCTGGAGAAGCTCGAGGTAGTAGTCGAAGGGCAGCTCCGGGTGGATGCCGCCGACCATGTGAATCTCGGTGATCGGTTCGCCCAGGCGCTCGCGCACCTTGGCGCGCACGTCGGCAACGCTCAGCTGGAAGGCCAGCGGCGACTGGGCGTCACGGCCAAAGGCGCAGAACTTGCAGAGATTGCTGCAGATATTTGAGTAGTTGATATGCTGGTTGTAGATAAAATAGGCCTTGTCGCCGTTCTTACGGCGGCGCACCAGGTCGGCGAGATAGCCCAGGGCGAGGATCTCGTTGGTCGAGTAGAGACGCAGGCCATCGGCGATGCTCAGCCGCTCGCCGGCGACCACCTTCTCGTGTATGTCGCCGAAACCGGCGCGATGCAGGTAATTTTCCACTGTAGCCTCAAAATGAAAGAGGCCCGCCAGGGCGGGCCTGATACCGGTCGGACAGGGCTGCCGCTCAGTCGATGAAGAACTTCAGCTTGTCGCGCCGGCTGGAGTGGCGCAGGCGGTTCAAGGCCTTTTTCTCGATCTGGCGGATGCGCTCGCGGGAGACGTTGAACAGCTTGCCGATCTCCTCCAGGGTGTACTCCGCCTTCTCGCCGATGCCGAAGCGCAGACGGATGATCTTCTCCTCGCGCTCACTGAGCGTCTCGAGGATATCGTTGACCCGGCCCGACAGCTCCCTGGTCTGCACGGCGTCGTAGGGGGACTGCGACTCCTGGTTCTCGAGGAAGTCGCCCAGCGTCGAGTCGTCGTCGCCCACCGGGGTTTCCAGGGAGATCGGCTCACGCGAGGCCTCGAGGATGGAGAGGATCTTGTCCATCGGCAGGTTGGTGGCCTTGGAGATCTCCAGCGGAGTGGGCTCGCGGCCAAGCTCCTTGAAGAGGGCGTAGAAGGCCTTGAAGAACTGGCTGCGCAGTTCGAGAAAGTGCACCGGCAGACGGATGGTGCGCGTCTTGTCGAGGATGGCGCGGGTGATCGCCTGGCGGATCCACCAGCTGGCGTAGGTGGAGAACTTGTTGCCCTTGGTGTAGTCGAAGCGGAAAACGGCGCGCATCAGGCCGAGGTTGCCCTCCTGGATGAGGTCGGCAAGCGTCAGGCCCTGGTGCATATAGCGCTTGGCGATGGACACCACCAGCCGCAGGTTGGCGCGGATCATGGTGTCCTTGGCCACCTCGATGGAGCGGCTGTAGGCCTCGAGCTTGGCTTGCAGCTCGAAGAGATCGCGGATTTCCGGATACTTCTTCGCCGCGCTGAGGATGGTGTAGCGCATGAAGTTGAGCTGCTGCTTCTTCGGCTTGAGTGTCGGATCGCGCCGTTCCCAGAGGTCGATGCGCTCACGCAAGAGCAGCACCTCCTTGACCCCGGACTTGTCCTCGCGGATGGCGGCGATGATCGACTCGAACCCCTGGCGGATGGTCTTGCTGTACTTGGCCTCCTCCTCGGGGGTGAGGAGGTCGAAGCGGCCCATCTCGCGGAGGTAGGTGGTGGTGGTCTCCTCGGCCTCGTGACTGTCCTCCTCGGCGAGGATGATGTCTTCTTCCTGACCGCTCTCGATAGCCGATTCGTCGGCCTTTTCCCACACCTCGCCGGACAGCGTACGCTTCTCGCCGCTCTTCTCGACGGTAACGATTTCGATGGAGTGGGCGCCGAGGAAGTTGAAGATCGACTCTATTTCATTGGGATCCTTGATGTCATCGGGCAACAGCTCGTTGAGATCGTCAAAGCTTATGCAGCCTTCCTCTTTTCCAGCCTTGAGAAGATTTTCTTTTAATTCGGGCAGCACCAGGACCACTCCATGCTCTGAAAGGAGACGTTTCCGGGAAAGGCGGTGCCTCTGCACCAACCCAGACCCGGAACACAGGGGGGAACGAGACTCTTGAATGAGGAGATATGCGCAGGCAACTCCATCACCAGGAAACCGTGAAGACGAAAGAAGAGCATATTTCTACACGATTTCTCCAGAAAAGGCAATTTACAAAATCCGCAAACGCCGGCCGATTTTTTCGCCGCGCTTCTCTTTTATGAGATAATAGTATAGCATCGAACGAATGAGATTCAAGGCGGGGGGCCGCTTTTCTCCGGTCGTTCCGCCACCATCGGGCAGAAGCATCCCCCCTGCCGCGCCCCTTTTGAACCGACTCTGCCATGAAGACACCACGCGCCAGCGGCATCCTCGCCCACATCACCTCGCTGCCCTCCCCTTTCGGGATCGGCGACATCGGCCCCGCCAGCCAGGCCTTCATCGATTTCCTCGTCGCCGGCGGGCAGAGCTACTGGCAGTTCCTGCCGGTCGGGCCCACCGACGAGGTCTTCGATAACTCGCCCTATATGAGCACCTCGGCCTTCGCCGGCTCGCCGCTGCTCCTCTCGCCGCAATGGCTGGTGGAAGACGGCCTGCTGGCAGAGAGCGAACTTGCCGCGCCGCCGACCTTTTCCCCCTACAGCACCCGCTACGAAGAGGTGCGGCGCTATAAGACAGCCCTGCTCGGCCGGGCGTTCTCACGCTTTGCGGCCGTGGGCGACGCAGGCTTCGGCCCCTTCTGCGCCGCTTCGCCCTGGCTTGACGACTACGCTTTATATATGGTCCTCAAGGAAGTGTACCACGACTGCGCCTGGCAGCAGTGGCCAGCAGAGCTTGCCCGCCGCCAGCCACAGGCCCTGGAAAAGGCGAAAGAGCGCCACCGGAAGCGCTTCGAGTACTTCCGCTTCGAACAGTACCAGTTTTTCCGCCAGTGGCGCCGCCTGCGCCGCCATGCCGCGGCGCAGGGCATCCGCCTGTTCGGCGACCTGCCGATTTACGTTGGCGGCGACAGCGTCGACGTCTGGGCCCACCAGGCCATTTTCGAACTCGACCCGACCTCCCTGTTGCCGACGAGGGTGGCCGGCGTCCCCCCCGACTACTTCAGCGCCACCGGGCAGCGCTGGGGCAACCCTCTCTATCGCTGGCATGACAGGGACGAGGAGGTGCAGAAAGAGCTCTACGCCTGGTGGCAGGCGCGCCTCGCCCACAGTTTCGCCATGGTCGACATGACCCGTATCGACCACTTCCGCGGCTTCGAGTCCTACTGGGCCATTCCCGCCGAGTGCGCCACGGCGGTGGAGGGAAGCTGGCTGCCGGGTCCGGGAGGTCAGTTCTTCGCCAGGATGGAAGAAGAGCTCGGCCCGCTGGCCATCGTCGCCGAGGACCTCGGCATCATCACCGCCGAGGTGGAACGACTGCGCGACAGCTGCGCCTTCCCGGGGATGAAGGTGCTGCAGTTCGCCTTCGATGGCGACTGCGACAACCCCTTTCTGCCCTGCAACTACACCACCACCAACTGCCTGGTCTATACCGGCACCCACGATAACGACACCACCGTCGGCTGGTTCCTCGACGGGAGGATGGACGACCGGCAGCGCTCGCTCATCAAGCGCACCGCCAACGGCAGCCTGCACGACTTCAAGGGCATCCACCATGACCTCATTTACCTCGCCCTCTCGTCCATCTCCCGGCTTGCCATCATCCCCCTCCAGGATGTCCTCGGCTTTGGCAGCGACTGCCGCATGAACGTCCCCGGCCAGGCCACCGGCAACTGGCGCTGGCGCTGCGCCACCGAGTTTCTCACCGCCGACCTCGCCTCCGGTCTGCGCCAGGCCACCGAGCTGTTTGCCCGCGGCCGAAAAGAGCCCGTCAAAGACGAAAAGAAATGATTGACAAGGCCACCACCGCCCGGGTATATAAGGCCACCATTTGGCCCCATCGTCTAGCGGCCTAGGACACTGGCCTCTCACGCCGGTAACAGGGGTTCGAGTCCCCTTGGGGTCACCAAGCCAAATCAACCGTCTGGAAGAAATTCCAGGCGGTTTTTTTGTTTGTTGCAAGCACTTTGCCCAGAGCTCCGCCGAAGGCGGCTGGCGGCTGCCTGAAGCAGGTCGTCG
>JANJUM010000258.1 GCA_024710585.1 Desulforhopalus sp.
CCGGCGGCTGCGCTCCTTCGACAGCGACCTCGAACTCAGCTGCGGCGCCCGCGACCTCGACGACGACACCCGTCTCGTCTACCAGAAGCTGTTCAACTGGACCAACGAGGAACTCGAGCAGATGGTGGCGGTGCTCGGCGAGAGCGGCCAGGAGCCGGTGGGCTCCATGGGCGACGACACCCCGATGGCGGTGCTCTCTGCCGGGGTGCGCACCTTCTACGACTACTTCCGCCAGATGTTCGCTCAGGTCACCAACCCGCCCATCGACCCCCTGCGCGAGCGTCACGTCATGTCCCTGGCCACCTGCATCGGCCGCGAGCAGAACGTCTTCGACGAGGCCGAGGGCCACGCCCATCGGGTCATCTTCCAGTCGCCGGTGCTCGTCTACAGCGACCTGGCGCAGCTCAAGGGCCTCGACTCGGTCCATTACCGCCATGTCGTCATCGACTGCAATTTTCCCCGCGGGCAGAGTCTCGCCGAGGCGGTGGAAAGGGTGGCCGAGCGGGCCCTGGCCGAGGCGCGCGACGGCGCGGTGCTGCTGATTCTCTCCGACCGTCGCATCAGCGCCGACACCCTGCCGATCCCCATAGCCATGGCGGTGGGGGCGGTGCAGAAGACCCTCGTCGATAACCACCTGCGCTGCGACGCCAATATCCTCGTCGAGACCGCCTCGGCCCGCGACCCGCACCACTTCGCGGTGCTTCTCGGGGTGGGCGCCACCGCCGTCTATCCCTACCTCGTCTACGAGTCGCTGGCGCGCATGGTCGAGGAAGGCACGATCGCCGTCAGCCTGCGCCAGGCGATGATCAACTACCGCCACGGCATCGACAAGGGCCTGCTCAAGATCCTCTCCAAGATGGGCATCTCCACCGTCGCCTCGTACCGCTCGGCGATGCTCTTCGAGGCGGTGGGGCTGGCGGAAGAGGTTTGCGGGAGGTGCTTTCCGGGCATCGCCAGCCGCATCGCGGGGGCCGGCTTCGCCCATTTCCAGCGCGATCAGGAGCGGCTGGCGGAACTGGCCTGGGGGCGGCCGCACCTGCCCCTGCCCCGCGGCGGGCTGTTCAAATATATTCACGGCGGCGAGTTCCACGCCTACAACCCAGAGGTGGTGCAGGCCCTGCGCCGGGCGGTGCGCGCCAGCGACTTCGCCCTGTGGCAGGAATACTCGCGCCTTGCCGAAAGTCGTCCGCCCGCCTACCTGCGCGACCTGCTGCGGCTCAAGGGGCAGGGCAGCCCCATATCTCTCGAGGAGGTCGAAGCGGAGGAGACCTTCTACCCGCGCTTCGACTCGGCGGCGATGTCCATCGGCGCCCTCGGCCGCGAGGCCCACGAGGCCCTGGCCACCGCCATGAACCGCCTCGGCGGCTATTCCAACTGCGGCGAGGGCGGTGAAGACCCGCGGCGCTTCGGCACCGAGCGGGTCAGCCGCATCAAGCAGGTCGCCTCGGGGCGCTTTGGCGTCACCCCGCACTACCTCATCAACGCCGAGGTGCTGCAGATCAAGATGGCCCAGGGGGCCAAGCCGGGGGAGGGCGGGCAGCTGCCCGGCCACAAGGTCACCGCCGAGATCGCCGGCCTGCGCCACGCCGTGCCCGGGGTGACGCTCATCTCGCCGCCGCCGCACCACGACATCTACTCCATCGAGGACCTCGCCCAGCTCATCTTCGACCTCAAGGAGATCAACCCCGCCGCCCGGGTCAGCGTCAAGCTGGTCTCCGAACCGGGGGTGGGCACCATTGCCGCCGGGGTGGTCAAGGCCTACGCCGACATGATCACCATTTCCGGCTACGACGGCGGCACCGGCGCCAGCCCCCTGACCTCCATCAAGTACGCCGGCAGCCCTTGGGAGCTGGGCCTGGCCGAGTCCCAGCAGACCCTGGTCGCCAACGGCCTGCGCCACAAGGTGCGGCTGCAGGTCGACGGCGGCCTCAAGACCGGCAGCGACATCGTCAAGGCGGCCATCCTCGGCGCCGAGAGCTTCGGCTTCGGCACCGGGCCGCTCATCGCCCTCGGCTGCAAGTACCTGCGCATCTGCCACCTCAACAACTGCGCCACCGGCGTCGCCACCCAGGACGAAACCCTGCGCCGCGAATACTTCGGCGGCCTTCCCGAGATGGCCATCGCCTACTTCCGCCACCTGGTGCGGGAGACGCGCCTGCTCCTCGCCGAGCTGGGGGTGGCGCGGCTGGTGGACCTCATCGGCCGCACCGAGCTGCTCGAGGAGGTCGCGGACCTCGGCGGGCGGCAGCAGGGGCTCCGTCTCGCCCCCCTGCTGGCCTCGCGGCCGGCCCCGGCGGGCTCGGCCCTCCACTGGCGGGAGGACAACCGCCCCGCCGACCGGGGCGAGCTCAATCGCCGTCTCGAGGCCGATTTCGCCGAGAGGGTCCGTCTCGGCGAGGGCGGCTCGGGAGAGTACCTCATTGCCAATACAGACCGCAGCGTCGCGGCGCGGCTGTCCGGGGTCATCGCCCGCCACCACGGCAACCGCGGCATGGAGGACCGCCCCATCCGCCTGCGCTTCACCGGCACCGCCGGGCAGAGCTTCGGCGCCTGGAACGCCGGCGGCCTGCATCTCGAACTGGTCGGAGACGCCAACGACTATGTCGGCAAGGGCATGGCCGGCGGCAAGCTGGTGCTGCGCCCGCCCCAGGGGGTGGGTTACCGTGCCCACGAGGCGGCCATCGCCGGCAACACCTGCCTCTACGGGGCCACCGGCGGCAGGTTCTATGCCGCCGGGCGGGCCGGGGAGCGCTTCGCGGTGCGCAATTCCGGTGCCGAGGCGACCGTCGAGGGCATCGGCGACAACGGCTGCGAGTATATGACCGGCGGCGTGGTCACCGTTCTCGGACATACCGGCATCAACTTCGGCGCCGGCATGACCGGCGGCTTCGCCTATGTCCTCGACGAGGACGGCACCTTCGCCAGCCGCGTCAACCCCGAGCATGTCGAGGTGCTGTCGCTGGACGGCCACGGGGTGCTGCAGGAGCACCTGCGCGGCATCATCGACAGCCACCGCCAGGAGACCGGCAGCCTTCTCGCCGGGCGCCTGCTGCGCGGCTTCGATGAACACTACGGGGGGCTCTTCCGCCTGGTCAAGCCGAAGACCGCGGACGTCGCCACCCTGCTCGGCCATCGCGGCACCTCGCCGCGGGAAACCCTGGCGGTGATCCAGTGAGGAGAAACGGATGAGCGGCAATCTCTATCAGTTCGTCGAGGTGAAGCGGGTCGATCCGCAGAAGAAGGCTGTCGAGGAGCGGCGCAGCGGCTTCGTCGAGATCTCCCACCCCTTCCAGTGCGGCCAGGCGCGCATGCAGGCCGACCGCTGTCTGGCCTGTGGCAACCCCTACTGCGAGTGGCGCTGCCCGGTGCACAACTACATCCCCGACTGGCTGCGCCTCGCCTTCGCCGGGCGCATCGTCCAGGCGGCGGAGCTCTGCCACCAGACCAACAGCCTGCCGGAGGTCTGCGGCCGGGTCTGCCCCCAGGACCGCCTCTGCGAGGGCGCCTGCACCCTCAATGACGATTTCGGCGCGGTGACCATCGGCGCCATCGAGAAATACATCGTCGACACCGCCCTGCAGATGGGCTGGCGGCCGGACCTCAGCCGGGTCAAGGCCAGCGGCCGGCGGGTGGCGGTGATCGGCGCCGGCCCGGCCGGGCTGGCCTGCGCCGACGTGCTGACCCGCAACGGCGTAGCGGCAACCGTCTACGACCGCCACCCGGAGATCGGCGGCCTGCTCACCTACGGCATCCCCGCCTTCAAGCTGGAGAAGAAGGTCATGGAACTGCGCCGCCGCGTCTTTGCCGACATGGGCATCGACTTTCGCCTCGGGGTCGAGGTCGACGACACCCTCTTCGCCGAGCTGCTCGCCTCCCATGACGCGGTCATGGTCGCCGTCGGCGCCTACCGGGCGACCAGCGGCGGCCTGCCCGGCGAGGACGCTTTAAGGGTATATCCGGCCCTCGACTACCTCATCGGCAACACCGACCGCCTCATGGGCGGGCGGCGCGAGCGCTACCCCTATGTTGACCTGTCCGGTCGGCGGGTGGTGGTGCTGGGTGGCGGCGATACCGCCATGGATTGCCTGCGCACTGCCATCCGCCAGGGGGCGGCCGAGGTCTCCTGCGTCTACCGGCGCGACCGCGCCAATATGCCCGGCTCGCGCCGCGAGGTCGCCAACGCCGAGGAAGAGGGGGCGAATTTTCTCTGGAACCTGCAGCCGGAGGCGATAGAAGTCAACGAAAAGGGTGAGGCGTGCGGGGTGCGGGTGGTGTCGACCCGCCTCGGCGAGGCGGACGGTCGCGGCCGCAGGCGCCCGGAGGCGATCCCCGGCAGCGAGCGGGTGGTGGCGGCGGATGCGGTCATTCTCGCCTTCGGTTACCGGCCCAGCCCGCCGCCGTGGCTGGCTCTGGCGGGGGTGGGCTGCGACGAGGGTGGCCGCATCGTCGCCCCGGCGGCGGCCGCCTATCCCCAGCAGACCGCCAACCCCAAGGTTTTTGCCGGCGGCGACGCGGTGCGCGGATCGGACCTGGTGGTCACCGCCATCGCCGAGGGGCGGGCGGCGGCCCAGGGCATCCTCTCCTGGCTGGGGATATAGCGGGCGCAGCGTCGCCGGCTGAGCTATTTCCTGCCCTGGCGGGCCTGCTCGATGAGGTAGCTGTTGACCGCTTCCTGCAGGGTCTGCACGGCGAGGGTGGCGCAGTGCTCTTCCTGCTCGGGGAAGGTGCCGATAAAGCGCAGCACCTCGTCGCCGCTCATGTCGAGCACCTCGTCGAGGCTCCTGCCGGTGGCCAGCTCGGCGGCAAAGGAGCCGGCCACGGCGCTCGAGCCGCAGCCATCGGTGGTGTACTGCGCCCGCTCGATGCGGCCGTCCTTGATCTTGACGAACATGCTCATGGTGTCGCCGCAGCCGCCGGTGAGGCGCGCGCTGCTGTCGGCATCGGCCATGGCGCCACAAAATTTCGGGTTGCGCCAGCGCTCGAAGCCTTTGTCGCCCAGGGCCTCGCGGGCCTCGGCGTGGACTTCGCTCTCGATCTTGCGCACCATTTCCTCGAATTGCTGGTCGTTCATTTCCTGCCTGCCTTTATGGGGCCTCGAAAAGAGGCCATTACCAGTGTCCTTCCTTGTTGGGACCTTCGCTGTACACGTACTTGCCGGCTTTGAAGTTCTCCACCACCTCGCGCACCGTGCCGGAGACGTCGTTGACCACCTTGATGCCCGCCGCCGACACGGTGGTGAAGGCGTTGGGGCCGCAGTAGCCGGTGAGCAGGACCTGCGCTCCGCGGTCGGCGACCATGGTCGCCGCCTGGATGCCTGCTCCCTTGAAGGCGTTGACGTTGGCCTGGTTGTCGAGGGCCTCGACCGCCATGGTCTCGGTGTCGACGAGGAGGATGTGGGAGGCCCGGCCGAAGCGCGGGTCCACCGCGTCGTCCAGCCCTGTGCCTTTTGATGTAACCGCGATTTTCATAATTTCTCCTTTGCTGGTTTCCGGCTGGGGAGCGGCCTGGTGCAGCCGTATCCTTGCTCAGCCGGCAAATCTCGAGAAAGGGCTGCCCGGCCGGGTACCGGGTCGCGCTCCGTTTCCCATGCCTCCCGCCGCGGAGGGCGGGAGGTCATGCACCGCGTATCAGTGGCCGCCACCGCCGCCGCAGACCTGATGATCGCCGATCATCGGCAGCTTGCCGGCGATCATGTCCATGACCACCGGGCGGATCTCCTGGCGCTCGCCGTCGTAGTAGACGTCGATGCCGACCTGCCTGAAGCCCATCAGCGGCCGCATGCCGATGCCGCCGACCACCAGCCGCTGCACCTTGTTGGCGGCCAGCAGCTGTACCGGCACCATGCAGCCGCCCTGGACGTGCTCCTTGTTGGGGAGGACCGATACTTCTTTGATCTCGCCGTCCTCGAAGTCTACCAGAGTGAAGACGTCGCAGTGACCGAAGTGGCCGGCCCGCAGACCGTCAAGACCGCCTTGTCCTTCCGAGGGAATCGCCAAACGTACTCTTGCCATGATGTGTTACCTCTTCTCGTTCTATTGGATGGTTGATGAAAAATCCTTGATCCCTAGCGGGTTGAGAGCCGGGGAAGAGAGGATGTCGTGCCAAACTGCGGTGATTGCGGCGGCTGCCGCCGAGTCCTTGTCGTACTCGAGAATGTTCTGGCCGGCGATCATCGCCCGGGTGAAGATGGGGTCGAAGGGCACCCGCCCGACGACGCGCATCTTGCGCTGCAGGGCGTAGGCCTCGATGCGCCCGGTCATCTCCGGGTTGAGATCGAACTTGTTGATGCACACCAGCCCCGGCACGCGGAAGTGGGCGGCGAGGTCGGCGACGCGCGCCATGTCGTGCAGGCCGGAGACTGTCGGCTCGACGATGATCACCAGGGCGGTGGCCCCGCCGATGGCGGCGATCACCGGGCAGCCGATGCCGGGGGGGCCGTCGGTGAGGATCATCCCCAGGCCCTTCTCCTCGGCGAGCTGCATGGTTTCGCGCCGTACCAGGCTGACCAGCTTGCCGGAGTTCTCCTCGGCGATACCCAGGCGGGCGTGGACCATCGGCCCGAAGCGGGTCGAGGAGATATACCACTCGCCGCATTTCTGCACCGGGAAGTCGATGGCCGCCACCGGGCAGAGGTCGACACAGACGCCGCAGCCCTCGCAGGCGATGTCGTCGACGACATAGTCGGCGGAAATCGCCGCGAAGCGGCACAGCTCGCGGCAGCGGCCGCAGGAAGTGCAGTCGCCTGTTCTGATGTGCGCCTTGCTGCCGCCCATGAAGTCGGTGCGTTGTTCGACGCGCGGCGCCATGAGCAGATGGAGGTCGGCGGCGTCGACATCGGCGTCGCAGAGCACGGCATTCTCTGCCAGGGAGGCGAAGGCCGCGGTGATGCTGGTTTTCCCAGTGCCGCCCTTGCCGCTTACAATTACCAGCTCTCGTATCATTGTTGTCTTCCTCGCCCAGCTGAAAGTGCTGCTATGCGGTCGTAGAGACCGCGAAAACGTTCGGCCCATTCCGGCATGTCGACGACCATCGGCGTGCCGCGGGAGTAGGCCTCGGCGATCCTGCGCTCGAAGGGGATCTCGAGGAGGATCGGCAGCTGCTCCGCTTCGCAGTAGCGGTGCACGCGGTCGTCGCCCATGTCGGCGCGGTTGATGACCAGGCCGCAGGGGATGCCGAGGACGCGCACCGCCTCCACCGCCAGCTGCAGGTCGTGCAGCCCGAAAGGTGTCGGCTCGGTGACGAGGAGCACGAAGTCGGTGCCCCTCATGGCGGCGATCACCGGGCAGGAGGTGCCCGGCGGGGCGTCGATGATCACCGTGGCGGCCCCGTCGACGCGCTCGCGCACCTTGCGGATCAGTGGCGGCGACATGGCCTCGCCGACGCGCAGGCGGCCGTGGGCGAAGGCGAGCT
>JANJUM010000034.1 GCA_024710585.1 Desulforhopalus sp.
TGCCAATTGCGATCTTAACAGGTTCGAGGAGATATCTATGTCGACTGTCAATGTAGTCAATATAAAAAACGAGAATGTCG
Organism: Desulforhopalus sp.; assembly: GCA_024710585.1. GTDB lineage: Bacteria > Desulfobacterota > Desulfobulbia > Desulfobulbales > Desulfocapsaceae > Desulforhopalus_A. The sequence continues at coordinate 81 of JANJUM010000034.1, forward strand.
GCCAGATCGAATTGAAAGACGACATTTTCAATCGCGAGGTGAAAGAGTACCTCCTTCACGACGTCGTGCGTATGCAGCGTGCTGCGAGAAGGTCCGGCAACGCCTGCACCAAGACTAGAGTAGAGGTTAGCGGTGGTGGCAAAAAGCCATGGCGTCAAAAAGGGACAGGCCGCGCCCGGGCAGGCAGCAATACCTCGCCGCTGTGGCGGGGAGGCGGCGTCGCCTTCGGACCCAAGCCCCGTGATTACAGCATGAAGATCAACCGCAAAGTCCGCCAGCAGGCTCTGTCGATGGCCATGAGCGCTCGCTTCCAGGAGGGCAATCTCATCGTGGTCGATGATTTCACTATGGAGCGAATCAAGACCAAAGATTTTGTCGGCATCATGAATCTCCTCGAGGTCGGTAATGGTCTTATCGTTATCGATAACGCCCACGAGAATCTGGTCAAGTCCTCCAGCAACGTCAACGGCTTCAAGGTTCTGTCCGCGGAAGGGCTGAATGTCTACGATATTCTCCTCCACAAGAAACTGATCCTGGTCCAACCCGTCATTGAAAGCCTTGAAAAGAGGTTATCGGCATGAAAAACATCTACAGTGTGCTCAAGAGGCCCTGCCTCACTGAGAAAGCCAACCTGCAGCAGGAAGTCAGTGGTAAGGTGGTTTTTCAGGTTCATCCCAAGGCGAACAAGATAGAAATCAAGAAGGCGGTCGAGACCATGTTCAACGTCAAGGTCGACGATGTTAGGACTGCGAAGATCCACGGCAAGAAGAAAAGAGTCGGAAAGGTCGTCGGCTTTACCGGCGACTGGAAGAAGGCGTATGTGACCTTGTCGGAAGGCAAGATCAATTTCACCGACGAGCTCTAGTCCGGGCCGCACCGACCACGAGATCTGCAGATCCTCGACGGGCGATTCTATCTCATAAAGAACTGATGGAGCGATTAGGAAATCATGGCTATCAAAGTATATAAACCAACGTCCGCAGGCAAACGACAGCATGTGTCGACAAAAAGCCCGGATCTTTCCAAGAATGGACCTGAGAAAAGTTTGGTCTGCAGCCTGGTAAAAACCGGTGGCAGGAATAATTACGGACGACTGACCGCCCGTCACATCGGCGGTGGCCATAAACGCAAATATCGGCTCATCGACTTCAAGCGCAACAAGACCGGCATCGACGCCAAGGTCGTCTCCATCGAGTACGATCCCAATCGCTCCGCCAATATCGCCCTGCTCAGCTATGCTGACGGGGAGAAGCGCTACATTCTTTCTCCGGAAGGGATTTCCGTCGGTGACACTGTTGTGGCTGGGGATAACGTCGATATTCAACCTGGAAACTGTCTTCCGCTGGTGAACATTCCCCTTGGCACGATAATACACAATATCGAGCTGAAGATCGGCAAGGGCGCCCAGCTTGTCCGCAGCGCCGGTGTTGGAGCTCAGCTCATGGCCAAGGAAGGCAATCATGTCCTCGTTCGTCTGCCTTCCGGGGAGGTCAGAAAATTCAATAATTTTTGCCGGGCATGCATTGGTCAGGTAGGAAACAGGGAGCATGAGAGCAAGCAGCTCGGCAAAGCCGGACGTAACCGTTGGCTTGGACGCCGTCCCCATGTGAGAGGCGTGGCGATGAATCCGGTCGATCACCCCATGGGCGGTGGCGAAGGCAGGAGCTCAGGCGGACGGCACCCATGCAGCCCCTGGGGTATTCCCACCAAAGGCTATAAGACGCGGAAGAAAAAGTCTTCTGACAAGCTGATTGTCAAGAAGAGGTCATAAGGCATAAGGAGTGAAAAATGTCACGTTCGGTTAAGAAGGGTCCTTTCGTTGACGATCATCTGTTCAAGAAAGTTACCGAAGCGATGGAAAGCGGTTCGCGGAAGGTCATCAAGACTTGGTCGCGTCGCTCCGAGATTGGGCCGGAAATGGTTGGCTTGACGTTTGCCGTCCATAATGGCAAGAAGTTCATTCCGGTGTTCGTCACGGAAAACATGGTTGGCCATAAGCTGGGTGAGTTTTCGCCGACGAGAACCTTCTACGGTCACGCTGCCGACAAGAAGGGCAAAAAATAACACCCTCGATTTCAACCGGGAAATCGATCAGGAGAACGATCAATGGAAGCCAAGGCTGTAGGAAAGTACATCAGAATATCACCACAGAAAGCGAGACTGGTGGCAGACGTGGTGCGCGGCATGGGTGTCGACCAGGCGATCACGACACTGCGCTTCATGCCCAAGAAAGGCGCTGAGGTCATCAAAAAAGTAGTTGAATCCGCTGTTGCCAACGCCACGCATGACGAGCAGACCGACGTTGACAAGCTGTACATCAAGAAGATCATCATCGATGGCGGACCTTCTCTGAAAAGAATCAGTCCGAGGGCACAGGGTAGAGCTACGGGTATCATTAAGCGCACCAGTCATATCACCGTCGTTCTCGACGAGAATTGAATGCTGACGGATATTCGAGCATACATCAAAAATCAACGAACAATGGAATTGTTGGAGGTCTGTTTTGGGGCAGAAGGTTAATCCACAAGGACTGAGACTGAACATTACCCGGACATGGGACTCGGTATGGTACGCCGACAAGGAGTACTCGAAATTTCTCATCGAGGACCAGAAAGTCAAAAAGTATCTTAAAAAACGGCTGCAGCACGCAGGCCTGTCCAAGGTGAACATTGAACGCACAGGCGAGCAGGTTCGCGTTAAATTGTTCACAGCACGGCCGGGAATCGTCATCGGCAAGAAGGGCGCCGAAATCGAGATTCTCAAGAAGGAGCTTGAAAACCTTATTTCACGCAAAGTCTCCCTGGACATCCAGGAGGTAAGAAGACCCGAAGCAGATGCCCAGCTGGTCGCCGAGAACATCGCGCAGCAGCTCGTTCGCCGGGTCGCTTTTCGTCGGGCCATGAAAAAGGCAGTCAGCTCCGCTCTGCGTTTCGGCGTCCAGGGGATCAAGATCTCCTGTTCCGGCCGGCTCGGCGGTGCGGAAATGTCACGCTGCGAGTGGGTTCGTGAAGGTCGGGTTCCTCTGCATACCCTGCGGGCTGATGTAGACTACGCTCTCGCCGAGGCAAACACCACTTATGGCATCATCGGTGTAAAAGTCTGGATCTTTAACGGCGAAGTGCTCAGCGAACGGGAAACCCCCGCAGTGCAATAGACGAATCATCTCCATCAATCGAGACGGTATTTTTTCACTTTTGGAGTAAACGATGTTAAGCCCGAAAAAAGTCAAACACAGAAAAGTATTCAAGGGCCGCTCAAAGGGTGTCGCCTACCGTGGGTCGTCGATATCCTTCGGCGAGTATGCCCTCAAGGCGACTGTATGCGGAAAGATGACTTCGCAGCAGATCGAGGCTGCTCGTATTACCATCAACCGAACCATGAAGCGTGGCGGAAAGGTGTGGATTCGTATCTTCCCCGACAAGCCGATCACCAAGAAGGCAGCCGAGACCCGTATGGGCAAAGGCAAAGGATCTCCGGAACAGTGGGTTGCGGTAATCAAACCCGGCACCATCCTTTACGAGATCTCCGGTGTCAATGAAGAAACTGCAGTTGAGGCCCTCGAACTTGCTGGCAACAAGTTGCCTTTTGCCACGAAAATCGTCTCTAGGGAGAACACATTATGAAAAGCGCAGAAATTCGTAAAATGTCCCCCGAGGAGCTGGCCAAGACAGAGAAAGCCTTGCGGGAGGAACTCGGAACGCTTTCCTTCAAACATCGTATCCGTCCTCTTGAAGACTCCTCGAAACTCAAGAAAATTAGAAAAGACATTGCCAGAATAGCGACGATCTCCAGGCAGCAGGCATCTTGACGGCCATCGGAAAATTGATCAGGGAGAAGTCCTGTTCTAACCACAAACACCAATTGAAGAAATTATGAGTGATCAAACTGCATCGAGAAAAACGAGAACCGGTTCTGTGGTCAGCAACAGAATGGAAAAGAGTGTCGTGGTACGTGTGGAACGAAAGGTCCCTCACAAACTCTACGGCAAATTCATGAAAACCAGTGTCAAATACCTCGCTGATGATCCAGAAAATAGCTGCAATATTGGCGATATAGTCCTTATCGAAGAATGCCGGCCTTTGAGCAAGCGTAAGAGATGGCGGGTCAAGTCGATAATCGAAAAAGCGGCATAAGAGACAATCAACGAAAGCATCGTCTTTGACGTCGTTTTTCGTAAGAGATATCAGGTGAAAATATGATTCAAACGGAAACTGTACTGAATGTCGCGGACAACTCAGGAGCCAAGAAGGTGCTGTGTATCCGGGTTCTCGGCGGCACCGGAAAGAGATACGCCTCCATTGGCGATGTCATCGTGGTAACTGTAAAAGAAGCGATACCCAACGCCAAAGTAAAGAAAGGCGATGTCATGAAGGCGGTCATCGTACGCACGAAGAAAGAGATGAAACGTCCCGATGACACTTGGGTTCGCTTCGACGATAATGCCGCCGTCATGCTGGCCGCCTCAGGCGAGCCGGTGGGAACGCGTATCTTTGGCCCGGTAGCCCGTGAACTTCGCAATCAAGGGTTCATGAAGATCATTTCTCTTGCCCCGGAAGCGCTTTAAAGCTGTCCGAGAACCTCTTGGGCGGAATACTACAGACATCATAAGGTAAAACGATGAGACAGGGGAAAACGTACCTGCGGAAAAACGATCAGGTCGAAGTTATTACTGGCAAGGACAAAGGCAGGGTCGGCAAAGTGCTGCGTGTTCTCAGAGACGAGGACAAGGCTGTTGTCGAGCGCATCAACATGGTCAAACGGCACACCAAACCGCGGGAAATGAACCAGCAGGGGCAGATCGTTGAAAAGGAAGCACCGGTCCACGTTTCCAACCTCCAGTTGATTTGTCCCGAGTGCACTAAGACCGGCCGCATTGCCATGAAGACTCTCGAAAACGGCACCAAGGTTCGGACGTGCAAGAGTTGCGGTGGAACCATCGAAAATAAAGCAAAGTAAAACCACAAGGACGAGCTAGGAGTAAAAATGGGTACGCTTAGAGAACTATATATAAATGAGTGCGTACCTGCACTCAAAGAGGAATTTGGCTATTCAAACGTCATGGAAATTCCTCGAATGACAAAAATTGTCCTCAATATGGGGTTGGGTGAGGCTGTGCAGAACCCGAAAATTGTCGAGGGGGCTGCCAACGAACTGACACTGATTGCCGGACAGAAAGCGGTTATTACCAAAGCAAAGAAATCCATCGCCACTTTCAAGCTTCGTGCGGGAATGCCGATCGGGTGCTGTGTCACCCTACGCGGCGATCGTATGTATAATTTTTTCAGTAAGCTAGTGAACGTCGCGCTGCCCAGGGTTCGCGACTTCCGCGGGCTTTCTTCCAAAGGATTCGATGGAAGAGGTAATTTTTCCATGGGTGTCCAGGAGGAGATTATTTTTCCCGAAATCGATTACGATAAGATTGATAAAATCAAAGGTCTTAACATAACAATTGTTACCACCGCAAAAACCGATGCCGAAGGGGCCTTTCTCCTCCGTCGTCTTGGGATGCCCTTTAAAAAATAATTATCTCGATTAAAGATTTTCAATAACGTTTTGGAGGTCGGTTTGGCTAAGAAATCTATCATCGCAAAGGCTCAGCGGAAAGCAAAGTTTTCGTCGCGACAATACAATCGATGCCCGCTTTGCGGACGTCCTCGGGCTTTTCTCCGCAAGTTCGGTATTTGCAGGATTTGTTTTCGCAAGCTGGCTTCCAGCGGCGAAATTACCGGTGTCACCAAGTCCAGCTGGTAAACGGCTGAATACTTCGATCGTGGTGCATATCGGGTAACAATTTTGAATAACAAGGAGTGTTCGCTATGTCGATGAGCGATCCCCTGGCAGACATGCTGACCAGGATACGCAATGCAGTTATGGTGAAATTCGATACGGTCGAGATGCCTTCCTCCACCGTCAAAGTCGATGTCGCCAAGGTTCTTAAGGAGGAAGGGTATATCAATGATTTTCAGGAGACTGCCGGCGAAAACGATCGCAAGATGCTGAAGATCGAATTGAAATACGGGCCCAATAAGGAGTCGGTTATTACCGGTCTGAAGAGGATCAGCAAGCCCGGGTTGCGGCGCTACGCCAAGGTTACTGAGATCCCGAAGGTCCTCAATGGTCTGGGAATCGCCATCGTGTCGACCTCCAAGGGGGTGGTTACCGATGCTAAGGCTCGTGCCCTCAATTCGGGTGGCGAGGTAATCTGCGAGGTTTGGTAGTCTCGCCATAAACGGAGGAAGGTATGTCTCGAATTGGAAAGTTGCCGATTCCCGTTCCTAACGGGGTGAAAATCGACATTGACGGTCAAATGGTCACGGTAAGTGGTGCCAAAGGCAGTCTGCAACGGCGGATTCATAATGACGTCGCGGTAGCCTTTGAAGATAATATCATCCATGTCAGCAACCGCAACGACGATGGCAATGCCAGCGCGTTCCGTGGTCTTACCCGCACTCTCATCAACAACATGATCGTTGGAGTAGCTGAGGGATTCTCGAAAGTGCTGATGATCGAAGGCGTAGGCTACAAGGCGAGCGTCAGTGGCTCCACCCTGACTCTCAACGTAGGGTACTCGAGCGCCAAAGACTATCCGTTGCCCAAAGCTGTCACGGCCACTGTAGAAGGGAATACCAAAATTGTCCTTCAATCCATCGACAAGGAGTTGCTTGGTCTGACCGCTTCGAAAATTCGCCAGATTCGCAAGCCTGAACCCTACAAGGGCAAAGGCATCCGTTACGAAAACGAACATATCGTCAGGAAAGTCGGCAAGTCCGGTGGCAAGTAACGGATCGGATTGATCAGATTCCACAACTACATGGTATAGAGCAATGGCAAAGACTAATCCCTCGACAGTCGCCAAGGCGAAACGCGTGAAACGGATTCGCAAGAAAATCGTCGGCACCAGCGAACGCCCCAGACTGAGAGTATACAAAAGCAACAAGCATATTTACGCACAGATCATCGATGACGGTGCGGGCCGTACCCTCGTTTCCATGTCGACCCTCGACAAGGAATACGCTGCAGGCGACGAAAAAGGCAAAATCGAAGCCGCCAAAAAGGTGGGACTCCTCCTCGCGGCACGGGCCAAGGCCTCGGGCATCAGCAAGGTTGCCTTTGACCGGGGGGGCTGCATTTATCATGGAAGAGTAAAATCCCTTTCCGACGGTGCTCGTGAAGGTGGACTTGATTTCTAATGCCTTAACAATTATGGGGGTGCCCCTTGTCTGACTTCAAACGTTCCAAAAGTGTTGCTGCTGAGGAGCTCATAGAAAAAATCGTATTTATCAACCGTGTCGCCAAGGTTGTCAAAGGCGGACGGCGTTTCAGCTTCAGTGCAATCATCGTCGTTGGTGATGGAAATGGCAAGGTCGGCTATGGCCTTGGCAAAGCGAACCAGGTCCCCGAGGCGATTCGCAAAGGTGTCGAGCAGGCGCGCAAGAGCATGTTCTCCGTGGCGCTCACCGAGACGACCATTCCACACCAGATCGTTGGAACCTTCGGCTCGGGGAAGGTATTGCTCAAGCCTGCTTCAGCTGGTACCGGTCTCATCGCTGGTGGTCCGGTTCGCGCTGTACTCGAGGCCGCCGGAGTATCCAATATCCTCACCAAGTGCCTCGGCTCCCATAACCCGCACAATATGGTCAAGGCAACGCTGGCAGGACTGAAGGACCTTCGCACCGCTCGCAGCATTGCCGAGCTTCGCGGCAAAACCTTGGAAGAGATGACTGCGTAGTCCCGAACGTCGATCTAACCCGGGATAATAGCTTTTATTCATCATTACTTGTCGAATAGGTCTTCAGATGGCTGACACAATCACTATCACTCTCGTAAAAAGCGGCATCGGCAGCACAAAACGCCTCAATGCCACTCTGACCGGTTTGGGTCTTACGAAACTTAACAAAACTGTGACCAGGAAAGACACCCCCGCACTGCGCGGCATGATTAGAAAGGTGTCACACCTGGTGAGGATCGAGGAGAACTAACATGCTGACCTTAGCCAATCTTGCTCCGCAACCCGGATCAACCAAACAGAAGAAGCGCGTCGGCAGGGGTCCTGGCAGCGGGCATGGGAAAACAGCAGGACGAGGACACAAGGGTTTCAAGGCGCGAAGCGGGTCGGGCGTTAAGCCCGGGTTCGAGGGTGGCCAGATGCCCCTGCAGCGTCGTCTGCCGAAGCGGGGCTTCAACAACGTCTTCAAAAAACAGTACGCCATTGTTTCATTGGAGCAGCTTGATCAGTTCTCCGCAGGCGAAATCGTCACTGTCGATACTCTTGTTGCCGCGAAATTGGTCAAAAAAGGCGCGCTGGTGAAGATTCTCGCCAACGGGGAGATTAGCAAAGCCTTGCAGATCACCGTCGACAAAGTCAGTGAAGCGGCGAAAGCGAAAATCGAACAGGCAGGTGGCAGTGTGGTCACCGCCGTAGCGGAAACCCAGTGATTTCTCACAGCTGACCAGTTCACCCGAACTACGAACGTTCTCCAGGCAGTAAGATAAAAAACCCCTGAAAAGGGGTTTTTTCTGGTCGACGCGAAGTTTACAGTAGACATCTTTGCCAACGCAACGCGACGGGCTTCAGGTATAATACGATGAGTGGAATGCGGAGTGCTGCAAATATTCCGGAGTTACGCAGACGTATACTCTTTACGCTGATAATGCTGGCGGTTTACAGGATAGGTGTACAGATACCTACTCCAGGGATCAACGGCGAGGCACTGGCGGCCTTTTTTACCGAAAAGGCGGGAACCCTCTTCGGCATGTTCAACCTGTTCTCCGGTGGTGCTCTGGAGAATTTCTCCATCTTCGCCCTGGGCATCATGCCTTATATCAGCGCCTCGATCATCATCCAACTGCTCACTGTGGTGGTCCCGCAGCTTGAAGCCTTGAAGAAAGAAGGCCAGTCCGGTCAACGAAAGATAACTCAATATACGCGGTACGGTACAGTCCTTTTGAGTATCATCCAGGGGACCTTCATTGCCGCGGGCCTCGAGGGTATGACCGGTCCAGGAGGTCAGGCGATCGTCCTAGATCCAGGTTTGCAATTTAAACTGCTGACCATGTTGACGCTGACTTCTGGGACGGCATTCATCATGTGGCTCGGGGAGCAGATCACCGAAAGAGGAATCGGCAATGGCATCTCACTGGTCATCTTTGCTGGTATCGTCGCTGCAATTCCTTCGGCTATCGTCAACTCGATCGAATTGATTAAAGCAGGACAGATCACGCTTTTCTTTGTTCCTTTTCTCGTCGCTTTCATGTTTCTCGTCGTTGCAATTATCGTCTTCTGCGAGACTTCACAGCGCAGAATACCGATTCAGTACGCTAAGCGGGTGGTGGGGCGTCGTGTCTACGGGGGGCAGAGCTCTCATCTTCCCTTGAAAATCAACGTCTCCGGCGTTATCCCGCCGATCTTCGCTTCATCGATAATGATGTTCCCGGCGACAATAGGGAGCTTTATTCAGATCGATTGGGTCCAGAAGGCGTCGGCGGCAATGTCGCCTGGCACGGTGTACTACTATATTTGCTATATCGCGATGATCGTCTTTTTCTGCTTCTTCTATACCGCAGTCACTTTCAAGCCGGACGATGTCGCCGAAAATCTTAAAAAGCACGGCGGCTTCATTCCTGGAATACGTCCCGGCAAGCGTACCGCAGAATTCATCGACAAGGTATTGACCAGGCTGACCGTTGTTGGGGCAATCTATCTCTCAGCTGTCTGCGTTCTACCGACGATTCTCATTTCTCAGTTTAACATTCCCTTCTATTTCGGCGGAACTGCTTTGTTGATCGTCATTGGCGTGGGTATAGATACTATCGCCCAGGTTGAATCCCATCTGCATATGCGCAATTATGAAGGGTTTATGAAACAAGGGAAAATTCAGGGGCGGCGATAATTGTGGGGGGAGCAACCAAGGAACAGAAGTCGTCCTCGATTCTCGTCAAGAGTCGCGAGGAACTGCACCTCATGCGCGATGCCAACCTCATCGTCGCAACAGTTTTAGAACTTGTCAGGAAGAACGTCGAGGCAGGTGTCACCACTTGGGATCTCGATAGGATGGCCGAGGAGAGCTGTATTGCTCTGAACGCACGCCCCGCCTTCAAGGGTTATCGCGGCTTTCCCGGGTCTCTCTGTCTGTCGATCAACGAGGAAGTGGTTCATGGCATTCCCTCGAAGAAAAGAAAATTGCGCAAGGGCGATATACTCTCTATCGATTTTGGTGTCTGTTTCAAAGGGTTCTATGGCGATGCGGCAATAACTGTCGCTATCGGTCCTGTCCCCGACGAGGTCGCCAGGTTAATTGAGGTCACCCGTGAGGCCCTCTACCAAGGCATTGCCAAAGTCGTTCCTGGCAACAGGGTGGGAGATATTTCTCTGGCGGTGCAGCGCTATGTTGAGAGCCACGGGTTTTCCGTGGTGAGGCAGTTCGTCGGCCATGGCATTGGTGCCAGCCTTCACGAGGCTCCGGAAATACCGAATTTCCATAATGGCGAGAGTACTCCACGGCTGCAGCCGGGAATGGTCCTGGCCATCGAACCGATGGTCAATATGGGAACCCACCGGGTTAAAGTCTTGCGCGATGGGTGGACTGTGATCACTGAAGATAAAAAGTTCAGTGCTCATTTTGAGCATTCTGTGGCAGTCACCGAAAATGGTCCCTGGATTCTCAGCCAGATCGAAAACGGAGACTAAAAAAAATCCTTCTCATTTGGTGAGAAGCGTAGTACAATATCCTCTTTTTAGTTGAGCTACGAATTTTCAGGATTCTCTATGGCAAAAGAAGAAGCAATAGAAGTAGAGGGCACCATCATCGAGCCATTGCCAAACGCTATGTTTCGCGTTGAATTGGACAATGGCCATAAGGTGCTCGCGCATATTTCCGGGAAAATGCGTATGCACTTCATCAAGATCCTCCCAGGAGACCGAGTGACGATTGAACTCTCCCCTTACGATCTCAACCGCGGGCGAGTGACGTTTCGAGCTAAAACCGCCAAAAAGAAAAAATGAGAGTTGGTGATTATGAAAGTACGGGCATCGGTTAAAAAAGTTTGCAGTGACTGCAAGATTTTCAAGCGCGACGGTGTTGTTCGCGTTTCCTGTAAAATTAAAAAACACAAACAGAGGCAGGGATAAGACGAGCAGTTCGATCCTTTCCACCTACTTCTATTAAGGAGATAGACCTTGGCACGTATAGCTGGAATCGACCTTCCGAAAAATAAGCACATGGACCGGGCGCTGACCTACATCTATGGCATCGGGTTATTCACCGCCAGGAAAATCCTCGACAAAGTCGATCTTCCCTACACCATGAACAGTGACGATCTCAGCGGCGACGACGTCAACCGCATCAGGAAGGTCATCGAGGAAGAATATGTGGTCGAGGGTGATAAACGGCGTGAGGTGTCCATGGATATCAAGCGGCTCACCGATATCGGCTGCTATCGGGGGAGAAGGCATCGCATGGGACTTCCCTGCCGCGGACAAAACACCAAGACCAATGCACGAACTCGGAAAGGGCCAAGAAAGGGCGCCGCTCGTCGTAAATAATCGAATCTCTCACAGGGAAACAGGAAATGGCTGTCGCAAAAAAACGAAAGATAAAAAAGAATATTCCGGAAGGTATCGTCTTTATCTATTCGACCTTCAATAACACCATCGTCACCATCTCGGACAAGCAGGGCAACGTCGTCTCCTGGTGCAGCGCCGGTGTTCTCGGCTTCAAGGGCTCAAGGAAATCTACACCTTTCGCCGCACAAAACGCCCTTGCTGATGCCGCCAAGAAAGCCACTGATGTCGGCATGAGAAAAGTCGAGGTGAAAGTCAAGGGACCTGGGCCCGGCAGGGAAGCAGCACTACGCGCATTGATCACCACCGGGCTGGAGGTCAGCCGCATCTACGACGTTACTCCTATTCCCCATAACGGATGCAAACCTCCTAAGCGTCGGCGTGTATAATCCCGCCGACCACGCGAAATATAGAACACCTACCAACTGAATGGAGATCGAAATTGGCTAGAAATATTGGAGCTGCCTGTCGTCGTTGCAGGAGAGAAAATCTGAAGCTGTACCTGAAGGGAGACCGCTGCTATTCCGATAAATGTTCCTTCGAAAGAAGGGCCTTCGGTCCCGGACAGCATGGTCAGGCAAAATTCAAGAAACAGTCCGACTATGCCGTGCAGTTGCGCGAAAAGCAGAAGGTCAAGAGCATGTACGGCATGCTTGAAGGCCAGTTCCGCCTTTTCTTCCAGAAAGCGGAGCAGCAGCGTGGAGTTACTGGCGAGAATCTCCTCGTCCTTCTCGAACGGCGTCTCGACAATACCGTGTTTCGCGTTGGCTTTGCTTCCTCGAGAAATCAGGCCAGGCAACTGGTGAGGCACAACCATATTCTCGTCAACGGCAAGAAGGTTAATATCCCTTCTTATCTTGTTTCGGCTGGTGACGTAATTTCTTTGAAGGAAAAGAGCCGAGCAAACGCCCTCATCAATGAAAACTTCGAGGCGGTGATCCGCCGCGGAGTCCCGAGCTGGCTGGAACTCGATAAGGACAATTTCAAGGCCACCCTCAAGGCGCTGCCAAACCGGGAAGAGGTGACCATGCCGATCCAGGAGCGACTCATCGTCGAGCTTTACTCCAAGTAAACGGTTGTGTCGCCACATGGTGTATTCAATGAGCAGCGATGTGCGCTGCGCCATCTGAATACACCGAGGCGACTCTCGTCGTTTAAAGAAATTGTGAATTGTATCTAGCCTGAAGGACCGAAAGAAGGAAATCCATGACTCACGCTGCTGATGAAAAAATCCCATTTCACCGCAATTGGAATGAGCTGATAAAACCCGAGAAGCTGGAAATTGACAAAGAGAAGCACAGCGACACCTACGGGAAATTCATTTGTCAGCCTTTGGAGAGGGGATTTGCCGCGACAATCGGTAATTCGCTGCGGCGCATTCTTCTCTCCTCCATCCAGGGTGCCGCAATCACCTCGGTGAAGATAGACGGGGCTCTACATGAATTTACCTCGATGAAAGACATTCTCGAGGATGTCAGTGAAATCATCCTTAACCTGAAGATGGTGAGGCTGAAGCTGTTTTCCGCCGAGTCGCAGAAGGTTGTCATCGAGAAGACCGGACCGTGCGTCGTCTATGCAGGAGATATCGGCTCCTCTGGTTATGTCGAGGTGATGAACAAAGATCAAGTCATCTGCACGCTGACCGGGGCGATCCAATTTCGAGCAGAACTTACCGTTGAGTGGGGAAAGGGCTACCAACCTGCAGAAAAGATGGACAAGGAGACCCTCGCCATCGGTCAGATTCCCATCGACGCCATTTTCTCTCCTATCAAGAAGATCCAATATGTGGTTTCCCAGGCCAGGGTCGGACAGCAGACCGACTACGACAAACTCACCCTGGAGATAGAAACCGACGGCAGCCTCAAGCCAGAGAACGCGCTTGCCTATGCGGCGAAGATTCTCAAAGAGCAGATGACCATCTTCATCAACTTCGATGAGGATGATGCCGAGCCGGATGTGCCTACAGATGCTGGTCGCGAGTTCGAGCCGCTCAACCCGTATCTCGATAAGCCAGTGGAAGATCTCGAACTCTCGGTGCGTTCGGCCAACTGCCTCAAGAATGCCGACATCAACTATATCGGCGATCTCGCGCAGAAGACTGACCAGGAAATGCTCAAGACAAAGAACTTCGGCCGAAAATCGCTTAACGAGATCAAGGCGCTGCTTGCCGAGATGGATCTCACCCTGGGCATGAAGTTCGAGAACTGGGTGCCACCGAGTCAGCGGGGCGAAAAGGAAGAAGTCAAGCCGTGATTCGGCTTCCTACACAATAACGACAACCAGATACCATCAAACTCTGTTGATGCGAGACGCTGAGGATACGAGATGAGACATAGAAAAGCCGGAAAACGTTTGGGCAGGACCAGCTCCCACAGGATCGCCATGTTTCGGAATATGGTGACATCGCTCTTCGAGCACGAACGGATTATCACCACCACGGAAAAGGCTAAGGAAGTCAAACCGATCGCTGAAAAGCTTATCACGCTTGCCAAACGCGGCGACCTGCATGCCCGTCGTCAAGCTCTCGGGTTTATCCGCAGCAAAGCGATTGTCGACAAGCTGTTTACGGTCATCAAGGATAAGTTCGTTGATCGCAACGGTGGCTACACCCGCATCCTGCAGACTGGTGTTCGCAAGGGTGACGCTGCTGCCATGGCTATCTTCGAACTGGTCGGTTACGAAGAGGTAATCGAGGCTCCGAAAGCCGAAAGCTGACAGAGCACAACAGTATCAGGGCCGGCAGAAACGCATGTTTCTGCCGGCTTTTTTTTTGTTTGCTACTCCGCTCTGGAAGGGAGCTTGCATGGTTGACGAGAAGACGTTTCCCGAGGGAATGGTACCGCTGGCCGGGACGCCGTTCAGTTTTGACTGCCATCCCGGAGTGGCCTGTTTCACCGTCTGCTGCCGCAATGTCGATCTCATTCTCTATCCCTACGACATAATCAGACTGAAGACTCGCCT
>JANJUM010000192.1 GCA_024710585.1 Desulforhopalus sp.
AAAGACCTGGGGGGAAGAGGCGGTCAACGAGTTTTTTCTCCACGTCGCCGAAGACCTGCTGATGAAGGAAATCGCCATCCTGATCAAGGCAGGAAGTCCCGAGGAGGCAGTCAGCCACAGCACTGAGGTAGCCCGCAAGGCCCTGGAGATTGCCAGTCGGGTGAAGATCCCCGTCAACAGGCACCTGCTCGCCCGCGGCGCCATTTTCCACGACCTCGGCAAGGCCAAAACCTACGGCATGGAACACGGCGAGATCGGGGCGCAAATGGCCTCTGAGCTGGGCCTCGAGGAGGAGATCCGCCAGATCATCCTCAAACATATCCGTGGCGGGATGACCGCCCCGGAGGCTCTGGAACTCGGCCTTCCGGTACGTGACTACACCCTGCGCACGCCGGAAGAGAAGATTGTCGTCTACTCCGATCGCATGGTCGATATCTATAGCGACGGCATCGTTCCCGACGCCACTGAGGCCATGGCCGAAAGCCGGTTCGCCGAGATTCTCACAACCTACCCCAAATACGGCAAGAATCCCGCCACGCTGCAGCGTTATCTCGCCCTGCACGAAGAGATCCAGGGCTGGATGCTTTGACGGCAACGCCCCGGAAGAGGCAAACGAGTCCGGGGCAACACCTGAAATCCGCCATGAATGACGCTTCTTCCAATATCGTTCTGCTCTTTTCCACCAGGGTCATCCGGCTGTTTGCCTATGGCTTCATCTCGGTGGTCCTCGCCCTCTATCTTGCCGCCACCGGCTTGAGCCCCGCAGGGGTCGGGGCGGTTCTCTCCGCCACCCTGGCCGGCGACATTGCCGTGTCTCTTGGGGTGACGGTGGTGGCCGACCGGGTCGGGCGCAAGAAAATGCTGGTTTCCGGGGCGATATTGATGGCGCTCTCCGGCTTGGTCTTCCTGGCAACCTCCGATCCGCTGTGGATCACCCTTGCCGCCATCATCGGCATCGTCAGCCCGAGCGGGGGAGAGATCGGCCCCTTTCTGTCCATCGAACAGGCGGCCTTGTCGCAACTGCTCGCCGACCACAGGCGCACCAGGATCTTCGGCTGGTACAATCTCGCCGGCTCGTTCGCCACCGCCGCCGGAGCCCTGGCCGGCGGCTGGCTGGCGCAGTGGCTGCAGGCGCTGGGCTGGAGCGGCCTCGATGCCTACCGCCACATCATGGCCGGATACGCCGTTTGCGGCCTGGCCATGGCGGTATTGTTCATGTTTTTAAACAGGAATATCGAGGTCAGCGGCACTGTCGCGGCAGAGGAAGGTCGCAGCAAGGCGTTCATGGGTCTGCACCGCTCCCGCAAGGTGGTACTCAAGCTCAGCTCACTGTTCACCCTTGACGCCTTTGCCGGTGGCTTTGTCATCCAGAGCATGATCGCCTGGTGGCTGCATGTCCGTTTTGGGGCCGACGAGGGCCTGCTCGGCTCGTTGTTTTTCGGCGCCAACCTCCTCGCCGGGGTTTCGGCCCTGCTCGCCACGCGACTTGCCGAGCGCATCGGCCTGGTGCGCACCATGGTCTATACCCATATCCCCTCGAACATCCTGCTCTGCCTGGTGCCACTGATGCCCCATCTCTGGCTGGCAGTGGCCATGCTGCTGCTGCGCGCCGCCATCTCACAGATGGACGTCCCCGCCCGCCAGTCGTATACAATGGCGGTGGTGGCCCCGGACGAGCGGTCGGCGGCCTCGGGAATCACCACCGTCGCCCGCTCGGTGGGGGCGGCGGCATCGCCGCTCCTGGCCGGATTGTTCATGGCCAGCCCGCACCTTTTTGCCGCGCCCTTCTTCATCGCCGGGGGCCTGAAAATCGTCTATGACCTGCTCCTCTATAAGGCGTTTGGGGAACAGGGAGAAGACTCGTCAGGTACTGGCTGACAACCCTCACAGAGGATATCGACTGTTCGCCGCCCCGGCCTCCCCCATATCTCTTGATCGAGACGACAAAATGATGAAAAAAGCAACAGACACTTCCCGGCAGATCTCCTTTGGCGAGGCCTTCAAAGTTTGGACGAAACTCGGCTTTCTCAGCTTTGGCGGCCCAGCCGGACAGATCGCCCTGATGCACAGGATGCTCGTCGAGGAGCGCAAGTGGATCGGCAACGACCGTTTCCTCCATGCCCTCAACTACTGCCATCTCCTGCCCGGCCCCGAGGCCCAGCAACTGGCGACCTATATCGGCTGGCTGCTCCACGGCACCAGAGGCGGTCTGGCGGCGGGCATCATGTTCATCATTCCCGGCATGCTGACCATTCTGGCGCTGACCCTGCTCTATGCCGGATTCCAGAAAGTGGCGGCGGTACAGGCGCTGTTCTACGGCCTGAAACCGGCGGTGCTGGCCCTGGTGGTCATGGCGGTTTTCCGCGTTGCCGGCAAGGCCCTCAAGACCCCATATCTGTCACTTCTCGCCGGCCTGGCCTTTCTGGCCATGTTCTTCTACCAGGCGCCTTTTCCGGCGGTGATCGTCGCCGCCGGCCTGCTTGGCTATCTTGGCATCAGCTGGTGCCCGCGACGGCTCGGTGAGCGGTGCCCGAGCTGGATCTGCGGAGATACCACGGTCAAGCAAGGCAAGGACGAAGGTGGCATGATCGATCTTCTTCTCGACAAGGATGGGGACAGCCGCTTTACCCCGACCTTTTTCCGCAGCCTCAGGGTCCTGGTCATCTGGGGCGCGATTTGGCTCGGCCCGGTCCTGTTGCTTGTCCTCTTTCTCGGGCCTGACCATGTATTCAGCACTATTGCGCTCTTCTTCAGCAAACTGGCCATGGTCACCTTTGGCGGCGCCTATGCGGTGCTGGCCTATATGGCCCAGGAAGCTGTATCAAGCTACGGCTGGCTGCATCCCGGGGAAATGCTCGATGGTCTGGCCCTCGCCGAAACCACCCCCGGCCCGCTCATTCAGGTGGTGCAGTTTGTCGGTTTCCTCGCCGCCTTCCGTGATCCTGGCCTGCTCAATCCCTATGTGGCCGGCACGCTCGGCGCCCTGCTTACCGTCTGGGTGACATTCGCCCCTTGTTTTCTGTGGATCTTTCTCGGGGCACCCTATGTCGAACGGCTCCGCCATAATCGGCTGCTCAACGGCGCCCTCTCCGGCATCACCGCCGCCGTGGTCGGGGTCGTCCTTAACTTATCGCTCTGGTTCGGGCTGAATGCCCTCTTTGGGCAGGTCCATGCCACCAGTGCACTGGGCGCAACCGTCCCGGTCCCCGACCTGGCCAGTGCCGACTGGTTCGGCCTGATCCTTGCAGCCCTGGCCTTTCTTGCCATGAAATACGGCAAGCTCGGCATGGTTACCGTCCTGGCCGCCTGCTCGGGACTGGGATTTCTCTGGAAACTCGTCTAGTAAGGAGAGAAATGTGAAGACGAATATTACCGCGACAGAGTTCGCCGATCTGCAGGCCTCCGGCAAGGTCATTACCGTCCTCGACGTGAGGAGGAAAGAGGATTTTGAGAAGGCGCCAGAGACCTATGGAGGCGCATCGTGGAAAAATCCGGCGGAGGTGGACGAGTGGGCCTCGTCCCTGCCGGAGGAGCAGGAGGTCGTCCTCTACTGTGTGCGCGGCGGTTCGGTCAGCCAGTCCCTGCAGCAGCGCCTTGCCGAGAAAGGGTGCGCGGTGCGCTATGTGGAAGGCGGCCTGGAGGCATTGAACAAGATCGACCAAGGCCGATAGGTCCCGAGCGGGCCAAGGCCCGCTCGGTGATGTCTTCGCCTATCCCTTGAGAAAGGCCTTGATTCTGGCCGAAGTTTCCGGAGTCTGCAGGAGTTCGCCAAAGGTTTGCAGCTCGCGGTCGACCACCGCCGCGACATCGGGCAGGGACGAACGCATCAACGCCTTGGTAGCGACGAGCGAGCTTTGCGGCTGTTTCAGCAGGCCGGCGGCCAGACGCTGTGCGCTTTCCTCGGCCTGACCGGGTTCGGCAAGCTGAGTGACCAGCCCCCAGGCCAGGGCCTCTTCGGCGGAAAAGAAGCGCCCGGTGAGCAGGACCTCGCGGGCCGGCTTCTGACCGATGGCCAGGGGCAGGAGTACGCTCGACGCCCCTTCCGGCCCCACCCCGAGATTGGCGAAGGGCACGCGGAACTTGCTCTTGGCCGAGGCGACCACCAGGTCGCAGTGCAGCAAGATGGTGGTGCCGATGCCCACCGCCACCCCCTCGACCGCGGCGACCAGCACTTTGTTCAGCCGTGACACGGTCTTGAAGATGCCGCCGACGCACTCCATCAGCCCCCTCAGGTCGGGCC
>JANJUM010000195.1 GCA_024710585.1 Desulforhopalus sp.
TCTCGGGGAGGGGGTGCGCGTCGAGGCTTACGACTGGGGGCAGAGCACCGCCCTTTCCGCCGGGGTGACACTCCACCTCGACCCCATGCACCACTGGTCACGGCGCACCCTGTTCGACCGCAACGAGATGCTCTGGGCGGCTTTCACTCTCGTCGCCCCCGGCGGTATCATTCATTTCGTCGGCGACAGCGGCTACGGCGGCGGCGACTATTTCCGGAGTGCCCGAGAAAAATACGGCCGTTTCCGTCTTGCCATCCTGCCCATCGGCGATGGCCATCCGATCTGGTTCATGAGTTATGGCCACATGACCCCGGCCGAGGCGGTCAAGGCCTACGAGGACCTTGGCCGGCCCGAGGTATTGCCCACCCACTACAACACCTTCCCTCTGGCCGACACCGCCTACGACCAGCCGCTGCACGAGCTGCAGGAAGCCCTTGCCGGCAACGAGGAGGCCAGGAAGCGCTTCCGCCCCCTGGCCATGGGAACGAGCCGCTATTACCCGCCCGCTCGCTGATTCCTGCCATCGCTAGAGCAGCAGGCGGTGCCAGGGCAGGCTGGCGAAGGTCTGGTGCAGCATATGGTCGTCCTCGGCCACCTCGATGTGGAGGTGCGCAAAGGTGCGCTCCGCCAGGGGCAGCACCAGGGCCGGCGGCGTCACCGTGTCGTCGCGGCCGATGACCAGGGTGGCGGGGATGGCAAGCGTTTCAGCCGGAGGCTGGTAGTTGCCGTAGTTGAGGGCCGGGGCGAGCAGTATCAAACGCGAGACCCGCTGCGGCTGACATCTGGCGAAGAGGGTGGCCATGAGGCCGCCGAAGCTCGAGCCGATGAGGGTGAGGTCGTCCAGGTCGGCGCAGAGCCCTTCCAGCCGTGCCATCCGTTCCTCGAGGCCGCCGGAGAAGTCGGGCCGGCGGATATGGGGGAAGTGCTCGGCGAAGAAGCCTCCCTTGGTTCCCTGGCCGGAGGAGTCGAGGCCGTGCAGAAAGAAGGTAACCCTCTTGCGGGGGAAATCGGACTCGGTGAGTTTTTCGAGGATTTCCAGACCGTCCGGGGTGAACGGCTGCTGTTCGGCAAGACGCGCCGCCTCGCTCAGGGAGAGGAAGCGCCCCTCGGCGATCTCGCTTTCCTGGAGGGTGAAGGGGCCGTCGTGCCGGCAGAGATAGACCCGGCCCCAGACGCGGTTGTCGGCGCTCTCCAAATAGTGGTCGAAGAGGAACTCGAGGTCGCCGCGTATGCCCAGCTCCTCGTCCAGCTCGCGGCGTGCCGCGTCCTCGTAGCTCTCGCCGGCGAGGACCACGCCGCCGGCGGCGATGTCCCAGCAGCCCGGATAGATGTCCTTATCGGCGGTGCGCCGGTGGGTGAACAATCGGCCATCGCTGTGGCGGACGATGATAGAGCAGGCACGGTGGGTCAGGCCGGCCTGGCGCATTTCCCCTCTCGTCCGCCCGCCCAGGGGGCGGTTGTCGTGGTCGACGATCTCGACCAGCTCTTCGGCGGCTGCGGTCATTTTCCGTTCTCCTTCGTGCAAGGGTCTTTTTTCCGCTCCCTCCTGTCAATGACGGCGGATGGCACTTTACAGGGTTTATCTCCCGGCTGTAAATGGTAATAATAGCTACAGACGGCACGCCCCGCCGGCCACGCGCCTCGCCTGCCTCTGACGCGTTCCCGGCCCTCACCACCTGGACGACCCCTATGGACGACAAGACCCCAGCCTTCTTTCACCTGCAATACTCCGAGGAAACCGCCGCCGATCTCATCGGCCGCCAGTCGGTGCGCACCACCTTCAAGCTTTCGGAGCGCTCCATCGATGCCCTCAGCCTTCTCGCGGCGCAGCTCGGTATCAAGCAGAAATCGCTCTTCGATCATCTCATCGAGGACACCCAGGCCCTGCAGATGATCGCCCGGGAGTTCGAGAACGTCGGCATCCGCCCGCAGCGGGTGCCCAAGACCTATGTCATCTCGCGCCGGACCCTGGAGAACCTGGAACGTGTCTCGGAGGAATTCAATACCCCGCGCGATGCCCTGGTGGAACACTCCATCGAACGCATCCTTCCCCTGCTGCTGCGGGAGAAGGAGAAGCACGGCCGGCGCAAGGAACTGCTCGGCGATCTGCGCCTCTTCCTGCAGCAGGGCAGCCATCTCCTCGAACGGGCGGAAGAACAGCTTGGCGCCGGCGATCCGGCCTACGAGGAGATCCTCGCCATGCTGCGCGCCGTCGATGCCTGCTGCCGCGGCGTCGAGCAGTGCGTCTCGCGGGGCAACCGTATCGAAGATTTCTGAGGCGGCCTGCCGCAGGCCAGCGAGAGGGGGCAATTTCCTCTACAACGATATGCCCTCGGCCTCACGCCTGCAGCTCTTCTGCAAACCCTTTGCTGGTATTCCGACTGCCTTCTCGGCGCAGGGTTCTACCGGAAGAGCGGTTCAGGGTGATACTTCAGCGTCAGGAGTGGGGCGAGGGGGGGCCGGGCGGGAGGCTCAGGACGCCGCTTCGACGCGGTTGCGGCCGAGGGCCTTGGCCCGGTATAGGGCCTGGTCGGCCCGTTTCACCAACTCGCCGGCATTGCGGCAGGCGGGATGCCAGGTGGCTACACCGATGGAGATGGTCACCCGCAGGCGGAGCCCTTTGTCTACGGCGAGGTCCTCGGCGGCCACCCCGCGACGCAGCCGCTCGGCGAGTTGGAAGGCGTCGGCGGCGGAACTGCGCGCGCTGATGACCAGAAACTCTTCACCGCCCCAGCGGCTGACCATATCGTAACTGCGGGCCTTTTCTTCGAGCAGCCGGGCGATGTGGCGCAGCACGCGGTCGCCGCGGTCATGGCCGTGGCTGTCGTTGATACTCTTGAAATGGTCGATGTCGATCATCAGGCAGGACAGCGGCTCGTCGTAACGCTGTACTTCGGCGACGAGGTTCTTGAGTCGCTGCAGGGCACTGCGGCGATTGGGCAGGCCGGTCAGGAAGTCGCTCATGGCCAGGCTCTGCAGCTTGCGGTTGGAGGCGGCGAGTCTGGCGGCGTAGCGCTTGATGGTCTCGCGGTCGTGGGCGATGGTGCGCTGCGAGCGCAGCAGCCGCTCGCCGCTGGCGATCCGCGCCTGCAGCACCTTGGCGTTGAAGGGCTTGGTGACATAGTCGTCGGCGCCGGCGTCGAAGGCCTTGAGCAACTCGTCGTCGGATTCCCGGCCGGTGAGAACGACGATGTAGGTGTGCTGGGTGACGCTGGTCTTGCGGAGGATCTTGCACAGGTCGATGCCGCTCAGACCGGGCATGAGCCAGTCGGTGACGAGCAGCTGCGGCCGTTTTTCCAGTGCCAGTGCCAGGGCCTCCTGGCCGTCGCGGGCGGTGAGCAGGCGGCGGTGGGGCGCCTTGAGGACCTTTTCCAGGCAGATCAGGGTGATCGGGTCGTCGTCGGCGAGGAGCAGGGTCAGGGGCTCGCGGTCGTTTTCGGCGGCGAGGCCGATATCGTCCATGGTCTTGATGCGGTGGTAGGGCGGGCAGCTCAGGGAAGGTATCTCGAAGAAGTCGCTGGCCGCCTGCCAGGAGAGGACGATGCGGTCGAACAGCGCGGCGAACTCTTCCACTCCCAGGCGCTCCTCCTCGGCCAGCCGCTCGACGGTGAGAAAGGTGGCCGCCAGGGGGAGATCGAGCATGCAGATTCTGGCGATATGCTCGGCGAGGCGCAGGATGCGGTGGGTCTTCACGGTGAGGCGGCAGGGGCTGCGCCCGCCGGGCTGGGGGGAAGGTTCTTTCAGGGCCTCCCTGACGGTGGTGGGCAGGTTCCACTGCTCAAAGAGCAACGCGGTGAGGTCGAGGGAACTGATGCCGAAGAGCCGTTCTTCGCTCGCCGGCATTTTTTCGGGAGGCAGGTTGCGGCCAAGCAACTCGCAGTACTCTTCGGGGAAGGCGGTGGCCAGGGCCAACTCGCCGATGGCGGCCAGCGCACCGTAGACGAAAAAGAGCGGGCCTGGCTCGCTGTCCTTCATGGCCAGCCTCCGTGCCGCCGCCCCGCGGGCGAGGGCCTTTTGCCAGAAGCGCTGGTAATCGAAGCTGCGGCACTTGCCGTGGCGGTTGCCCCGCAGCAGCGAAAAAAGCGTGGCCAGAGAGGCCACCGCCGGGCGGCCGAGATCCGCGGCGACCATCGGCAGCGTCAGTGCAGGAGGGCCTTCTTTTTCCCGGCTGAGCGGCCCCGCGGCAAAACGCAGCAGGTCGCGGCAGAACTCCTGATCGGAGGCCAGCAACTCGTCGTAGCATTGCGGCGACCCATCTGCCCCATCGCAGAGGCGGGCGAGGCGCCGGGCGAAAGGCGACGGCTGCGGCAGGGGTCTGCTCGCTGCGATATGCGCAAAAGCCTGGCTGGCGTCCATGGCGACGGTGTCCTTGGGCGAGACGGTAAAGGACATGGCTGCTTGACAAAGGGTGCACAACTATAGCAGAAAAGCAAAGCGATGCGATGAGTATTTTCCATAGGTCGGGGATGGCTCCGCTGAGGTTTCGGCGAGCAATCAGTCGGATGGGGCTTTTCCCCCAGGCGCGGGAGGGCGCTTTCGCAAACGAACCGCGTTGAGGCCTGCGGCGGCCGAGGCGGGAAACTTCAAATTTCTGCTGTCATATGGTATGATGGTCGGTCCTCCCGGGGATTCTGGGGGGCGAAAGTCGTGGCAACCAGGATGTCTGGGGGCGGTGTAAGCTGCTTTGCTGTGAGAGGAGAATTATGGATCTGCAGGTGGAGTTGAGTCAGTGGCTGAGCCGGGCCGCCGATCTGTTGCCTTTCGGCTACGCCTTTGGCGCGGGTATGGTCTCGGCCGTCAACCCCTGCGGTTTCGCCCTGCTGCCGGTGTATCTCACCCTCTATCTTGGCGCCGACGACAGCGGCTTTCGCCATCGCTCCCTGGCCTTTCGGCTGTTCAAGGCGGTGTGGATCGCCATGGCGGTGACCGCCGGCTTTGCCGTGTTGTTCGGCCTCTTCGGCATCGTCGTCTCCGCTGGCGGCAGCGCCCTGATGGCGGTGATGCCCTGGCTGGCGGTGGTGGTCGGTATCCTCCTCATCGTTCTCGGCGGCTGGATGCTCCTTGGCCGCACCTTGTCCCTGCACTTCATGGTCGGTCTGGCGGCGCGTATCGGCGACCCGCGGCAGATCTCTGTGCTCGGCTATTTCCTCTTCGGGCTGGCCTTCGGGGCGACCTCCCTCGGCTGCACCCTGCCCATCTTTCTCATGGTCGTCGGCAGTTCCATGGCGGCTGGGGATTTCACCTCCGGCCTTTTGCAGTTTCTTGGCTACATCCTCGGCATGGGGGCGGTCATGCAACTGCTCACCCTGGGCATCGCCGTGGTCAAGGAAGGGGTGGTGGTCGGCACTTTGCGGCGCATGCTGCCTTTCGTGCAAAAACTCTCGGCGCTGCTGCTCCTTGGCGCCGGCGGTTATATCGTCTACTACTCCCTCTCCGGCGGGCTGCTGGCGGCGCAATGAACATGGCATCTATCCGCGACCCCTTGCGGTGGGAGGAGCGATGAAGGCATACGGCGGGGTGGCGGCTGCGGTCGTCGCCTATCTCTTCTGGGGTGTTCTGCCGGCCTACTGGAAGCTGCTGCAGGAGGTGCCGGCCTACGAGGTCCTCGGCCACCGCATGGCCTGGTCGATGGTCCTCACCCTGGCGGTGATCATCGCCCTGGGGCGTACCGGTCAGTTCTTTCGCGCTGCGCGGGAGCCCCGCAACCTGCGCACCTTCGGCGCCACCTCGCTGCTCCTCGCGGTCAACTGGCTCCTTTATATCTGGGCGGTGCAGGCCGGCCATATCGTCGAGGCCAGCCTCGGCTATTTCATCAATCCGCTGATCAACGTGCTCTTCGGCATGATCTTCTTCGCTGAGCGCATGCGCCCGGTGCAGTGGGCGGCAATCGTCTTCGCCGCCCTCGGCGTCCTCTATCTCACCATCTATTATGGGCGTTTCCCATGGATAGCCATGGTGCTGGCGGTGACGTTCGCCTTTTATGGCCTGCTCCACAAGAAGAACCCGCTGCCGGCCCTCGACGGACTCTGCCTCGAGACGGCGGTGCTCTTTGTGCCTATCGTCCTTTTTCTCATTGCCCTGGAACTGCGCGGCGGCGGCGCTTTTGGCCATATCGGCCTGAGCGGGTCGCTGCTCCTTGCCGGGGCGGGAGTGATCACCACCGTGCCGCTGCTGCTTTTTGGCTATGCCGCCCAGCAGATTCCCCTCTCCACTCTCGGCCTCTTGCAGTATCTCGCCCCATCGATCAACCTGGTCATCGGCGTGCTCGTCTATGAGGAGGACTTCAGCCGGCCGCGGGTCATCGGCTTCTGCCTCATCTGGGGCGGCCTGGCCCTCTATCTCGCCGAAAATCTCCTCGGCCGCCTGCGGGCGCGGCAAAGGCCCCTGCATGGTGAGTAACGCCAGTCGTGATGGCGGCTGAATAAGGCGGGATGAGGTGACAAGAGGCCTGCTGGCGAGGTAATGCTTCTCCGCTGCCCTGGACCTTTGCCGGCGCAGTATCGATCTGTCGCGCGAAAGGCGTCGAAGAACGGACAGGCCAAGCCAGCAAATGGCGAGCGGCGTTCGGCTGCTCCTTGGCTGCAGGCGCTGCGGCAACCAAGGACAGCGCCAAAGTGGCTGGGCAAAAGGGAAGCGGGCAGAGGGCTCAGGAGCGGGGGAGGAAGTCGTCCAGGGCCTGAAAGAGCGGGGCGATCTCGATGGGCTTCTTGAGGTAGCGGGCAAAGCCCGGCGTGGACAGCGACTTCGGCAGGTCGCCGCTGATCGCCACCACCGGCACCTCCTTGGTGTCCGGGTGGCTGCGCAGAGCGGCAAGCACCGCATAGCCATTCATGTCGGGCAGGGAAATATCGAGCAGGACCAGGGCGGGTGGCGTACGCCACGCTTCCTGCAGGCCACCGGCGCCAGTGTCGGCGGTGACCAGGCGCACCCCCGCGCGGCGCTCGAGGATCAACCGCACGAGCATCTGGTTGGCGTGGTTGTCCTCGATATAGAGGATGGTCGCTGGGGTTTCGCAGGTCATGATGTGCTCCGCATCGCTTTCGGGCCTCTCCGCCGGGCGCTCGTGGGAGGGCCGAGGCGCCTGAGGGGGCTGGCGTCGTTGCGCCCCCTCCGATGTACCATTCCTCTCCCCGCCAAGGCAAGAGCGAGATGGCGCAGGGGCAGAATTCAGGAATTTTTTCTCAGTGACAGGCCGATGCGGCGCCGCCCGCGGTCGATGTTTACCACCCGCGCCTCGACGTGGTCGCCGACCTTGACCACCTCGCCGGCCTCCTTGACAAAGCGGTCGGCCAGCTGGCTGATGTGGATGAGGCCGTTCTCCTTGATACCGATATCGGCGAAAGCCCCGAATTTGGTGACGTTGGTGATGATCGCCGGCACCATCATGCCCTCCTGCAGGTCGTCGAGGCTGTGCAGGCCGGCGGCGAAGTCGAAACGCTCGAAGCGCCGGCGCGGGTCGCGGCCGGGCTTGGCCAGCTCGGCGAGGATGTCGCGCAGGGTCGGCAATCCCACCTGGTCGTCGACATAGGCGACGAGGTCGATGCCCTGGCGCGCCTCCTCACTGGCGAGGAGATCTTCGACGCTCACGCCGCGGTCCCTGGCCATGCGCCGCACCAGGGAGTAGCGCTCGGGGTGCACGGCGCCGCGGTCGAGAGGGTTGCTGCCGCCGGCGATGCGCAGGAAGCCGGCGCACTGCTCGAAGGCCCTGGGTCCGAGGCGCGGCACGCGCAGCAATTCGCTGCGTGCGGCGAAGGGGCCGTGTTCGTTACGGTAGGCGACGATTGCCGCCGCCAGGGACGGGCCGAGGCCGGCGACAAAGGTGAGCAGCTCGAGGCTGGCGGTGTTGAGCTCCACGCCGACACTGTTGACGCAGCTCTCCACCACCAGCTGCAGGGCCTTTTTCAGCTCGCCCTGATTGACATCATGCTGGTATTGGCCGACGCCGATGGACTTGGCGTCGATCTTGACCAGCTCGGCCAGGGGGTCCTGGAGGCGGCGACCAATGGAGATGGCGCCGCGAACGGTGAGGTCGAGGTCGGGAAACTCCCGGCGGGCGCATTCCGATGCCGAATAGATCGAGGCCCCGTCCTCGTTGACCAAGGTGATGACAATCTCCCGGTCGAGGCCGAGTCCGGCGAGGAAGTCGAAGGTCTCGCGGCCGCCCGTGCCGTTGCCGACGGCGATGGCCTCGATGCGGTGCCTGGCGACCAGGGCAAGCAGCGCCTGTGCTGCTTCCTCGCGCCGCCTGTCGCTCTGGGTGGGGTAGACGGTGGTGTGTTCGAGGAGCTTGCCCTGGGCGTCGAGGCAGACCACCTTGGCGCCGGTGCGGTAGCCGGGGTCGATGGCCAGCACACGGCGTTCCCCGAGGGGCGGAGCGAGCAGCAGCTGGCGCAGGTTGTCGGCGAAGACGCGGATGGCTTCCTCGTCGGCACGGGCCTTGAGCTCGCCCAGCAGCTCCGTCTCCATGGAGGGGAGGAGCAGGCGGCGGTAGCCGTCTTCGATGGCGCGGACCACCTCCTGCCGCTGTCGTCCGCCGTCGACGTGGAGCTGGCGCAATAGGGCCAGGGCCCGTTCCTCCGCCGGTCGCGCCGTCACCGCGAGGATTTTTTCGCGGGCGCCGCGCAGCAGGGCCAGGATGCGGTGGCCGGCGGCCTTGGCGGCCGGTTCGCGCCAGTCCTCGTAGTCGCGGTATTTGTGGCGTTCCGCCTTGTCGCTGGACGTCCCCTTGGATTCGAGGACTGCCTCCTGACGAAAGAGGCGGCGCATCGCCACGCGCGTTGCCTGGTGTTCGCTGATCTGCTCGGCGATGATGTCGCGGGCCCCGGCGAGAGCCGCCGCCTCGTCGGCCACGCCACATTCGGGGTTGATGAAGCCGGCCAGGGGCAGGGGGGAGCGGCCGGCGAGGAGCATCTCGGCCAGCGGCAGCAGGCCGCGCTCGCGGGCGAGCATGGCCCGTGTCTTGCGTTTGGGGCGAAAAGGCAGGTAGATATCCTCGATCTCGGCCAGGCTCCCCGCCTGGCGCAGCCTGCCGGCGAGATCCTCGTCGAGCTGGCCGCGTTCGTCGAGGAGGGAGAGCACCGTCTGGCGGCGTTTGTCGATCTCCTGCAATTTGTCGGCGAGCTCGCCGACTTTGGCGACTGCCACTTCGTCAAGGGAACCGGTCTGCTCCTTGCGGTAGCGGGCGATGAAGGGCACGGTGGCGCCGCCGTCGAGAAGCTGCAGGGTCTGGTCGACCTGGGTCGGGCGAAGCTGCAGCACCTTGGCGACCCGTTCGGCGTATGGGGAGGTGAGGTTCATGGTCTTTTCAGTGGATAGAGGCGTGATCCCGGCCGCTTGCGGCGGCAAGAAAGGGTTTGATATTCGTGTCCGGAGACGATATGCTGCCGCGGTATTGACAGGGACAGCGAACGACTTCCACCCCAGGCGAGCCCATGGACCAGACCCCAGACAAATTACAGATTCTCAGCGAAATGCTGCCCAAGGCGATGTTGCAGGCTCTCACCCCGGAAGCGCTCGAGGCGGTGCCGCCAGCGGCGCGCCAGGGGGCCATGGTCGTCATCCACGCCTTTCCCTTCAGGGTCGGCAGGGAGTCGCGGGTGGTGAAGATCAACGGCCGGCTGGAGAGCATCGAGCGTCCCAAGAAGGACAACAGCGCCCCCACCAACGATATTTACCTCATCGACCGCGGACATCGCCTCAACATCTCGCGGGAGCATTTCGAAATCCGCCGTGACGGGCGGGAGTACTGCCTGGTGGATCGCGGCAGCGCCTGCGGCACCAGGGTGGGCGACAGCGAGGTCGGCGGCGACGACCATGGCGGCGTCATCCCCCTGCGCGACGGCGACATTATCGCCATCGGCGTCGCCGGCACCCCCTATACCTACCGTTTCGTCTCCTTCGACGAGTTCTCCGTGGTGAAAAACGAGGGCTGAAAGAGTCTTCGCTGGAAATGGGCGCCGCCTGAGATCTATGGCGGCCCCCTTGGGATGAGCGCGGGTCGCCTCTTAAGCGGCCGTGGCCATCGCCTCGGCCACCTGCAGGGCCTGGCGGGTCAGGGCGACGTTATGCACCCGCACCATGGCGATGTCCTTGGTGGCGCAGAGGGCGGCGGCGACGGCGGTGGCCGTGTCGCGCTCCGCTTCGCTCTTGACCCCGGTGATCTCGCCGAGAAAGCGCTTGCGGCTATGGCCGAGCAGCACCGGCAGGCCGAGGTGGCGGGAGAACTCGTCGAGATGCTTGAGCAGCGAGAGATTGTGGGCGACGGTCTTGCCGAAGCCGATGCCTGGGTCGACGATGAGGCGCTGGCGTGCCACCCCCTGGGAGGTGAGCCAGTCGACACGCTCGCGGAAGAAGGCGATGATGTCGGCAACGACATCGTCGTAGCGGGGATCGACCTGCATGGTCGAGGGGCTGCCCTGCATGTGCATGAGGATCACCGGCACCGCCGTCTTGCGCACCAGTGCCACCATCTCCCCGTCGTGGCGCAGGGCGGAGATGTCGTTGATGATGTCCGCCCCGGCGTCGAGGGCCCGTTCGGCAACCTCACTCTTGGTGGTGTCGATGGAGATGGGGATGCGGTGATTTTTGCGCACCCCTGTGATGACCGGGATGACCCGCCGCAGTTCCTCGGCGGTGTCCACCGCCGGGGCGAAGGGGCGGGTCGATTCGCCGCCGACATCGAGGATGTCGGCGCCGTCGGCGATGAGCCGTTCGGCCTGGGAGAGCGCCTTGTCGAGGGAGTCGAAGCGGCCGCCGTCGGAAAAGGAATCGGGCGTCACATTGAGGATGCCCATGATCTTCACCCGGGGGGCGACGCTCATGGCCTGTTTTCTCCCTGTGCCGGGGGAGGCTGCTCGCCGTCCCCGGCCGGCGTGGCAGCGGTCGGGTCCTGGGGTGGCTCGGCCGCGTTCGTCTCCGCAGCCTTCTCGGCGGCCCCTGCCTCGGCGGGGGTGGCTGGCGCCGCCTGCCTCTGCTCGGCCGCCGCCTGTTCCCTGGCCTGGGGCGGGCTCTTCTTCTTGGTGGTCGCCAGCCGGCGCGCTTCCCGTGCCCGGGCGATCTGCTCGCTGTACTTGCCAGGACGCAGATCCTCGATCATCTCCTCGATATCGGCGAGGACGATGGTCTCCTTCTCGAGCAGTTCCTCGCTCATGCGCACGAGGATGTCGCGGTGCTCCTCAAGCATGGCGGTAACCCTGGCCATGGCGTTGTCGATGATCTTCTTGACCTCGATGTCGATGAGCCGCGCCGTCTCCTCGCTGAAGTCGCGGTGCTGGCCGATCTCGCGGCCGAGGAAGATCTGCTCCTCCTTCTTGCCGTAGGTGAGGGCGCCGAGCTCGTCGCTCATGCCCCACTCGCAGACCATCTTGCGCGCCATGGCCGAGGCGCGCTCGATATCGTTGCCGGCGCCGGTGGTGATCTCGTTGAAGACGATCTTCTCGGCGACGCGGCCGCCGTAGAGGATGCAGATGGTGCTCTCCAGGTAGGTCCTCGAGTGGGTGTACTTGTCGTCGGTGGGCAGCTGCATGGTCAACCCGAGGGCGCGGCCGCGGGGGATGATGGTCACCTTGTGGATGGGGTCGGTGTCCGCCAGCAGCCAGGCCACCAGGGCATGGCCGGCCTCGTGGTAGGCGGTGATGGCCTTTTCCTTGTCGCTGATGATCATCGAGCGGCGCTCCGCCCCCATCATGATCTTGTCCTTGGCCTTGTCGAGCAGCTCGGTGCTGATCTCCCTGGCCCCGGAGCGGGCGGCCATCAGCGCCGCCTCGTTGACGAGGTTCTCCAGGTCGGCGCCGGAGAAGCCCGGGGTGCCGCGGGCGAGGATCTCCAGGTCGACGTCGCCGGCCATCTTGGTCTTTCTGGCATAGATCTCGAGGATCTTCTGGCGGCCGCCGACGTCGGGGACCGGCACCACCACCTGGCGGTCGAAGCGGCCGGGGCGGAGCAGGGCGGGGTCGAGGACGTCGGGGCGGTTGGTGGCGGCTACGATGATCACCCCGTCGTTGCTCTCAAAGCCGTCCATCTCCACCAGCAGCTGGTTGAGGGTCTGCTCGCGTTCGTCATGGCCGCCGCCAAGCCCGGCGCCGCGATGGCGGCCGACGGCGTCGATCTCGTCGATGAAAATGATGCACGGGGCGTTTTTCTTGCCCTGGGCGAACATGTCGCGCACCCGCGAAGCGCCGACGCCGACGAACATCTCGACGAAGTCGGAGCCGGAAATGGAAAAGAATGGCACGTCGGCCTCGCCGGCGATGGCCTTGGCGAGCAGCGTCTTGCCGGTGCCGGGGGCGCCGGCGAGGAGCACGCCGGTGGGGATGCGGCCGCCCAGGGCGGTAAACTTGCCGGGGTCCTTGAGGAAATCGACGATCTCCTCCAGTTCCTCCTTGGCCTCGTCGATGCCGGCGACGTCGGCGAAGGTCACCTTGTTGTTGCTCTGCTCGGTGAGCCGGGCGCGATTTTTGCCGAAGGAAAGGGCGCCGCCCTTGCCTCCGCCCTGCATCTGGCGCATGAAGAAGATCCATACGCCAATGAGCAGCAGCATCGGGAACCAGGAGACGAAGATGGTCATCAGGAAGGAGTCCTTCTGCACTTCCTTGACGTTGATGTCCACCCCGGAGCGACGCAGGATTGGCAGCAGCTCGATGTCGGCCATCGGGTAGATGGTCTG
>JANJUM010000201.1 GCA_024710585.1 Desulforhopalus sp.
CTGATGCCCTTGGTGGCGAGGGTGCGGGCGATGGAGGCGACGATGCCCTCATGGTCGGCGCCCTGCACCTCGAGCCGGTAGGGGCGGCCGCTGTGCTGCAAAGCCCCTTCCGCCCTGGTCGGGGCGGTGGTCACCTTGTAGCCGCGGCCGATGAGCCGCTGCACCGCATCCTGCAGCTGGCCGTCGCGGCCCTCGGGCAGGGTGAGCAGCATGAGGATGGCGAATTCCCCTCCCAGCCGGGCCATGCGGCTGGTTTCGATATTTGCCCCCAGTTCGAGCAGGGTGCTGGTGATTTCATCGACGATGCCGACCCGGTCGGGGCCGCTTACGGTCAAGACAATGGTGCTCATAATCGTGTTCCTGAATTTTTTGTTACCAGGCTGGCGGTTCGGCCCCATGGCTGCGCTGCCAATTGGCGGCTCTGCCCTTTCGTGGCGGGCGAGGGGACAGTCTCTATCAGGCTACGCCGTCGCCGGCCATTTTGCAAAGCTATTTTCCCCATGTGCGACCTCCGCCCGCTTCTGCCGCGTCATGTGCCGGGGCAGCCTTCAGTGGCTCAGCGTCCACAGGCAGAGGCGGCGTTCGAGGCGGTCTAGCAATAGGTAGAGGCAGAAGCCGAGGGCAGCCATGGCGGAGATGCCGCTGTAGAGGGCGACGTAGTCGGCCCTGCCCCAGGAATCCATGATGATATAGCCCAGCCCGCGGGTGGTGGCGAAGGACTCGACGAAGAAGAGGATGGCCACGGCGGTGCCGATGGAGATGCGCATCGCGGTGAGGATCTTCGGCAGGGTGGCGGGGAGGATGACGTGCCGGTAGACCTGTAGCCGCGAGGCGCCCAGGGTCTCGATGGCCAGGTAGTAATTGCGGTGGATGTTCTTGGCGGCATCGCGGGTGGTGACGAGGATCTGGAAGAAGACGATCAAGGCGATGAGAAAGATCTTCGAGAACTCGCCGATGCCGAAGAGGATGATGATCAGCGGCAGCAGCACCACGTGGGGCACCGGGTAGAGCAGGTAGATGTAGGGCGACAGCCGCCGGCGCAGACCCTCCTCGGCGCCGACCATCAGCCCCAGAGGCACGGCCGTGGCCAGGGCGAGGGCGATGCCCGCCAGGGCGCGCAGGGTGGAAATCGCCAGGTCGTCGAGCAGGCTGCCGTCGGCGAGGCGGCGGGCGGTGTCGACCGCCACCTGCCATGGCTGGGGCAGGGCCATGGAGCCCAGGGCGAGGGCGGCCACCTCCCACAGCACGAGGAGGACGACGGCGGCCAGGGCGATGTCACGTTTCCGGCCCATCGCCCTCTCCTTTGAGGATCTGCCGCAGCAGGACGCAGCGGTGGAAGAAGACGTCGCTGTCGCGATAGTCGCTGCCCCCGGCTTCGGGGTTGTCGACGAGACGCAGCACCCGCCCCGGACGGCCGCCGAGGACGACGATGCGTCGCCCGAGAAAGACCGCCTCTTCGATGGAGTGGGTGACCAGCACCATGGTGATGCGCTTGCCGAGCCACACCTCGGCAATGAGGTTCTGCAGCCGCTCGCGGGTCAGGGCGTCCAGCGACGACAGGGGCTCGTCCATGAAGAGGATGCGCGGCTCCACCGCCAGGGCACGGGCCATGGCCACGCGCTGCTGCATGCCGCCGGAGAGCTGCCCCGGGAAATGGCCGCCGAAGCCGCTCAGACCCATCTCGCCGAGGAGCCGTTCCACTGTCGCGGCGACGGTCTTCCTGGCCGCCCCGCGCAGCACAAGCCCCAGGCCGACGTTCTCGGCCACCGTCTTCCACGGGAAGAGCCCGTAGTTCTGCAGGATCATGCCGCTCTGCTCCTGGCCGACCACCTCCACCACGCCTCTGTCGGGGCGCAGCAGGCCGGCGAGGAGAAAGAGCAGCGAGGTCTTGCCGCAGCCGGAGGGGCCGATGACGGCGCAGCTGTCGCACTCCGCGACGGCAAAGGAGATGTCGTGCAGCACCGGCAGGGTGGCCCCGCCATGGCTGAAGCCGAGACAGGCCGAGTCGACCGTGATCATTGCCGCATTTCAGGGCAGAACATCGTCGGCGACCATCGCCCGGTAGGGGATGTCGGCAACCAGCCCCTTGGCCGTCAGCCAGGAGATGATCGGCGTGTAGAAGGCCTGCGGGTAGGGCTGCGGCTCGGGGAAGCGGGGGATGACGTAGTCCTTGGCGAGGTTGGGGGGGATGCGCCCGGTGTCGATGATCAGGGCGCGGAAGCGCTCGGGGTCGGTGCCGATGGCCTGCACCGCCTGGCGGTAGGCGCGGAAGAAGGCCTGGATATCGGCCTTGCGCCGGGCGATGGCCTGATCGCGGAAGACGAGCACCGTCTGCGACAGGCTTTCCTCGCCGCTGCCGTCGCTGGCCAGCACGGTGGCGCCGCGGGAGACGGCGATTGAGGCCAGCGGCTCGGGCAGGGTGGCCGCCTTGACCGCCCCGGAGAGCAGCATCTGCATGCGGATCGGCATCTTCACCACCTCGATCTTCTTGATTTCTCCATCCTTGAAGCCGTGGCCGGCGAGGAGGCGGTCGGTGACGTATTCGATGATTGTCGCCGACGACACGGCGATCTCCACCCCCTTGAGGTCGTGTACGGAGGAGAGCGCGGCGCCGGGGGCGGCGAGGATGGCGAAGACCCCTTCGCCGGGGTTCGCCCCGAGGCAGAGCGAGGCAATCTTGAGGCGGCCCTGGCCCTTATCGAAGAGGATGGCGCCGATGGGGTCGTCCACGGCCCCGTCGATGGCCCCGGCAGCCAGTGCGCTGTCACGCTCGAGTGCGCTCTGGAAGGGGACAAGCTCCACGGTGAGCCCCTCCGCACGATACAAGCCCTGTTCGAGGGCGACGTGGAGGGGCGCGGAGTCCTCGATAGGCAATACCCCGATGCGCAAGGGGTCTTGCCCCCAGGCGGGGAGGGCGGCGAGCAGGACAAGGGCCACGGCGAGGAGGTGTTTCATGGCGGTTCCGGGATGCTGGTTGACGGTGGGCAAAAGAGACGCCGCCACCTGGCGGCAGGTTCGAATTACCTAAAAACAGGCCCGGCGGCAATGATTATTTCAGCCTTTCGTCCGCCTCGCGGCCCGTTCAGGGAGAGGGGCCGGGGCCTTTCCTGCCGAGGCTGGCGCTTGCCGCCAGGGCGGCGTCGAGGACCTGGCGGCTCTGAACCTCCCCCGGCGTCCCGGCCTCGACCTTGCCGAGGATGGCCAGGGCCGCCGCCTGGTAGCAGAGGGCGGTATCGTTGCTGCTGGGCAGCAGGCGGCCGTCGCTGCTGGAGCGGTGGATGACACCCGCCCGCAGCAGGCCTCCCGCCACCTCATCGACCAGTTGGTACTGGCTCTCGGGCAGAACGGCGGCGAGGTCTTCGGCCAACAGCCGCCGCCCGTCCTTGTGCGCCGCGGCGACGGCGTCGTGGATGGCGAAGGCCGCAGCCAGTTTCTGCGCCGGCTCGTTGGGGCCGGCGGTGAGGCGGTGCGCGTCCTGGTGCTGCACGGCGTAGGCGACCTGCGCCCCGCCGAGGATGAAGAGCCAGCCGAGATAGAGCCAGA
Organism: Desulforhopalus sp.; assembly: GCA_024710585.1. Classification (GTDB taxonomy): domain Bacteria; phylum Desulfobacterota; class Desulfobulbia; order Desulfobulbales; family Desulfocapsaceae; genus Desulforhopalus_A. The sequence goes on from JANJUM010000201.1 coordinate 3,544, forward strand.
CGAGGAACAGGGGCAGGGTGGCGAAGGAGCCGTAGATGGTGTTGTAATTGGCGACGCCGAGTTGCAGCGACAGGTAGACGTTCTGGGCGAGGCTCCACAGGCTCGCGGCGAGAAGGGCGCCGAGCAGCGCCGGCAGCTTCTTGACCCGGGTGTTGGGGAAGAAGACGTACATGACGAAGAAGGTCAGCGTGGTCAGGCCGAGCGGCACCAGCTTGAGCAGGTACGGCTGGAGCGCCGCCACCGGGAGCGCCGCTTCCAGCCGTGACAGCAGGGCCGGGTTCTGCAGCAGGGCGCCGGCGGCGAAGGTCAGGTTGACCGAGATCGGCAGCAGCACGAGGATGGTGAGGTAGTCGGCGAGGCGGCGCAGCGGCGGCCGGCCGCCGCCGACCTTCCAGATGGCGTTCATCGCCTCCTCGATGTTGCCGAGGACGAGGATGACGCTGAGCAGGATGCCGGCGACGCCAAAGGAGCCGAGGGTGGCGAAATCGGTCTGGTCGACGTAGGCGAAGAGCTGGTCGACGGCGGTGCGCAGGTGGCCGCCGAGGTCGGGCGGGGAGGGATGCCCGGCCTCGTTGGCCTCTCCGGGCCCGGGCAGGGCCGCCGCCCCCTCGATGCCCAGGGTCTGCAGGTAGCCGTAGGCCGCCTGGCGGAGGTGGTCGTCGCCGCCGAGGCCCTTGACCAGGGCGGTGCTCATCGCCAGGATCGGCACCATGGCGAGGAGGACGGTGTAGGTGAGGGCGGCGGCGCGCAGGGACAAGGCGTTGCCGACGAACTCCCCGACGGCGAAGAGGATGAGGTGGACGAGGCGGCGCAGCCGGAAGAGGGCCCACGAGTCACCGCCCGCGGGGCGATCGGCCCAGCGGGCCAGGGCGGAACCGTGCCCGGGGGGCCGCGCCGCGGTGGAGTCGCTCATCGCGTTCCCCTCATGTCTCGAGGCTGAGCCAGCGCTCGAGGATCTGGAAGACCAGCTCCCGCTTGATCGGCTTGCTGAGATAATCGTTCATGCCCGCTTCAAGGCAGAGCTCCTTGTCGCCCTTCATGGCGTTGGCGGTCATGGCGATGATGGGGATGTCCCCGTAGCCGCGGCTGCGGATCTGCCGCGTCGCCTCGTAGCCGTCCATCTCCGGCATCTGGATGTCCATGAGGATGGTGTCGAAGTCGTCCGGGGCGGCGACGAAGGTCTCCACCGCCAGGCGGCCGTTGGCGACGACGGTCACCTTGTAGCCGGCCTTGCTGAGCATCATCATCGCCAGCTTCTGGTTGACCGGGTTGTCCTCGGCAAGGAGGATGCGCACCGACTGCTTGAGCTCCTCGCGCAGCGAGTACTGGGTGACCAGCTTCTTCTCCGCCTGGGAGTCTTCGATCTCCTCCTTGGCCCCAAGGATGCGCGACAGGGTGCGCAGGAGGATGTTGCGCCGCGCCGGCTTGGTGAGAAAGGCGGTGAAGCCGACCTCCTTGCAGCGCTGCGCAACGCGTTCGGTGGAGGAGGTGTAGGCGAGCAGCGGGATGGCCGCCGCGGGCGTGCCCATGGCGCGGATCTGCGTGGCGAGCTCGAAGCCCGAGAGCAGCGGCATCTGCAGGTCGAGAATGGCCACATCATAGGGGAGGCCCGCCTGTTCGGTCTCTCTGAGGTGAGCGATGGCCGCGGTGGAATTGAGCAGGGTGGTGACTTCCATGCCCCCCTTGCGGAGGATGCCGTGGACGATTTCGTTATTGACGCGGTTATCGTCGACGACCAGCACCCTCCTGCCCCTCAGGTTCCGCTCCGCCGGCGGGGGAGACTGGGCGAGGGTCGACTTTTTCATCACCGCCGAGAAGAAGAAGGTGGTGCCGACGTCGACCGTCGATTCCACCCACACGTCGCCGCCCATGAGCAGGGCGATGCGCTTGCAGATGGACAGGCCGAGGCCGGTGCCGCCGTATTTTCTCGTCGTGGTGCCGTCGGCCTGCTTGAAGGCCTCGAAGATGGTGGCGAACTTGTCGGCGGGAATGCCGATGCCGGTATCGCGGATCTTGGCCACCAGGGTGATGGTCTCCTCGCTCTCCTCGCCGGGCTCGAGGCTCAGCTCGAGCTCGCCCTTTTCGGTGAACTTGGCGGCGTTGCCGAGCAGGTTGACCAGCACCTGGCGAAAGCGGCCGGGGTCGCCCTTGACGTTGGCGGGAAGCAGGTCGTCGATGCGGCACAGCACCTCGATGGGCTTGCCGGCGACCCGCGGGCGGATGAGTTCGCAGACGTCGTGGGCGGTGATCTCCGGGTCGAAGTCGATATACTCGAGGGTCATCTGCCCGGCCTCGACCTTGGAGAAGTCGAGGATGTCGTTGATCAGCCCGAGCAGCGACTCGCCGGAGCGTTTGATGGTCAGGGAAAAGTCGCGCTGCTCCTCGTCGAGCTCGGTGGCCAGCAGCATGTCGGTGAAGCCGATGACCCCGTTCATCGGCGTGCGGATCTCGTGGCTCATCGAGGCGAGGAACTGGCTCTTGGCGACGTTGGCGGCCTCCGCCTCGGCCTTGGAGCGCCGCAGCTCCTGGGTCTGCTTGGCGATCTCCGACTGCAGGGTGCGTGAGTAGTTCTCCTGCTGCTCCTGAATGATGCGGTAGCTGTTCTGCGCCTCCTCGAGCATCTCCTGGTGCTTCTCCTCCAGCACCTGGTACTTGCGCGTGAACTGGTTCTTCTGGATGGCGAGCTTCTTGGTCAGCTGCTCGACCTCGCAGCGCTCGAAAAAGAGGCGAACTGAAAGAGCGACGGCCAGGGCCAGGGCGGCGGGGGAAAAGTCGCGGTAGCGGCCTTCGGCCACCAGGGTGGTGTGCAGCCGGGGCAGGGGGTAAACGAGGAGGTGGTCGCCGTCGCTAAAGAACGGCGCCGCTCCGTCGGTCCCCGCCGGGGGGAGCAGGTTGGCGATGGCCAGAGGGTCGAGGAGTGGGCCGGTGTCGTCTTCGGGCAGCCGGCGGCCGTCGTCGCCCTGGGCCGCCACCGCAAGGCCGGGCAGGTCGTGGCGTACGGCGGCGAGCAGGCGGAGGGTCTGGGCATGGGCTGCGTCGGCGGCGGCGAAGAGGTCGGTCATGGGCCCGCTCCTAGCCGTAGATGGCTTCCGCTTTGGCCATCTCCTCGGGGAGGTCGTCGATGAGCACCTCGTATTCGTCGAGGTTGTCTCTCATGTGGTCGAGGAGGGAGGCGGAGATGTTCGGGGTGACCTTGGGCAGCACGCCATGGCCGAGGCGGCAGGCGAGGTACTCGGCGAGTTGCAGGATGCCGGTGAGGCTCTGCGGCCTGATCGCCTCCCCGAGCAGGTGGTGGTCGCGGATGGCCTCGCGGACGGCCGTGCCCATCGCCCACTTGCCGGTGAGCAGGTAGCCGATTTCGGCGTGATCGGTGCCGAGTTGCTCGCGTTCAAGGCGGAGGAGGTCGGCGGAGGAAGTGCAGGCGGCGCAGATGCTCTGGAGCGACTCCCCGGCCACCTGTTCCTCGACCACCAGGCCGAAATCGTGGAGGATGCCGCAGAGGAAGGCGTCGTCGCCGTTGATGGCGAAGATCCGCTCGGCCACCATCTTGGCGCAGATCGACACTGCGGCGCTATGCATCCACAGCCGCTTTCTCGAGAAGGCCCCCTGCGACTCGCGGGCGACGAAGATGGCCTTCATGGCATCGACGACAATGAGGTTATGGAGGTTCTTCATGCCCAGGTAGGCCACTGCCCGGCCGATGGAGGTCACCGCCTGGGCCAGGCCGTAGTAGGGGCTGTTGATCAGTCGCAGCAGCCGGGCCACCAGCACCGGGTCCATTTTAATGACCTCCTCGAAGTCCTTCATCGTCGACTCCTGGTCGGCAATGAGCTTCGACACGGTGGCGACGATGTGCGGTAGCGGCTGCACATCGGTGTAGGCGGCAATGAAGCTCTCGGCCTCGGGCATGGGAGGGTCTCCTGGGGTGGCTGCGGTTACGAGGACAGCTCCTTCTTGCTCACCGCTTCGGCCTTGATGCGGTCGAGCAGCTCGGCGAGCACCGGCTTGATGTGTTCGCGGATATCGCCGGCGACGAGGATGAAGAGGAGGTCGTCGCCCGGCTCGAGGCGGCCTTCGTTGGCCTCGACGATGATCTCGTAGATGCCCGGGTATTTGAGGAACTCCTGGCGGATTTCCTCGATCCTGGCGCGGTCCGGGATCACCTCGACGGCGGTGACCGTGGCGTGGTCGTGGCGCGACCAGCCGCGGACGACGCCGTTGTGGATGAGCATCATGCCGACGTTGGCGGCGAAATCAGGGCGTTTCTTCAAGGCGGCGATGGTCGCGGTGATATCCATGGCTGGCGGTTCTCCGGGTAAATGTGTCTGGAGCGGGAGGATGCTCTAGGCGTCCCGTCCCGCTCTGGTTTCGGGCCCTTGACGGGTAGCGCGGCTGGTCATGCGCTTGTCGCCGCCGGCCTTCTTGCTGTCGGAAGGCTCGTTCCTGCCGGGGATGAGCAGGCTCTGGCCGAGGCGGATGGTGGCGCGGGAGTCGAGCTTGTTGGCTTCGATGAGGCTCTGCAGGGAAATGCGGTGCCGGCGGGCGATGCCATGGGCGGTGTCGCCGCGCTGCACGATATGGGTCAGCGTCGCCTTGACCTTGTCCTTTACCGCGGATGCAGCGGGGGCCGGAACCGGGGCCGGGGTGGCGGCGACGCTCTGGCCCCGGCCGGCAGCGGCCGGCAGCCGCAGCACATAGCCGCCGGGGACGCGCTTTTCACCGCGCAGGACCGGCGGTCGCAAGGCCGGGTTGAGTTCGGCGAGGGTCTCGGTGGAGAGGGAGAAGTGCCGGGCCAGTTCGCGCAGCGAGATGCTTCCCTTGAGGGCCTGGTAACGGTGTGGCGCGGGCATGGGGCGGTCGAAGCGCAGCGCCTTTTCATGTTCCGTGGCGACATTGCGCGCGGCGAGAAACTCGGCGTAGAAATTGCGCGCGGCGAATTTGAAATACCCCTTGCGGTAGCGGCTGAAGACGCCTTCGTAGTTGCCTTCTTCGGCCACGGCGCGCATCATCCCGGCGAGGCCGTAGTTGTAGGAGGTCAGCGCCAGCGGCCAGTTATCCAGGGCCTGGTGGCTTTTTTTGAGGTACTGGGCGGCGGCGTGGGTGGCAGCGATGGGGTCGAGCCGCAGGTCGACGGAAGAGTCGATGGTCATATACTGCTTGCCGGTCTCGCGGGTGAACTGCCACAGCCCGGCCGCGCCGACGCGCGAATAGGCCTTGACGTTGAAGGAGGACTCGACATGGGGGAGGTGGGCCAGTTCTTCGGGGAGGCCGTAGTCACGGAAGATCTTCCTGATCTCGGCGAGATAGAGGCGCGATGTGATCACACCCTGGTAGAAGCGCTCCTTCAGGCCCGTCTGGCTGCGTACGTTCTGCGCTGCCGCGGCCATGGCCCGGCGCCCCTCCTTGCCGGGGAACATGGCGGCGATGCGCTGTTCCTCCCTGGTGGCCGGCTGTTGCTGCGCCAGTCTGGCAAGCATGCCGCGGTACTTCTCGCAGGCTGCCTTCTGGAGAGCGGCATTGCGCAGTCGCGCCCCGGGTTCCTCGGGGTCGACCAGTGGGACCACCTCGTAGACCTTTGATAAATCTTCCGCGTCATGTATAACTGCCTGCCGGTGGGAATAGACGCCATAGATCTTCTCCCAGAAGCGGACATTGTCGGCGATGACCGGGTAAAGCGGGAAGTCGGCGGCAGCCGCCCTGGCGGTCGTCGCCGCAAGCAGCAGGGGCAGCGCGATGACGAGCAGAAAGAGGGCGATGTGGGAACGGCGATCGAGGGACATGGCGGAAATTTTAAGGTAAGCTTCGGCGACCGCCGCCAGCGGCGACGGCGCGGGAATTTCTTCTTTATAGCATACCGGCGGCAACAGCGGAACAGGTATCGTGCCGAGACTGGCGTCGGCTGCGGCCTTTTTAGGGAGGAAGACATGTACACACCGATCGTGGCGACCCTTGGCTACATTCTGTCGCCGGACCGGCGACGCACCCTGCTGGTGCATCGCAACAGGCGTCCGCAAGATCAGCATCTTGGCAAATACAACGGCCTGGGCGGCAAGATGCGGCCCGACGAAGACTGCTACCGCTGCCTGGCGCGGGAAATCGAGGAGGAGGCGGGCATCGTCTGCGTGCACACGGTCTTGCGCGGCACCATCAACTGGACCGGTTTCGGCCCTAACGGCGAGAACTGGTTCGGGTTCATCTTTCGCGTCGAGTCCTTTCAGGGCACGCCGCGCCAGGCGAATGAGGAGGGCGACCTCGTCTGGGTCGATGTCGCCGAGATCATGAAGCTGCCGATGTGGGAGGGCGACAGATATTTTCTCCCCATGGTCTTTGACGACGACCCCCGTATCTTCCACGGCTTCATGCCCTACGACAACGCCAGGCCCCTGTCGTGGAGCTATTCGCGGATGTGATAGGGCTTGCAGGTCCCATGGCGCATGGTATATTCCAACACCACGCGAATCTCGCGTGGTGATACCGCCTCCGTGCCCGTTCAGGACCTGCTCCGAAGATGGGGGCGGCAATTCTCAGCAACCACAAAAAACATCGAGGAGTCTTGGATATGAGTCAGGATAACGAGCTTCGTCGCCTGGAGCAGTTTGTCGAAAAGCTGCTGGCGCGTTTCAACGATCTGCGCGCCGAGAAGGCGCAACTGGAAGAGCTTCTGGCAGCGAGGGAAGCGGAGATCGCCGACCTCCGTGCCTCCCTGGCGGCCCGGGAGGAAGAGCGCAGCGAGATCAGCGACCGCGTCGGCAGGATAGTGGAGCAGATCGAGGAATGGGAGGCCGGGCTGGCAGGGGTCGGCGCCGACGTCGCCGAGGACGATGATCCCGCCGCCACGGAGGAGCCGCCGACGAAGCCGGCCGCCGCAGCAGCCGAGCCGCGTGTCGAGGAAGAGGGACGCGTCCAGCATAATCTCTTTTCCCTCGGAGCTGCTAGCCGTTAGTCTTTCGCGGGGCGCCGGAGACGGTTCCGCGGGCTGGATTCGCGCCGCCAGGTGGGTGATATGACGAATAGCGAAAGGCTGGTCAAATTCGACCTCCTCGGGCAGGAATACAAGTTCTATACCGCCGCCTCGGAGGAGGAGCTGAAATCGATCCTATCCCTGGTCCGACAGTTGGTGGAAAACAACTCGGCCCAGGCCACCGGAACACTGCCGGTGGGGCGACTGGCCATCCTCGCCTGTCTCAACATCGCCTCGCAATACGTCAAGTTGAAACAGGATTTCGACGATTATCGCTGGGATACGGAACAGCGCATGATGCGCATGAGCGAGGAGATCCGCGCCAAGCTTCTCGTCGACTGAGGGCGCCGAGAAATTTTGCTTTCGTTTGCCGCGAAGTCGGGCTATAGTTTGTGAAGAGTTGACGTTATTCGTATTTTTAAGGTGTTCCCGGGATATAGGGCCGCGGTGATGTGGGAAATCGTTGCGGGGTTCTTCCGCTTCCCGGCCAGTTGTTCTATGGTACAGAGAATGGCAGCGGTCAGCGGCCGATGCCATCGAAGCGCTCGAAAAGGCTATCGAGTCGGTAGAAAATTCTCCCTGCACTGTTGGTGATCCTCAGTGTGTGTTGAGCCAACTCCCAAAAAAAGGGTGCCCCCGCTGGAGGTCAATGGGAAATCGCCATGGCGAATTCGCTGCAGTCTTCATGGGGTACCCACCTAATTCATTAGGTTTAACTTTCCTGGTGACACGGCAGTGTGGGGTAGATCTTTTTGCGGGACGGGAATTTTTCCCGTTTGTACAGAGGAACCGTCGCCGAATGACACCCGGTGGGTATCAGCGAGTCCAGCCGGTGACAAGGGGCTGTGAAGATACTGATGTCGGTGATGGTTTATTTCCCGGAGCGGGGCGTGTGGCAGGACATGAGGACGACGCCTCCGGCCGGTCAACATAAAGAGAAGATTGATTGTGGCGGAAAGGTGCCGCAGGGCACATGAGAACTCAGGAAAGCGTCAGTGCTTTTTAAGATATTTCGAGATGATGACCAGGAGCGACGACAACGGCTGCGCGGGTGCGCGCTCTCCGCAGGCAATCCTGGCGGAGGGAAGCAGGCGATGCCGGCCGTCACCGCTTCTGCGGTGTTCGTCTCGAACAGGCATGGTTTCCCGGCTTTGGCGGGGCGTGGCAGGATAGGATGGGAGATGGCCTGAGACCCTTCCTCCGTCGCCAGTCCCCTGGCAGGAATCCCTGAAAGGAACGGTGGTTGCCGAGACGGCCCACGCCACTCCCGCAACGCGAGAAAGGGTGGGTGCACCAGGCGCACGCCGTTTCCCCGTCTGAGAATGACTGCCATGGCGGCGGAAGTGGTTGCTGCCGTCGGCCCCTTTCCTGAGTTCCCTCCCCTCCTGCTGCCGTACCGCCCTCCCTGTCCTGTCAATCTTCGTTACGATAGGATATCTCTATGTCCCCATTGACGTATACCTTCCTCTATGGCGGCGGGGGAGCCCTCCTCGGCCTGCTGGTTGGTTTCTATCTGCGCAAGCGGGTGGCCGAAACCAACGAGAACAACATCAAGCTGCAGAGCAAGCAGATCATCGAAAACGCCATAACCGAGGCGGAACAGCTTAAAAAAGAGGCCCTGCTGCAGAGCAAGGAGGCCGCCTTCCAGGTCAAGCAGGCTCTGGAAGAAGAGTTGCGCGCCGAGCGCGAAGAACTCAAGGACGAACAGCGGCAGTTGAAAAAGCGCCGCGACAGCCTCAAACGGGAATGGGACAGCTTCGATCGCAAGCAGAACGAGATTCTGCAGATGGAGCGCAAGCTCGGGCAGATGGAGCTCGAGTGGCAGGAAAAGCATCGCGCCGTCGATGAGCTCACCAACGCCAGGCGCTATGAACTGGCCAAGCTGGCCGGCATCACTCCGGAAGAGGCCAAGAAGATGCTCATGGATTCCATGGAGAGCGAGGCGCGCATGGATGCTGCCAAGCGGCTGGCCAAGATAGAGAATGAACTACGCGTAGAGGCAGACCGCAAGGGCAAGAACATCCTCGCCCTGGCCATCTCCAGATACGCCGGCGACTATGTCGCCGACCGCACCGTCTCCATGGTGCCCCTGCCCAACGATGAGATGAAAGGCAGGATCATCGGTCGCGAGGGACGTAACATCAGAGCCATCGAGGCGGCCACCGGCATCGACATCATCATCGACGACACCCCCGAGGCGGTCATTCTCTCCGGGTTCAACCCGGTGCGGCGCGAGGTGGCGCGTCAGGCCCTGCTGCAGCTCATCAACGACGGCCGCATCCACCCGGGGCGCATCGAGGAAGTGGTCGAGAAAGTCACCAAGGACCTGGAAATCACCATGCGCGAGGCCGGCGAGCAGGCCACCTTCGATGTCGGCGCCCATGGCGTGCACGTGGAGATCATCAATTTGCTTGGCCGTCTCAAGTACCGCACCAGCTACGGGCAGAACGTCCTGCAGCACTCCCTCGAGGTTTCGTTCCTGTGCGGCATCATGGCCTCGGAGCTGGGCGTCGATGTCAAGATGGCCAAGCGCGCCGGCCTGCTGCACGATATCGGCAAGGCGGTCGACCACGAGGTCGAGGGCTCCCACGCCATCATCGGCCGCGATCTCGCCAAGAAGTACGGCGAGCCGGACGAGGTGGTCTATGCCATCGGCGCGCACCACGAGGAGCAGCCGCCACAGAGCGTCATCGACATCCTCGTACAGTCCGCCGACGCCCTCTCCGGGGCTCGGCCAGGGGCACGCCGCGAGATGCTGCAGAGTTACGTCAAGCGGCTCGAGGATCTTGAGGCCATCGCCAACGATTTCAAAGGTGTGGAGAAATCCTACGCCATCCAGGCGGGGCGCGATCTGCGCATCATCGTCGACTCCAACCGGGTCAAGGACGAGGAAGCGCTGGTGCTCAGCCAGGATATCGCCCGGGCCATCGAGAGCAAATTGACCTACCCCGGGCAGATTCGCGTTACCGTCATCCGCGAGACCCGTGCCGTCGAGTACGCCCGTTAAAGGCCGCCGACCGTATCAGTAAAGAGAGACTACATGCTTCCCATTGACGAACAACTGGAATTGATAGAACGCGGGGCGGTCGACCTCATCGCCCGCGACGAATTGATCAAAAAACTGGAGCGCTCGGTGGCCACCGGCGTGCCGCTCAAGGTCAAGGCCGGATTCGATCCGACGGCGCCCGACCTTCACCTCGGCCATACCGTCCTGATTCAGAAACTCAAACACTTCCAGGATCTTGGCCACGACGTCTGCTTCCTCATCGGCGACTTCACCGGCATGATCGGCGACCCCACCGGCAAGTCGGAGACGCGCAAGGCGCTGACCGTCGAGCAGGTGGCTGCCAATGCCGAGACCTACAAGCAGCAGGTCTTCAAGATCCTCGACCCGGAGCGCACCAAGGTAATGTTCAACAGCGCCTGGCTGGGCAAGCTGACCTCCATCGACATGATCAAGCTGGCCTCGGAGCTGACCGTCGCCAGGATGCTGGAGAGGGAGGATTTCCGCAATCGCTTCGACACCGGGCGGCCCATCTCCATCCACGAGTTCCTCTACCCTCTCATTCAGGGTTACGACTCGGTGGCTATGAAGGCCGACGTCGAACTCGGCGGTACCGATCAGCTCTTCAATGTCCTCATGGGGCGGGATCTGCAGCGTTCTCGGGGCATGGAGCCGCAGGTGGTGCTGACCATGCCGCTGCTCGAGGGCCTCGACGGGGTCAACAAGATGAGCAAGTCCCTGGGCAACTATATCGGCATCAGCGAGTCCGCCGACAATATCTACGGCAAGGTGCTGTCGGTCTCCGACACGCTGATGTTCCGCTATTATTCCCTGCTCAGCGACCTCAGCAGCCGCGCCATTGCCGAACTGCAGGCCCGCGTCGCCGATGGCGGCCTCCACCCCAAAGAGGCCAAGATGCAACTGGCCCGCGAGCTTACCGCCCGTTTTCATGGCCAGGAGGCGGCCCTGGCGGCGGAGGCCAACTTCGAGAAGGTCTTCCAGAAGGGCGGGGTTCCCGACGACCTCGCCGTCTATCGCTGCCCGGCGGCCGAGGCGGTACCGCTGCCGCAGCTGCTGCTCGAGGCAGGGCTGGTCAGCAGCACTTCAGAGGGCCGGCGGATGATTGCCCAGGGGGCGGTGACCATGGATGGCAAAAGGGCCGATGACGTAGGTCTGCTGGTGCCGCCGAGCGGGGAGATCCTCTTCAAGGTCGGCAAACGCCGTTTCTGCAAAGTGGTCTTTGCCCGGTAGGCGGTTGGCGGTCACCTGGAGACGGGGACGTTGAGGCGGGGCCTTCGGCCTGTAGCGGAGAGCGCGGCGCCATCTAGAGAAAATGACAGAAGGGGAGAGCGGGCCATGGCCCGCTCTCCCCTTCTGTCATTTTCTCTAGATGGCGCCGCGCTCTCCGCTACAGGCCGAAGGCCCCGC
>JANJUM010000216.1 GCA_024710585.1 Desulforhopalus sp.
GGAGATGGTCATGCCCGGGGACAACATTGCCGCGTCGGTTGAGTTGATCACCCCGATCGCCATGGATGCTGGCTTGCGTTTCGCCATTCGTGAGGGCGGTCGTACCGTCGGCGCAGGCGTTATCAGTGAAATCATAGCCTAAATGGCCAAAGGTGAAAATTGCTCTGCTCCCAGGAAAGGGGGAGCGGAGCAATTTTCTTATGGGATAAGAGCATGAGAGACATTATCACCCTGGCATGCGGTACATGCAAGCGTCGCAATTATACAACCACAAAAAATAAGAAAAATACGCCGAACAAACTTGAGTTCAGCAAGTATTGCCCATTCTGCAAAGGGCATACGCCCCATAAAGAAACGAAATAAATTTCAGCAGGCCAGTAGCTCTAATGGTAGAGCGCCGGACTCCAAATCCGGAAGTTGGGGGTTCGAATCCCTCCTGGCCTGCCAATTCTATTTGAAAGAACTGTATTCCGCTCCCGAATGCTTGACGATACGGAAACTGCTGCGGAACTGACGAGGCTGGCATGGCGGCAAGCACAAAGTTGAAAAAGACTAACGCTGTTAACGAAGAAGAGCCTTCGCCATATTCCCCGGCTCAAATCAAGAAATTTGTCGGCGAAGTCAAAGCGGAATTCCAGAAAATCGTCTGGCCGGACAAAAAGATGACCCTAGGGTTGGCAGGTATCGTCATCGTTCTTACCACGGTAGTATCTATCTATCTGGGAAGTGTCGATCTCCTGCTGGGAAAACTCATCGGCATGCTTATCAGGTGAGTTCCACCAGGCGATCAAAACGCACGAATCGCCACAGTCCCTTTAACTTTTTCTTCTCACGGTCACATGGCAAAGCAATGGTACATCCTTCAAGTCCACTCGGGTTTCGAAGAAAAAGTTAAAGCGACCCTTGAGGAAAGAATCAAGAAGGAAGGTCTGGAGGACTCCTTCGGCGAGATACTTGTACCTACCGAGCAGGTCGTTGAAATGATCAAGGGATCTCGAAAAACCTCCTCGAGGCGGTTCTTTCCCGGCTACATGCTGGTCAATATGGATCTCAATGATCAGACTTGGCACACTATCCACGACAATATGCCGCGGGTGGTAGGATTCGTAGGTGACGACCGATCACCCATGCCTTTATCTGATGTCGATGCCGCGAAAATCATCGGCAGGATTCAGGATGGTTCGGAACGGCCACGGCCCAAAGTTGTCTTCGATGTTGGTGAGACAGTCAGGGTCATTGACGGACCTTTTGCCAATTTTCAAGGTGTTGTCGACGAGGTTTTCCCAGAGAAAGGCCGGGTCAGGGTCATGGTATCGATCTTTGGCCGGGAAACTCCTGTCGAACTGGAATTCGTTCAGGTTTCCAATACGTAGTCCTTGTATTCATTTCCCGGCTGTTTTCTATTATGGCAACGCCCGGGGAAAATGTAATCAACAGCAATTTGGAGTTGTATCATGGCCAAAAAGGAAACGGCTTACATCAAATTGCAGATTCCCGCGGGAAAAGCCAACCCCTCGCCACCGATCGGTCCTGCTCTTGGACAGCGCGGTGTCAACATCATGGAATTCTGCAAAAGCTTCAATGCCAGAACCCAGTCAATGGGGGACACCATTGTACCGGTGGTAATCACCGTCTATCAGGATCGCTCTTTTTCTTTCATCACCAAAACTCCGCCGGCGTCGGTACTGTTGATGAAAGCGGCAGGTCTGAAAAAAGGTTCGAGCAATCCCAAGGTTGACCGAGTCGCAGAGATCAGCAGAGATAAAATACGTGAGATTGCCGAATTAAAAAAACCCGATCTCAATGCGTACGACATTGAGAGCGCCATGCGCATCATCGAAGGCACAGCGCGCAGCGCAGGGATCACTGTAGTCGACTGATAAAGAACAAAAAATTTACTGCAGGCAGGAGAGACTTTCCTGTCAATGTAGGAGGCTTGATATGCCGCAAAGAGGGAAAAATTATAAAAACAAGCTGCAGGGCGTTGATCGCACTGCGCTTCATACTATTGACGCCGGCATCGAACTCGTCCTCAAATCGACCTATGCCAAATTCGACGAGACTTTCGATGTAGCCATGAAACTTGGTGTCGATCCCCGCCATGCCGACCAGATGATTCGTTCCTCTGTCGCCCTGCCACATGGTACTGGGAAGGTGACCCGCGTTCTCGTTTTTGCCAAGGGTCCCAAGGAAGCAGAGGCTCTCGAAGCTGGCGCGGATTATGTCGGTGGAGATGATCTCGTCGAGAAAATTAAGGAAGGCTGGCTCGAATTCGACAAAACGGTAGCGACTCCCGATATGATGGGGGTTGTTGGAAAAATTGGTCGTATTCTTGGTCCGCGTAATCTCATGCCTAACGCCAAATTGGGTACGGTAACCTTCGATGTCGCCAATATCGTCAAGGATATCAAAGGTGGCAAAGTGGACTTCCGTGTAGATAAAGGTGGCATCATACATGGCGGCATCGGCAAACTCTCTTTTGGCCCGGATAAGCTGCGCGATAACTTGCTCGCCTTTATACAGCGCATCATTCAGCTGAAACCATCGACCTCAAAAGGTGTATATTTACGGTCCATCACTATCTCATCGACAATGGGCCCTGGCGTCAAGCTCGATCCCATTGCGGTAAGGACGCTTATTAATTGATTTTGCCGGTCGTTACGGCAAAAAAACTGGCTAAGTCGAAGACAGCAGGTACTCGTCGTTTAATCGTTTGTGAACGGCCTGCCGAGACGGTCCATGGAAATTCTGTCGATGTTGTGCTTAGACTTCATCACATGACGAAATGACGCCGAACATGCTGTTTTCAATCCGCTCAACATTCAACCGAGGAGGAGTACTTTGAATCGTGATGAAAAGGTGACAATCGTCTCGGAACTGAACGACTCGTTCAACCGGGCAAAATTCGCTGTTGTCGCCGACTATTGTGGTTTGAAGGTTTCCGATTTTCGCAAAATTCGTGTGGAATTGAAAAACTGCAATTCGGAAATAAGGGTAGCGAAGAACACACTCCTGAAAAGAGCAGTACAGGATACTGGCAATGCCGCGTTGAGCGGCGATTTCGCTGGAACCACCGCAGTTGTCTTGGCGTATTCAGATCCGGTCGAACCGGCCAAAGTGCTCACAAAATTTGCCGGTGACAATGAAAAGTTCAAGATCCGCTGCGCTGTTCTCGAGGGAGAAAGGATCAGTGTGGACAAGCTTGAGGCCCTATCCAAACTTCCCTCCAAGGAAGTTCTCCTGGGTCAATTGCTCTCCACCTGGAATAGTGTTCCGACAGGCCTGGTTCAGGTTCTCAGCGGTGTGCCGAGGACTTTCGCCTATGCCCTGCAGGCTTTGAAAGAAAAGAAAGAAGCTGCTGAAAACTAAAAGTCGGCGTGTTCGTCTAAGAGTAGTCTACTATCAGAGAGGTTAACTATCATGGCTGTTACCAAGCAAGACGTTATCGATTTTATTGCCAATATGTCCGTCCTTGAGTTGTCCGAACTCATCAAGGAATTCGAGGAGAAGTTTGGTGTTTCCGCTGCTGCCCCGGTCGCCGTTGCTGCCGTTGGTGGTGCTGCTGCCCAGGAAGCTCCCAAGGAAGAGAAAACCGAGTTCGACGTCATTCTGGCCAGTGTTGGCGCCGAGAAGATCAAGGTCATCAAGGAAGTGCGTGCCGTTACCGGTCTTGGTCTGAAAGAGGCCAAGGAACTGGTGGAATCCGCACCAGCTCCGCTTAAAGAGGCCGTATCCAAGGAAGAAGCTGCCGATATTAAGTCTAAAATCGAAGCTGCCGGTGCAACTGTTGAAATCAAATAGTTGCCAATGATAGAGGGTTGTTCATGCTCTGAGCAACCCGAGATTCACGCGACACGCTACGAGTCAAGCCTCGTGGCGTGTTGTTCTTTGTGGCTGAGTCAAAGAGAGGAGAACAGAAGAGGCGGCGCGAAGGCCGGTGAAGGGCAGTGTAAAAGTTCGACGCAGTGGGGCGAAGCAGACAATTTCAGCAAAGGGAGAACACCGCCATGTCAATGAATGAAACGTATCATCTCCACCATGCTTTTCAAACCACTCCGCGCATTTTTTCCGGCAGTCGAGTGTTCGCCTCCGATTGACGGTATCCGAACATTGACAGATCACGAGCTGACTGAATGGGCGAAAGCCACTTGGTCATTGTAACAGTATAGTACGATTCAAAGGCAATTTCGAGGACAACATGGATAGAGTGAGAAAGAATTTTGCTACGGCAGAAACCATATTGGAACCGCCACATCTTATCTCGATGCAACGTCTCTCTTACGAGAAATTTCTGCAGATGGATCGTGACCCTGATGACCGTGAAGATTATGGGCTGCAAGCCATTCTTAAAAATGTCTTTCCAATCAATGACTTTAATGGACTCTGTTCTCTCGAGTTCGTCAAGTACAAGTTCGGCGTACCCAAGTATACTGTCAACGAGTGCCTGCAGAGAGGGATGACTTATGAGATTCCTCTCAAAATTGTCGTTCGCCTTATCACCTTTGATGTCGATGAGAGCACCGGGGTTCAGTCCATTCGTGATATCAAGGAGCAGGAAGTCTTCCTTGGTTCTCTGCCTTTGATGACCGGTGATGGGGTATTCATCATCAATGGTACCGAGCGGGTCATCGTCTCTCAGCTGCAGCGATCCCCTGGTCTTTTTTATACCCATGACAACGGGAAAAGTCACTCCAGTGGTAAACTTCTCTATTCAGCACGTATCATTCCTGTTCGTGGATCTTGGATCGACCTGGAGTTCGACATCAAGGATTATCTGCATGTTCGAATAGATCGCCGTCGCAAGTTCCCGGTGACCACACTGCTCAAGGCACTCGGCTACAGCTCCGAGGAGTTGCTGGCAGAGTTCTACCCCACGAATCGAGTCATCAAGGACGGCGACAACTACAAGGTCAGTTTCGATACAGAGCTGGTCAAAGTTCAGCGGCTCGAGTTCGATATCATCAATCCTGCCGATGGCGAAATTCTTGCCAAAAAGGGTAAAAAGGTCTCGAAAGTACTGTGTAAGAAGCTCGAGTCGGTGGGGATCAACTATCTACCGGTCGCCATGGAGTCTTTGATTGGCGAAACTGTGGCCAGCACCATCGTCAACGAACAGACCGGTGAAGTGATCGCCGAATGCAATACGGAACTCACAGAGACACTGCTCGAAACCCTCGCCGCGAATGGCATCGATGAGTTCAAGATTCTCTATATCGATGGTGTCAAATATTCTGATTCTTTCAGCAAAACTTTAGCGTTGGACAAGGCCAAGAACAGTCAGGACGCGTTGATCGAAATTTATCGGCGGCTGCGCCCCTCCAGCCCGCCTACCCCTGAGGTTGCCGAGTCGTTTTTCCATAATCTGTTCTTCAATCAGGATCTCTATGATCTTTCGGAAGTCGGGCGGTACAAAATAAATGCCAAGCTTGGTCTCGATACTGACATTTCCCACCGCGCCCTTACCAAAGAGGATATCATCCACTCTGTTCGCCACTTGGTGCGTCTCAAAGACACTCAAGGTGGCGTCGATGATATCGATCACCTCGGTAACCGGCGTGTGCGCACCGTTGGTGAACTCGTCGAGAATCAGTACCGCATGGGACTGGTGCGCATGGAAAGGGCCATCAAGGAAAGGATGACCCTCCAGGATGTGGAAACGCTGATGCCCCACGATCTCGTCAATCCAAAACCCATTTCCGCTGCCATCAAAGAGTTCTTCGGCACCAGTCAGCTCTCTCAGTTCATGGACCAGACCAACCCCCTTTCGGAGGTCACCCACAAGAGAAGGCTGAGTGCCCTCGGACCCGGCGGTCTGAGCAGGGAACGTGCCGGGTTCGAAGTCCGCGACGTCCACCCGACCCACTATGGCCGTATCTGTCCGGTAGAGACACCTGAAGGGCCGAATATCGGTCTGATTGTCTCATTGGCCACCTACGCCCGCATCAACCCCTATGGTTTCATCGAAACGCCTTACCGCAAGGTTGGTGATCGCATCCTCAGCGATGAGGTACGCTATCTCAGCGCACTTCAAGAACAAAACCAATATATTGCCCCGGCTCTCGTTCCAGTCGACACCAATAACAAGATCATTCCCGACAACCTCATCGTTCGCGAAGACGGCGAGGTAATCACCACCGTGGCCGACAATGTCACCTACATGGATATCGCCCCGAACCAGATGATCAGTGTCGCCGCATCGCTGGTGCCGTTCCTCGAGAACGATGACGCCAACCGCGCTCTGATGGGTTCGAACATGCAGCGTCAGGCGGTTCCTCTCATGGTGACTTCGGCGCCGCTCGTCGGTACAGGCATGGAACGCTATGTAGCCAGAGACTCCGGAGCCTGCCTGCTTGCCGCCGGGGACGGGGTGGTGGAAGAGTCGGACTCTAATCGTATCGTGGTCAGGTATGACAAACCAGGTACCGATGGATTCGAAACCGGTGTCGCCCTCTACCGCCTGGAAAAGTACAAGAAGTCCAACCAGAACACTTGTTTCAATCAGCGACCAATCGTCCTTCCAGGGAAGCGGGTTAACAAAGGCATGGTACTCGCCGATGGTCCGTCCTGTGAAGCTGGTGAGCTGGCCATCGGCAAGAACGTCACTATCGCCTTCATGCCCTGGCGAGGGTTCAATTTTGAGGACTCCATCCTCATTAACGAGCGTCTTCTCAAGGAGGACACCTTCACCTCGGTGCATATCGAAGTCTTCGAGACGATGGCCAGGGATACCAAGCTCGGCAAAGAGGAGATAACCCGTGACATTCCCAATGTCAGCGAGGAGACGCTCCGTAATCTTGATGACTCCGGCATCGTCCGCATCGGCGCCGAAGTCAAGGCCGGCGACACGCTGGTAGGCAAGGTCACCCCAAAGGGTGAGACGGTACTCTCTCCCGAAGAAAAATTGCTGCGCGCTATTTTCGGCGAGAAGGCTCAGGATGTTAAAGATTCTTCACTGCGTGTTCCCCCGGGGATCAGCGGTGTGGTTATCGATGCCAAGGTCTTTTCACGCAAAGGTGTCGATAAGGATGAGCGCTCCCTGCTGATCGAGGATCTGGAGATCGAGAAGCTCAACCAGGACAAGATCGATGAGTTGCGCAGCCTGCGACGCGGGGTGTGCCGCGAGATCGGCGCTCTTCTCGAAGGACGGACCGCCAAATCCGATATCGTCGATGGCAGTGGCGAAATCATCGTCAGGCTCGGCAAGAAGATTTCTGCCGAACATGCCGAACTGATCGGCTTCGAGAATCTGAGGGATATTGATTTCTCCGAAAGAGCCAAGTACCTCGATGCCATCGACGCCGTCTACGAGCGCTACGCCCGACAGGCCAAACTCATTGCCGAGCGCTATGACGGCATTATCGATCGCATGCGCAAGGGCGACGACCTTCCCCCAGGGGTAGTGAAGATGGTCAAGGTTTATGTCGCCACCAAGCGCAAGCTGTCTGTCGGGGACAAGATGGCCGGTCGGCACGGCAATAAGGGCGTCGTCTCGCGCCTGTTGCCGGAAGAGGACATGCCGTTCTTTGCCGATGGCACCAGTGTCGATCTCGTGCTCAATCCCCTCGGCGTTCCATCCCGTATGAATGTCGGCCAGGTGCTCGAGGTTCATCTCGGTTTTGCCGCCAAAAAACTTGGCGAGCAGATTGAAGAGATGGCACGTCGCGCCGCGGTGGATGAGATAGAGGCCAAACTGCGGCGCATTTACTCGGAGCATGAGTACAAGGCCCTGGTGGAAGGCAAGAGCGATGGCGAAATCATCGAGTGGGCCCGCCGTCATCACAGGGGTTTGCATATGATGACCCCTGTATTCGACGGTGCTCCCGAAGAAGCGATCAGAAAGCTCCTCGCCGAGGCGGGGCTCGACGAGGTTGGGCAGGTGCAGCTCTACGATGGATTGACTGGCGAGCCCTTCGCCAACAAGGTAACCGTAGGCGTCATGTATATGCTCAAACTGCATCACCTGGTTGACAACAAAATCCATGCCCGATCCACCGGCCCCTACTCTCTGGTGACCCAGCAGCCTCTCGGCGGCAAGGCTCAGTTCGGTGGCCAGAGGCTCGGCGAGATGGAGGTCTGGGCGATGGAGGCCTATGGCGCTGCCTACACGCTGAAGGAGTTCCTCACCGCCAAGTCCGATGATGTCGAGGGGCGTACCGCCATGTACGAGCGCATTGTCAAGGGCAACAATTTCCTGACCACCGGTCTGCCGGAGTCGTTCAACGTTCTGGTCAAGGAACTGCAGGCCCTGTGCCTCAACATGGAACTGATAGAAGAATAAGGAGAGGTCGCTGACTGCTGGCTGAGTCAGTCCTTGTCCGGTTGCAGACCGCGAAGGATCTGCAGTTTGCCGATCAGGCAAATGGTCGCCGGGGCAATCCTTTACATAAGGGAGAGGTGATTTCGTGGAAGAATTATTCAATTTTTTTCAAAAACCGAAAGCTCCAGTCAAATTCAAGAGCGTCAAGATCTCTCTGGCTTCTCCTGAAAAGATCATGGATTGGTCGCATGGCGAGGTGAAAAAGCCCGAAACCATCAACTACCGAACCTTCAAGCCGGAGCGCGATGGCCTGTTTTGCGCCAAGATCTTCGGCCCGGTGAAAGATTTCGAATGCAATTGCGGTAAGTACAAGCGCATGAAGCATCGCGGTGTCGTCTGTGAAAAATGTGGCGTCGAAGTCATCCAGTCCAAAGTGCGGCGGGAGCGTCTTGGCCATATCAAACTTGCCGCTCCCGTAGCGCATATCTGGTTTCTCAAGAGTCTGCCGAGCAAGATTGGTGCAGTGCTCGACATGACCCTCAAACAGCTCGAAAAAATACTCTATTTCGAGCAGTATGCGGTGGTTGAGTCAAAAGTTGATGGGATGCCGGTGGGCACCCTGCTCACAGAGGAGAAGTATCGCCAGGCACTGGAGGAACATCCTCAGGCATTCCGTGTCGGAATCGGTGCGGAGGCCATCCGCGAGTTGCTCGCCGCCCAGGACCTGGTGGCGCTCTCCGCCCAATTGCGCGAGGAGATGCTCACCACCAACTCGCAGACCAAGCGGCAGAAACTCGGCAAGCGCCTCTTCGTTATCGAGGCCTTTCGCGATTCCGGCAACAAGCCAGAGTGGATGATCCTCGAAGTCATCCCTGTGTTGCCCCCCGACCTCCGCCCCCTGGTCCCCCTTGAAGGTGGCCGTTTCGCCACTTCCGACCTCAACGACCTCTATCGTCGGGTTATCAACCGTAACAACCGCCTCAAGCGCCTGCTCGAACTCGATGCCCCCGATATCATCATTCGCAACGAAAAGCGTATGCTGCAGGAGGCGGTTGACGTACTGTTCGACAACGGACGGCGTGGCAGAGTCATCACCGGCGGCAACAAACGCCCGCTCAAGTCCCTGTCGGACATGCTCAAAGGCAAACAGGGGCGTTTCCGGCAGAACCTGCTCGGCAAGCGCGTCGACTACTCGGGGCGTTCGGTCATCGTCGTCGGCCCTCACCTGCGCCTGCACCAGTGCGGAATTCCTAAGAAAATGGCTCTCGAGCTGTTCAAGCCCTTCATCTACAACAAACTCGAGAGCAAGGGCTATGTGACCACCATCAAGAGTGCCAGAAAAATGGTGGAGAAGGAAGTCAAGGAGGTTTGGGACGTCCTCGAGGAGGTGGTCACCGAATACCCGGTGGTGCTCAACCGTGCCCCGACCCTGCACCGCCTCGGCATGCAGGCCTTTGAGGCACTGCTTATCGAAGGCAAGGCCATCCAACTGCATCCTCTGGTGTGCATGGCCTTCAACGCCGATTTCGACGGCGACCAGATGGCTGTACACGTACCGTTGTCGGTTGAAGCCCAGGTCGAAGCGCGGGTGTTGATGATGTCCACCAACAACATCCTCTCCCCGGCCAATGGCGAGCCGGTCATCATCCCCTCCCAGGATATCGTCCTCGGCCTCTACTACATGAGCCGAGACCGCATCAATGCCCAGGGTGAGGGCAAGGTGTTCAGCAGTGTCGAGGAGGCGATCATCGCATATGATTACGGTCAGGTGCATCTCCAGGCGAGAGTCAAAGTACGAAGGGATGGCGAGATCGTTGACACCACCGTCGGCCGCATCCTGCTCGGCGAGTTGCTGCCCAAGTCAGTGCAGTTCGCCGAGGTCAATAAGGTGCTGACCAAGAAGGCCCTGGCCAAACTCATTGACCATACGTATCGCCATGCCGGCACCAAGGAGACGGTCATCCTCGCCGACCGGCTCAAGGACATTGGGTACGAGTACGCTACCCGTGCCGGGATCTCCATCTGTATCAACGACATGAAGATCCCCAGAAGCAAGGGGGAGTTTGTGCGCAAGGCAGAGGAGGACGTCCTCGATGTCGAACAGCAGTATACTGACGGTCTGATAACCTCCGGCGAGAAGTATAACAAGGTGGTCGACATCTGGTCAAAGGTCACCGAAGATGTGGCCAATGCCATGATGGACGAGATCAAGGTTGAGAAATTTGCCGATCGCGATGGAAAAATCGTCGAGGGGCCGAGCTTCAACTCCATCTTCATCATGGCTGATTCCGGTGCGAGGGGCTCCAGGGATCAGATCCGTCAGCTGGCAGGTATGCGCGGCCTCATGGCAAAACCAAGCGGAGCTATCATCGAGACGCCGATCAAGGCCAACTTCCGCGAGGGTCTGGGGGTTCTCGAATACTTCATTTCTACTCACGGCGCCCGCAAGGGCCTTGCCGACACCGCGCTCAAGACCGCCAACTCGGGGTACCTCACTCGCCGTCTCGTCGATGTGGCCCAGGAATCGACCATCGTTGAGCACGATTGTCTGACGCTTGACGGCATTATCGCCGAGCCGCTCATGGACGGAGGCGAAATCATTGTTCCCCTGGGTGATCGGATTCTTGGCCGTGTTGCCCTTGACGATGTCGAAGATCCTTTCACCGAAACCGTCATCGTCAAGGCTGGAGAGGAGATTACCGAGGACGTCGTCGAGAAGATTACCGCTGCCGGTATTGACCGCGTCGGTATACGCTCGGTGCTCAGCTGCCGCTCAAAGCGCGGAGTCTGCGCTGCCTGTTACGGGCGTGATCTCGGCCGCGGACATATGGTCAACCCTGGCGAGGCCATCGGCGTCATCGCCGCGCAGTCTATCGGCGAGCCCGGCACCCAGCTGACCATGCGCACCTTCCACGTCGGTGGTACGGCGAGCAGATCGGTTGAGCAGGCCGAGCTGCGCACCAATATTGGCGGTACCATTGCCTTTCATAACCTGCACTCGGTTACCAACGCCGAGGGCACCAAGATCGTCATGAACCGTAACGCTGTCATCGCGGTGAGGGATGAACTGGGCCGTGAGCGCGAAAAATTCAAGGTCAATTACGGTGCGCAGCTACTCGTCAAAGAAGGCGAGGTCGTCGCCCGCGATACCATTCTCGCCGATTGGGATGCCTATACCATCCCCATCGTTGCCGAGGTTGGCGGTATCATCAAGTACGGCGATGTTATCGAGGGTGTGACCATGCAGGAAAAGGTCGACCCGGTCACCGGGCGGTCCTCGCTGGTCATTATCCACACTTCGACCGGCTCGCAGCTCAACCCGCGCATTTCTGTGAAGAATGATCGCGGCAAGACGGTGAAAATGCCGGACAGCGAAACCTACGCGCGATACAGCCTGCCGGTGGGCTCGATCATCTCGGTCAGCGAGGGCGATGTCATCCAGCCAGGTACCATCGTTGGCAAGATACCCCGTGAGACCACGAAGACCAAGGATATCACCGGTGGTTTGCCGCGCGTCGCCGAACTCTTCGAGGTTCGCAAGCCCAAGGATCCGGCGATCATTTCCAAGATCGACGGCAAGGTGAGCTTCGGCAAGGAACTGAAAGGCAAGCGGCGGGTGATCATCACCCCGGAATATGGCGAGCCACAGGAATATCTCATTCCCAAGTCAAAACACATCATCGTTCACGAAGGCGATTATGTGCAAGCTGGAGAGGCCTTGATGGAGGGGACCATCGTTCCCAACGACATCCTTTCGGTACTCGGTGTCAAGGAACTTGCCAAGTTCCTGGTCAACGAAATCCAGGAAGTCTATCGTCTGCAGGGTGTCAAGATCAACGACAAGCACATCGAGGTTATAGTCCGACAGATGCTCAAGAGGGTCATGATCACCTCTTCGGGAGACTCGAAGTTCATGATCGGCGAGCAGGTCGAGTGGTGGAAATTCGAAGAGGAAAGAGACCGTCTCATTCAGGAAGGAAAGAGACCGGCTGTCGCCGAGCCGCTATTGCTCGGTGTAACCAAGGCCTCGCTGTCCACGGAGAGCTTCATATCCGCGGCATCCTTCCAGGAGACCACCAAAGTGCTCACCAATGCCGCAGTTGCCGGGAGGATTGATGAACTTGCCGGACTCAAGGAGAATGTGATCATGGGACGGTTGATTTCGGCCGGAACTGGTCTCGACAGCAACCAGGTGGCATAATCGCAAGATGCTTGAAAGGATTTTTCGCTTGACACTCTGGCGGCGCCAAGGTAAATATTACCACTTTCGTGTTTGAACGTGGGGCAGTTGTGCCGCCGGCAGAGTGTTTTCACTGTAAGGAACTGTAAACAGGAGCAGTCACAAGAATGCCAACTATAAATCAATTGGTTCGCATCGGACGAAAACAGTCCGTCAAGAAGACCAACACTCCAGCGTTGAAAGGATCACCCCAAAAACGCGGCGTTTGCGTGAGGGTCTATACCACCACCCCGAAGAAGCCCAACTCCGCTCTGCGTAAAGTCGCCAGGGTGCGGCTGACCAACGGTATCGAGGTGACCTCGTATATTCCCGGTATTGGCCACAATCTTCAGGAACACTCGGTAGTGCTCATTCGTGGCGGCAGGGTCAAGGATCTTCCTGGTGTGCGCTATCATATCATTCGCGGTACGCTGGATACCTTGGGTGTTTCTAACAGGAAGCAGGGACGTTCCAAATACGGTGCAAAGAAATCCTCTTGATGGATTTCGCTGGATTAGAGGCTGAAAATGTCACGAAGAAGAACTATCGAGCGGCGTCCCATCGATCCGGATCCGCGTTTCAACAGCGTTTTGGTCGCCAAATTCACCAATGGCCTGATGGAGAGAGGGAAAAAAACCCTCGCCCAGAGAATTTTTTACGAGGCCATGGATGTCGTTCAGGAGAAAGTCAAGGATAACGACGCACTGACCGTGTTTGAAGGCGCCATGGAAAATGTTCGTCCACGGGTCGAGGTCAAGTCGCGACGCGTTGGCGGCGCCACTTACCAGGTGCCTATGGAAGTGAGGCAGACCAGGCGTAACGCCTTGGCGATCCGCTGGATCATCAACTACTCTCAGTCGAGATCTGGCAAGTCGATGGCCGACAAACTGGCTGCGGAACTGATCGATGCCTTTAATAATCGTGGCTCTGCGGTCAAGAAAAAGGACGACACCCATCGTATGGCCGAAGCCAACAAGGCCTTCGCCCATTATCGTTGGTAACTGACGAGGCTACAGCGAGGCTGTCGCCGGGAGGGAAGGGCCTGCTCGAGTCGTAACAACATTTGAGATGTGATATGGCGGCCCTTAATGAACTGCGGGATGTGCGCAATATCGGCATAATGGCCCATATTGACGCCGGCAAGACGACGACAACCGAACGAATTCTTTTTTACACCGGGAGGTCTTACAAGCTCGGTGAGGTTCATGATGGCACCGCGGTCATGGACTGGATGGAGCAGGAGCAGGAGCGGGGCATAACCATTACCTCGGCGGCTACCACCTGTTACTGGAAAGAAAAAAAGATCAATATCATCGACACCCCTGGGCATGTCGATTTTACCATCGAGGTTGAGAGGTCTCTGCGGGTCCTCGATGGAGCCATAGCGGTTTTCTGCGCGGTGGGAGGTGTAGAACCTCAGTCGGAAACGGTGTGGCGGCAGGCGGACAAGTACGGGATTCCGCGAATTGCCTTTATAAACAAGATGGATCGCGTCGGCGCAAACTTCGATCGATGCGTCCGCATGATTGCCGAGAGGCTGGGCGCCAACCCGCTGCCTGTTCAACTTCCCCTCGGCAAGGAAGAAACCTTTGAGGGTGTACTTGACCTCATTGAACAGCGCATGCTCACCTTTGATGAGCAGACGCTTGGGCAGGATGTCATCGAAACCGACATTCCCGCCGCCTACAACGATACGTTCACGGCCGCACGTTTGATGCTCCTGGAGAAGTTGGCCGACTTCGATGAGGGCATCATGGAAAAGTACCTAGACAATGCACCGGTTACCGCGCCCGAGATCTATGCGGCGTTGCGCCGGGCGACACTCGAGTTGAGCGTCGTCCCCGTATTATGCGGCAGCGCTTTCAAGAACAAGGGCGTCCAGCCACTGCTCGATGCGGTCGTCAATTTTCTACCTTCGCCCCTCGACGTACCCAGCGTGGTCGGTCAGGGGGGAGATGGCGAAAGTATACAGCGTAAGCCTGACCCTAAAGAGAAACTTACCAGTCTGGTGTTCAAGCTGATGAGTGACTCTTTTGTTGAAAACCTTGCTTTTGTAAGGGTTTACGCAGGGAAATTGAGTGTTGGTGAAAAGGTCTATAACCCCGTTAAGAACAAACAGGAAAAGATCTCTAAATTGATGAAGCTTCACGCCAACAAGCGTGAGGAAGTTCAGGAGATCGCAGCCGGGGATATCGGTGCCATTGTCGGCCTCAAGTTCAGCACCACTGGTGATACGTTATGCGAAAAGGGCGATTATATCGTCCTTGAGAGCATGGACTTCCCCGAGCCGGTAATCGGGGTGGCGATAGAGCCTAAAAGCAAGGCGGAAGAGAAGAAGCTGCACGAGACCCTGGCGAAAATCGCCTTGGAGGATCCCTCTTTCACCGTATCCACCAACAAGGATACTGGGCAGATGATTATCTCAGGCATGGGTGAACTGCATCTCGAGATCATCATCGATCGCCTGCTTAATGATTTCAAGGTTGCCGCCAATGTCGGCAAACCGCAGGTAGCCTACAAGGAAACCATTGAGGCTACCTGCAGGGCAGAAGGCAAGTTCGACCAACTGACCGGGGCCAAAGGTCAGTACGGTCATGTAATCATCGAGGTCGAACCGCTTGACCGTGGGGCAGGCATCGAATTTGTCAGCACCGTTGACAGTGATACCGTGCCAGAACAGTTTCTTGCCTCAATCAGGAAAGGTATAGTCGACAGCCTCGACTCCGGTCCCCTGATCGGTTACCCGATGACCGACATCAGGGTAACGCTGGTTGGCGGGTCGTACCACGAGGAAGAGTCGACGGAGATGGCGTTCGGTGTGGCCGGTGCCATGGCCATACGCAGGGCGACGGCCGAAGCGAGGCCGAAACTTCTCGAGCCGATTATGGATGTGGAGATTCTCACCCCCGAGGAATACATCGGGGATGTGATAGCCGATCTCAATGCAAAACGTGGCAAAGTGGTTGGCGTTTCGACGGAAGGGCATTTGCAGGCAGTACGGGCTCACGCGCCTTTGGCCGAGTTGTTCGGGTACTCGACTTCGATTCGGTCCGCTACCCAGGGAAGGGCGAATTTCACCATGCAGTTTCTTCAGTACGATGTCGTTCCTGCGAATCGCGCTGAGGCTATTGTAAAAAAGATAAGAGGAATCTGACGCATCGGATCTTGAGGAAAAATCATGTCGAAGAAAAAATTTGAAAGGACAAAACCGCACGTCAATGTAGGGACGGTTGGGCACATCGACCACGGCAAAACCACCCTGACTGCAGCCATTACCCGTGTCTTGTCGCTGAAAGGTCAGGCGACGTTCACCGATTTTTCCGAAATTGACAAGGCTCCGGAGGAAAAAGAGCGCGGCATTACCATCGCTACTGCGCATGTTGAATACGAGACGGCAAAGCGCCACTATGCCCACGTCGACTGCCCTGGCCACGCAGATTATATCAAGAACATGATCACCGGGGCGGCGCAGATGGACGGCGCTATCCTCGTGGTCGCTGCCACCGACGGCGCCATGCCGCAGACCCGTGAGCACATCCTGCTTGCCCGTCAGGTTGGTGTTCCGGCAATCGTCGTGTTCCTCAACAAGTGCGACATGGTCGATGACGAGGAACTCATCGAACTGGTGGAGATGGAACTTCGCGAGTTGCTCGACAAATACGAGTTCCCTGGAGACGAGGTTCCCTTTGTCAAGGGTTCCGCCCTCAAGGCGCTCGAGAATGCCGAGGACGCTGATTCAGCGAAGTGCATCTGGGACCTGATGGAGGCCATCGACTCCTATATTCCCGAGCCGAAACGCGACGTCGACAAGCCGTTCCTCATGCCCGTCGAAGACGTTTTCTCCATATCCGGCCGTGGCACTGTAGCTACCGGAAGGATCGAGCGCGGTGTCGTTCACGTTGGTGACGAGGTAGAGATCATCGGGATTCGCCCGACCCAGAAGACCACCTGCACCGGTGTTGAGATGTTCCGCAAGCTGCTCGACGAAGGGCAGGCTGGTGACAACATCGGCGCACTGCTGCGCGGCATCAAGCGTGAGGAGATCGAGCGCGGCCAGGTTCTCGCCGCTCCCAAGTCGATCACCCCGCATACCAAGTTCAAGTGCGAGTGCTACATCCTCAGCAAGGAAGAGGGTGGCCGCCATACCCCCTTCTTCAACGGATATCGGCCGCAGTTTTACTTCCGCACCACCGACGTCACCGGCGTGGTCAGCCTGGCTGAGGGTGTGGAGATGGTCATGCCCGGGGACAACATTGCCGCGTCGGTTGAGTTGATCACCCCGATCGCCATGGATGCTGGCTTGCGTTTCGCCATTCGTGAGGGCGGTCGTACCGTCGGCGCAGGCGTTATCAGTGAAATCATAGCCTA
>JANJUM010000223.1 GCA_024710585.1 Desulforhopalus sp.
CGGTTTCCTCCTTCTAGGAGTTTGGGCCCCCTGTTCTTTTGTTTTTTTATATGTTATTTTGATGGTCTTTTCCCCCGCGCAAATCCTAGACCTTGCAGCGCCGCCCGCCCCACCCCCCCGCCGCCGCCGCGGCCATGCGCCGGGCGAGCAGGCGCCCGCCGAGCAGCACGAGCATGGCGCCAACCGCCGCCGCCCCGTAATGGTGGACCGACGTGGTTATGGTCATGTCGAAATGGCTGGCGAAATAGGACACCACGAAGGGGTCGCCAATGGCCATCTCGCCGGCGATCCAGCCGAGCAGCATGCCGCCGAGGTTGATGACGATGGGGAAGCGGTCCATGAGCCGCACCACCAGCTGGCTGCCCCAGACGATGATGGGGATGCTGACCAGCAGGCCGAAGACGACGAGGACCATCTTGTGCTCGTCGCCGGAGCCTTCCGCCGCCCCGGCGATGGCGATGACGTTGTCGAGGCTCATGACGAAGTCGGCGACGATGACCGTCTTCACCGCCCCCCAGAGACGGTCGCTGCCCTCGAGGTTGCCGTGCTTGTCTTCCTCTTCCGGCAAGAGCAGCTTGATGCCGATCCACAGGAGCAGCACCGCGCCGACCACCTTGAGCAAGGGCACGCTGAGGAGGCTGAGGGCGAAGAAGATCAACACCACCCGCAGGGCGATGGCCCCGGCGGTGCCCCAGAGGATGCCCTGGATGCGCTGCCGCGGTGGCAGTCGGCGGCAGGCGAGGGCGATGACCACGGCGTTGTCGCCTCCGAGGAGGATATCGATCATGATGATCTTCACCACCGCCACCCAGAACTCGGGATGAGCCAGAAACTCCATAAGGACGATGTACGCTGGAAGTTGTCGAAGACAAGGATCGGGAGGACGTCCAGGTCGTCCGCCGGGGGTGAACTGTACCGCATCGGCACCGCTTCGGCAACACCCCATTCCCGCCGCCGTAATCGCCTCCGCCCCCATCTTGGCCGGTGCCGCTGTTTGTCCTTGCATTCCCTCGGCCGACTGAATAACGTTGCGCGGGAGTTGGGGAAGTGCCTTTCAGTCAGCTTTGCCGCCGTGAAGGACGACGCCATGCCTTACCAGCCCATCCTGCTCTCCAGCAACATCCCCGTGCGGCTGTCCTATATCATCGTCTTCCTCGGCCTGGCTTTCGTCGGCCTGCTCGAGTTGACCACCCTGCTGCTCACCGGCTTGTTCACCATCTTCGCCCTGCGCAAGTTCTGCTTCGGCGGGCAGAAATGGCTGGCCATCCTCCTCGGCGCCGTGCTGCTCGCGGCCATCGGTACCGGCTTCTACCTCTTTTTGCGCACCGCCGTCACCGAGGTCCCGGAAATCGCCCGCCGCTCCATCCCGGTGGTGATCGGATATGCCGAAAAACTCGGTATCGATCCGTGGTTCGCCGATTTCGCCGAGTTGAAGAGCAAGGCCATGACCTTCGCCATGGACAAGCTCGGCAATATCGGCAAGTACACCCAGTTCATCCTCGTCCACCTGGTGACCTTCATCATCGGCCTGGTCATCGCCGTCGGCGCCTTCATCAACACCCGCACCCCCGAAGAGGTGGAGAAGACGGTGGTGCGCAACAACCTCTACGACCGCACTCTGGCGGAGATCATGGCCCGCGCCAGTACCTTCTACCAGAGCTTCGCCACCGTGCTCGGGGCACAGATCCTCATCTCCTCCATCAATACCGCCCTCACCGCCGTCTTCCTCTTTTACAACCACTACCCCTTCGCCATGGTCATCACCGGGCTGACCTTCTTCTGCGGCCTGATGCCGATCATCGGCAATCTGATCAGCAATACCATCATCATCAGCGTCGGGCTGACCATCTCGCCGCATATGGCCATCTGGGCCCTGTGCTTCCTCGTCTTCATCCACAAGCTCGAGTTCTTCCTCAATTCAAAGATCATCGGCGACCGCATCAAGAACCCGATGTGGCTGACCCTGCTCGGCCTGCTCCTCGGCGAGAAACTCATGGGCATCCCGGGCATGATTCTCGCCCCGGTGCTGCTGCACTACATCAAGGTCGAGGCCTCGCGCAATACCCTTGACGAGGGCCCCGAGAAGACGGTGACGGTGGACTGAAGAGGCGCATAGCCCCTCGTTGGCGGCTGCCTTAGAGGCCTCCAAGGAAGTCGACGATCAGGGCGACGACCTCCGCCGCCCGCTGGCGATGCGGGACATGCCCGCAGCCCGGCAACAGCGCTGCCCGCGCCGGCCCGCCGCTGCCGGTGACGATGCGCGCCACCTGTTCTTCGCTGCCGTATTCGTCGTTCTCGCCCTGAATGACCAGCAGCGGGCAG
The DNA here is from genome assembly GCA_024710585.1 of Desulforhopalus sp. Classification (GTDB taxonomy): domain Bacteria; phylum Desulfobacterota; class Desulfobulbia; order Desulfobulbales; family Desulfocapsaceae; genus Desulforhopalus_A. The sequence continues at coordinate 2,323 of JANJUM010000223.1, forward strand.
GTAATCGACGGCAGGGCGTATTCGATGTTCCACGAGGCGAACCATGGGCTGAGCCAGGTCTTTGCCCAGGCGCGGAAGAGGGCGTCGGCGCCCTCGCCGTGATGACGCGCCAGGCCGGCAAAACCACCCCGCAGAGAGAGGCGCCAGGCTTCCTCAATGCCCGCCAGAGTCTTTCCCTCGACCAGCACATGGGCGGCCATGGTGACCACGCCGCGCAAGAGCGGCGGGCGCTCGGCGGCATGGAGCAGGGCGATGCTGCCGCCGTCGGAGTGGCCGACGAGGACATAAGGCCGCCCGGGGATGGCCCGCTCCAGCACCCGCGGCAGCTCGTCCAGGGCATGGCCGTGGAGGTAGTGCACGGTGCGCGGCCCCGGGGCAGCCGGGGAGCGCCCGTGACCGAGGCGGTCGTAGACCAGGCCGGGGCACCCGGCGGCGCCACAGAGTTGCCGTGGAAAATCCCGCCACATGGTGATGCAACCCAGCCCCTCATGGAGAAAGACCAGGCAGGGCCCGGAGGCATCCGCGGAGATCATCTCGCTGTACTGCACACATTCTTCATATCCTTTTGACATGGCGTCACGCCTCCGCTTGTCATCTGCTCAAAATGGGAGTCACGCTCCGTGCCGAGCCCGCAAGGCCGCACGGCCCCTCTATGCTGCAAGAAAAGCCGTTTTTTCGGAAACAGCATCCCAGGGATTCCGTAAAATCGGAATCACCGCATGTCGGGCCAGGACTAACACCCTGTAATGCCGTTCACACGCTTTCTCTCTGCGGGCACGATTCTTGCTAGACAATAGGCAACACCCTCATTCTCAGCACAGGGGATTGCCATGAAAAAAACGATTTTACTCTTTGTTTTTGCACTCTCCGTGGCTTTTGCGATAGCGCCGCAGGCCATGGCCTATACCATCGACATCAATGGCATCACGGTCGAGGTCGGCCTTCTCGACACCCTGCGCACTTCCAATACCGTCGGCAACAGCAAGGCCAAGGAGAACGCCTGGGTCAACGGCTTCCTGGCGCCGGGTATGGCGGAGTTTTCCTACAAAACCGAATCCGGAGATACCGCCACCGATGGCAACCCATGGAAATGGTACGCGATCAAGGAACAAGCCGGCCTGTTCGCCTTCGACCTTTTCAGCAGCCCCGACTATTTCCTCCTGAAAATCGGCAAGGGCATCGCCAAAAAACTGCCCGGCGGACACGATCATTTCCTCTTCGAAAACACTGGCAATCTGCAGTGGGCGGTCATATCCTTGAAAGACATGGGATTTGAGGCGGAAAGAGGGAACACTTCCTTTCGCAACATTGGCGCGATCAGCCACCTCAGCGAATTTTCCTCCGTCCCCGAACCGGCGACGATGCTGCTCTTCGGTGTCGGACTGCTTGGCCTGGCGGGCATCGCCCGAAAAAGAATCCGCTAACTGTCGGAAACCGCCTGTAGCAAAAGGGGTCGGAGGCAAGATTCGGCCCTCGGTCCCATGCCCCCCGCCGCTGCCGGTCGGATCGCCGTAATTCCTCAGCCCCGGAGGTCCGTCATGGATGAGAGCATTGCACGGATTTTCTCGGCGGCCCTCCATGCCGTCGCCCCGGCACGATGCGTCGAGAGCGCCCTGCACTTCAGCGAAGACGGCCTCCGCGCCGGCACCCCCGCCACCTCCCTCCGCCACCCTTGCCGCCGCGTGCTGCTGCTGTCCATCGGCAAGGCCGCCGCCCCCATGGCCGCCGCGGCCGAAGGCATCCTCGGCGAAGCCATCGCCAGCGGCCTGGTGGTGACCAAGTACGGCCATGGAAACAGGCTGCGCCGCTGCCGCATCCTCGAATGCGGCCATCCGGTGCCTGACGGCAACGGCGTCGCCGCTGCCGCAGCGGTCCTTGACCTGCTGGCCGGGGCCGGACCGCAAGACCTCGTCCTCTGCCTGCTCTCCGGCGGAGGCTCGGCGCTGTGCCCGGCCCCCGCCGAGGGCCTGAGCCTCGCCGACAAGCAGGAAACCACCCGCCTGCTGCTCTCCTGCGGGGCCACCATCCACCACATCAACACCCTCCGCAAGCACCTCTCACGGCTCAAGGGCGGCCAGCTGTGCCGTGCCGCCGG
>JANJUM010000229.1 GCA_024710585.1 Desulforhopalus sp.
AGCGGCGCCTACGACTTTCTGCAGAAGCCGGTGGACGAGGACGTGCTCAGCGCCTGTCTGGTGCGGGCGGTGGAGAAACGACGGCTGGTTCAGGAGAACCGCCGCCTCAACAGTTCGCTGGCCGAGCAGCGCCAGGATCTCACCCGTTTCTATGGATTGATCGGTAACCATCCGGCGATGCACCGCCTCTACGACATCATCAAGGCGGTGGCGGCTGAGAGCGACCCGGTGCTCATCCACGGCGAGACGGGAACCGGCAAGGAACTGGTGGCCCGTGCCATCCACGAGATCGGCCATCGTGCCGGCAGCCCCTTCGTCGCCGTCAATATGGGGGCAATGCCCGCCGAGATGATCGAGTCGGAGCTCTTCGGCCACGCCAAAGGGGCCTTTACCGGGGCGACTCAGCGCAAGATCGGCAAGTTCGAGTTTGCCGCCGAGGGCACCTTGTTCCTCGACGAGATCTGCAGCCTGCCCCTAGCCCTGCAGGGCAAGCTGCTCCGGGTCCTTGAGGCGCGTGTGGTCAGCCCCCTGGGCAGCAACGCCGAAATTCCTGTCAAGGCAAGGATTATCGCCGCCACCAATAAGGAACTGGAAGAGGAGGTGGCGCGCGAGGCCTTCCGCCAGGATCTCTACTTCCGTCTCAACGTGCTGCCGGTGAAGATCGAGCCCCTGCGGCAGCGGCGCGAGGACATCCCCCTGCTGGTGGAGTTCTTTCGCCAGGAGTATGGCTACGGTAAAATGAGCGCGCCGCCGCCCTTCAGCCCCGAGACCCTGCAGGAGATCGTCGCCCAGCCCTGGCCGGGCAATGTCCGTGAGTTGCGCAACTACGTGCGACGCCTGTGCATCCTCGGCAGCCCGCAGGAAGAACGGGAGAAAACGGCTCCGCCGCCGGCGGTGGAGGCCTGCGGGGAGATGCCTCTCAAGGAACTCCTCGACCACACCGAGAAGGAGCGCATCATCGCCGTGCTGCGCGAAACCGAAGGGCAGGTGGCCCAGGCGCATGCCCGGCTGGGTATCTCGCGCAAGAGCTTCTACGATAAGATCGCCAAGCATGCCATCGACCTCAGCCTCTATCGCCGGAGTGTTGAGAGGGGCTAGGTCCGGAGCGCCCTGAGGCGCCCAAAAAGCTGCAATTGGTCTTGCGCAGGCCGTCGCCCTCAGTGTAAGAAGTCAGTGAAAGAAGCGGCATCGCCTGGCGTGGCGCCAGGGAGGGATGCCTCATGCAACAGCCACCGGGGAGGTAGCGTGCAGCGCCTCTATCTCATCCGCCACGCCAAGTCGAGCTGGGCAGATGAACGTCTTGCGGATTTCCACCGCCCCCTGAAGACGCGGGGAATCAAGGCTGCCGAGGCCATGGGGGCGCGACTGGCTGCGGCCGGCGTCGTGCCGCAGCTTATCGTCTCCAGCCCGGCTGTCCGCGCACGGAGCACGGCGGCCATCATCGCCGACGGCGTCGGTTGTGCCGTCGAGGGGATCGTCTACGACGAAGGCCTCTATCTGGGCAGCGAGGAGTATCATTATGAGCTTCTCGGCACCCTCTTCGGCCGCGTTGACGAGGTTTTCCTGGTGGGACACAACGATACCATCAGTTACCTCGCTGCCCATCTCTGCGGCCGGGATCTCGGCAACGTGCCGACCTGCGGCATTGTCGCCATCGAATACGGGGCCGGTGGCTTCTCTGCGCAAAAAGGCGCGGGGCGGCTGTTGTTTTTCTGGTACCCGAAAGACCAGGGCGGCGGCTGAGGGGCAGTGGCGGGATGTCGCCGCGCCGCACGCCTCTTTCTTGTCAACTGCCGCTGCCCCTGCACCGGTGGGCGGGCGAAAGAACATGACCTTGCCGAACTGTTTTCAGTGCATCCACTACTATATCACCCATGACCCGCAGCGCCCTTACGGCTGCCGCGCCTTGGGATTCAAGAGTCGGACCAACCCGGCGCGGGTGGTCTTTCTTTCCTCCGGCCTGCACTGCCAGCTGTTTTCCGCCAAACAACGCCCCGAAGAACCTTCAGACAAGTCGCGGACGGCCTGACGCGACCTCGTCCCCGCCACTATGGTCAGCAACGAAGACATGGAAAGAACGAAGAAAGACAAACTGCTCGCCTTTGCCAGGGATCTTGGCCGCGATACCTGGCGCACCAGCTGGGAGTTGATCCGTCTCATCGTGCCGGTGGCCATTGCCACCAAGATTCTCGAGGAGTTGGGCTTGATTTCGGTGTTCAGCGTCATCCTCGAGCCGGTCATGGGCTTCATCGGCCTGCCTGGCGAGCTTGGTCTGGTATGGATGACGGCCATGCTCACCAGCCTCTACGGTGGCATTGCCGTTTTCGCAGCCCTGCTTCCTGGCCTGTCGCTGACCGCCGCCCAGGTCACTGTGCTCTGCTCGGTGATGCTCATCGCCCACGCCCTGCCCATTGAGCTGAGCATCAGCAAGCGGGCCGGTGCCGAGCTCGTGCCCATTGCCCTCCTGCGCCTTTTGGGGGCAATTATCTATGGCTTTCTGCTCAACCGGCTGTGCCTGTTCTTCTCCTGGTGGCAGGAACCGGCGACCCTGCTGTTCAAGGCCGAGTCGCGCTCCGGCGATCTGCTCAGCTGGGGCCTCGACCAATTGCAGAACCTTCTCTTCATCGTTGTGGTGATCTTCTTCATCATCGTCGCCATGCGTCTTTTTCGTCTCATTGGGTTGCTCGATCTGCTCGAGCGTCTGCTGGCACCGGTGCTGCCCCCCTTCGGCATGAGCGGCCGAGCGGCGCCATTGACGGTGGTCGGCATGGTCATGGGGCTGGCCTACGGCGGCGCCCTGATAACCAGGGAGACCGCCGGCGGCAAGCTGGCGCGGGAAGAGGTCTTCAACTCCATGGCCCTGATGGGGCTGTGCCACGGTCTGGTGGAGGACACCCTGATCATGGCGGCCATCGGCGGCAAACTGGGGGGAATCTTCTGGGGAAGGATCGCCTTCTCCCTCATCGTCATCTACCTGCTGGTACGGGCCACGCGCTTCGTCGCCGACAGGCGGGTGCAGCAACCGTCATAACCTCGGCCCATGTCGAAAGAAGCTATGGAATTCACGCGCTTTGGCAAGAAAATGACCGGCAATGCCGGAATCCTCTCGCTCATGGACGACCTCGGCAAGGCCACCGCGCCGGGCAGTCGGCCGCTGATCATGATGGGCGGGGGCAACCCCGGGCAGGTCCCGGAATTCCAGGAGATCGTCCGTCGTGAATTCCTCGCCCTGGGCGAGAACCGGCAGCGTTTTCTGCGTCTGCTCAGTGGCTACGGCCCGCCCCAGGGCGAGAGGACCTTTGTCGAAGCCCTTGCCGCCCTGCTTCGCCGCGAGCAGGGCTGGGATATAGGTCCGGAGAACATCTGTCTGACCAATGGCAGTCAGAGCGCCTTCTTCATGCTCTTCAACCTCTTCGCCGGCGAAATGGAGGACGGGCGTTGCAAGAAGATCCGCCTGCCGATGGCCCCGGAGTATATCGGCTATGCCGACCTCGGCCTCGATGCGGGGATGTTCGTCGCCACCCGACCGCGACTGGAACTCCTCGACGACCGTATGTTCAAGTATCGCATCGATTTCGACGAACTGGAGATCGGTGACGATATTGGCGCCATTTGCGTCTCGCGGCCCACCAACCCCACCGGCAACGTCATCACCGACGATGAACTGGCCCGTCTGGCGCAACTTGCCGCCCGCCATGAGGTGCCGCTGATCGTCGACAGCGCCTATGGCCTGCCCTTCCCCGGCATGGTCTATGTCGATGCCGCACCAATGTGGAACGAGCAGATCATCCTCTGCTTCTCCCTGTCGAAGCTGGGTATGCCCTCGCTGCGCACCGGCATCGTCATCGCCTCCGCGGAAGTGGTTCGGGCGCTCACCGCCATGAACGCCATCATGGCCCTGACGCCGATCAGCTTCGCTCCAGTGCTGGCGCGGGGGCTGTTCGCCGACGGCGAGGTGACCACCCTCTGCCACCGGCTCATCCAGCCCTTCTACCGCAAAAAAATGGAGCTTGCCGTGGCCACCGTGGCCGAGCGTTTCCGCGGCATCCCCTGCCGTATTCACAAGCCGGAGGGGGCAATGTTTTTGTGGCTGTGGTTCGAAAACCTGCCCATCACCAGCCTCGAACTCTATCAGCGGCTCAAAGACAGCGGGGTGCTGGTGGTCTCCGGCCACTATTTCTTCCCAGGCCTGGAGCGGCCGTGGCAGCATACTGACGAGTGCATCCGCGTCACCTACTCCCAGGGCGACGATGACATAGAACGGGGACTGCAGATCATCGCCGAGGTGGTGCGCAGGGCCTATGACGAGAAAGGTAACAGGCGATGAAAGCGATCAGCAGGAGAGGGGGACGGAGTGGCAGGCGTGGGTGGTGCTGCGGGGCGGTGCTGCTCGTTTCGGCCGCCCTGGTGCCGACTATGGCCTGGAGCCAGTGCCGGGAGGGTGACTGCCGCAATGGCCGCGGGGTCTACGCCACCGCCGGCCGCACCTATGAGGGCGAGTTCAAAAACGGGCTGGCCGAGGGGGCAGGCAAACTGTCCCTGGCCGACGGCAGTGAATATAGCGGGCAGTTCCGCGCCGGGAAGTTCCATGGCGAGGGGCGTCTCAGGGGGGCGGACGGGCGGAGTTACTACGGTGAGTTCGTCGACAATGTCATCCACGGCGAAGGCGCCCTCACCCAACCCAACGGCACCCAGTACATGGGGGAATTCAGCTACGGGCGGTTCCATGGCCGTGGCATTCTCTTCTACGGGGACGGCCGTGAATACCAGGGGGAATTTCGCAACGACATCATCGAAGGCTGGGGCAAGCTCATTTACAGCGATGGCACCTGGTTCGAGGGCGAATTCCGCGACGGCAGGCCGGATGGCAAGGGAACCCGCAAGTACCTCGACGGCTCGACCTATGTCGGCGAGATGAAGGGCACCTTCCGCCATGGCAAGGGAATCTTCGAGCACGCCTCCGGCGATCGTTACGAAGGAGACTTCGTCGATGACAAATACCAGGGCAAGGGGACACTCGCCTATCGTGACGGGCGAACCTATGAAGGGGATTTCAAGGACGGCCTGCCCCACGGGCGCGGAGTTCTCAAGGCGAAGGATGGCGCGCGCTACGAAGGGGAGTTCTTCGGTGGCCTGCCCCATGGCGAGGGACGCCAGGAACTGGCTGACGGCAGTGTCTACGAGGGGCAGATGGCGGATGGTCGCCGCGAGGGGCGTGGCAAGCTGCGCCAGGCCGATGGCAGTGTCTACGAGGGAGAGTTCCATAACGACGCCATGCATGGGCGTGGCACTCTGGTCGCCGCTGACGGCAAGAAGTTCAAGGGCAGCTTCGCCGAGGGTCGGCCGCAGGACGAGCCGGTGGCGACGGTGAAGAAGACCATCGCGCTCCCCGAGAGCCGACCGATAGAGGAGGAAGACCTGGTAGTGGCGCCGGCGGGAGTTGAGGAGCCGCCAAGGGCAAGGGTGGCGGCCGAGGAAAAGCGCAAGGAAGCTGCTACGTCAGCCGCAGCCGAGGAAGGACAAGGAGGGGAGAAGGCAGACGATGTCGCTGTGCTGAGAGGCGGGACAAGCGAAACGGAGGCAGCGGCGAAAGCGGAGGCAGCGGCGAAAGCGGAGGCAGTGGCCAAGGCGGAGGCAGCGGCCAAGGCGGAGGCAGCGGCCAAGGCGGAGGCAGCGGCGAAAGCGGAGGCAATGGCCAAGGCGGAGGCAGCGGCCAAGGCGGAGGCAGTGGCCAAGGCGGAGGCAATGGCCAAGGCAGAGGCAATGGCCAAAATCGAGGCTATGGCAAAAGCCGAAGAGGAGGCTACGTCAAAAGCGATGGCCAAGGCTGAAGCGCAGGCAAAAGTGGTGCCTCCACAACAACCTGCCAGAGGTGCATCGCCCGCTCCGGAAGCCGCCGGCGAAGCGTTGCCGCCGGCCGCCTTTGTCAAGGACGGTAAGGCTTACGAACGGCAGAATGGCCCTCTCCTGACTGGTGAGGGTCAGGCGGTATTCGCTGATGGTCGCCGCTACCGGGGCTCGTTCCGCAAAGGCCTGATGCACGGTTCCGGCACCCTCGACTTCCCCGGCGGCGACCGCTATGTCGGCGAGATGGCCGAGGGACAGCTCCATGGCTATGGCACCTACCGCTATAACGACGGGCGCGAATACCAGGGCGATTTCCGCCGGGGCAAACGCCATGGCAATGGCGTCTTCTCCTACCCTGACGGCACACGCTACGTCGGGGAACTGAAGGACGATCTCTATTCTGGCAACGGCGAGTATCTCTTCGCCGACGGCAGTCGCTATAAGGGGGAATATGCCAACGGCGCCTTCAACGGCCAGGGGGAACTCACCTATGCCGACGGCAGCGTCTACAGGGGAGAGTTCCGTGACGACCTGCCCGATGGCGAAGGAGTACTGATGTCAGCCGATGGCAGCCGTTACGAGGGTGGCTTCAAGCTCGGCCGGCGCAACGGCAAAGGCCGTCTTGTCCGTGCTGACGGGCGGATCTTCGAGGGAGTATTCGCCAACGACCGGCTGGTCGAGAACAATTGAGCGCAATCCTGATGGTTGCGGAATACGGGAGATGTGGAGAGTATCATGCGCTGGAGCTATAAGACCGTCCATTACGATTTGAAGAAAGAAGGGCTGTTGGGCGGCACCTTCCTCGATGAATCGGAGATCGAGCAGTCCCTCAACGAGTATGGCAAGGCCGGGTGGGAACTGGTGGTAATCCTCGAGACCCAGGAAGGATTGCTGGCTGTCTTCAAGCAGCCCATCGCAGCTATGCGCGGGGCGGCCGAGACAGAGGAAGGGGGGCGCCCCCTGGTCTCTTTGAGGGCCAGACCGGCGGTGGAGAGGGCGTTCGAGGATGACCTGGAGCGGACCGAGCCGCCGCGGCGTCGGCCGCCAGAGGTGCTGCGCCCTGCCTCTCCGCCGAGCGCAACGTCGGAGGACTTTGAACCGGTCGAGGACCGCAGACCCCGCAGGCAAGCGGAGGAGCGCCGGCCACAGCGGTTGGTCGAGGAAGGGCAGGACGACATCGGCGCGATCCGTATCGAGTAGTGCCCCGGCGCAGCGCGGCGGGGGCGGCGAGGCAGCCATGAAACGCCAACGGCGGCAGATCCTGCGAGGGATCTGCCGCCGTCGTTTTTTCAGATACCGCAGGGGTGGCGATCAGCCGAGGCCGAAGAACATGCCCAGCTGATAGACGGCCACGGCGAGGGCGAAGGCGAAGATGGTGTTGAAGCCCATGGAAAAGGCCGCCCATTTCCACGAGGCCTCCTTGGCGATACACACCAGGGTGACGAAGCAGGGTGAGTAGAACATGATGAAGATCATCGCCGCCACCGCCACCACCCTATTCCAGTTGTCGTCCGCCTTGAGACGCTCGCTCAGCGACTGCGACTCCTCCACGTCCACTTCCCCCATTGAGTAGGCGGTGCCCAAGGTGGAGACGATGACCTCCTTGGCGGCAAAGCCGCCGAGCAGGGCGATGTCGGTGCGCCAGTCGAATCCGGCAAGGCGCGATACCGGTTCCATGGCGGTGCCGATGGTGCCGGCGAGGGAGTGGCGCAGGGCCGCTTCCGCCTGATCGTTATCGATGGCGGCGAGTCTTTCCCTTACTGCCGCCGCTTCCACCGGCAGGTCGTCACCTTGCTGGTCGAGGAGGGCGACGATCTCGGCGCCCGCTTCGGCGAGGATTGCCTGGCGCTTGGCGGCAAACTCCGCCTGCTCGGCATCGGGGAGGTGGGGAAAGGTCATCATCGCCCAGAGGAGAATGGAGATGCCGAGAATCACCGTTCCCGCCTTCTTGATATACTGGTAGGTGCGCTCCCAGGTGTGGATGAGCAGGCCGCGAACGGTGGGCAGGCGATAGGGCGGCAGTTCCATGACGAAGGGGGTCGGCGCCCCGCGCAGCACCGTGGAGCGCAGCAGCTTGGCGGCGAGCATCGCCACCAGCCAGGCGAGCATGGTGAAGAAGAACATATACTGCGCCCGATCCTCGCTGAAGAAGGCGCCGATGAGCAGGGCCAGCACCGGCAGCTTGGCGCCGCAGTTCATGAAGGGCACGGTGAGCAGGGTGGCCATGCGCTCCTTGGGGGATCGCAGGGTTCTGGTGGCCATCACCCCGGGCACGGCACAGCCGCCGGCGATGCCGCCGGAGACGATGAAGGGCATCACCGAGGAGCCGTGCAGGCCGAAGATGCGGAAGACCCGGTCCATCATAAAGGCGACACGTGCCAGGTAGCCGGAATCTTCGAGCACGGCGATGCCGAAGAACATGAACATGATCAAGGGCACGAAGCCGAGCACGCCGCCTACCCCGTCGATGACCCCGGAGATGACCAGCGACCGGAGGATGCCTTCGGGCAGGATCTCCTCCACCTTGTCGCCGAGCCAGGAGAAGCCGTTCTCCAGCCATGACACCGGCACCTCGCTCCAGCTGAAGGTGAACTGGTAGAGGGCGAAGAGGATGGCGAGCATGATGAGTGGCCCAACGAGGCGGTTGGTGAGCACCTTGTCGATCCTGTCCGAGGTGTAGAGGCGGTCGGCATCGTATTTGCGGCTGATCACCCCCTGGCGGAGCAGCGACTTGATATAGCCGTAGCGCTGGTCGGCGATGATCGCCTCGGGGTAGACATCGAGGGTGCGCCGCGTGTGGTCGGTGCTCTTGTCGACCAGCATCTGCAGCCTGCGGGCGGCCTCGGCGTCGGTCTTCTCGCCGCGTTCGACGAGCTGCTGGTCGTTTTCGAGGTATTTTATCGCCGTATAGCGCGGCGGGTAGGTGTCGGCGAGAAACCGGCGGTCGCTGATGATGGCGAGCATCTCGGCGAGGGCGGCGTCGAGGTCGTCGCCATAGGAAATGGTCAGCGGGGTCCAGGGACGGTTCTCCCGGGCGACGGCGATGGCGGCGTCGAGCAGGGCCTCGGTGCCCAGGCCGGAGCGGGCGACGATGGGCACCACCGGCACCTGCAGATGCCGTGACAAGGCGGCGCTGTTGATTTCGATACCCCGCGACTCGGCCACATCGACCATATTAAGTGCGACCACCAGCGGCACCCCCAGTTCCAGCAGCTGGCAGGTGAGGTAGAGGTTTCGCTCCAGGTTGGAGGCGTCGACGATGTTGATCACTACCTGCGGGCGATTGTTGACCAGATAGTCGCGGGCCACCAGCTCCTCGGCGGAGTAGGCGGTCATCGAATAGGTTCCTGGCAGGTCGGTGACGATGATCGTCTCGCCGCCGTGGCTAAGCCGGCCTTCCTTATGATCGACGGTAATGCCCGGGTAATTGCCGACATGCTGCCGCGCGCCGGTCAGTTGGTTGAAGAGGGTCGTCTTGCCTGCGTTGGGGTTGCCCGCCAGGGCCATTTTCAGCTGCATCGGGTGAGATAGGGGAGAGTTTCGAGAAAAGATGAACTTAGGGTTCCACTTGCACGAGGATATGGTCAGCCTCGTTGTTGCGCAGGGTGATGGTGCTATCCTGCAGGCGCAGGGCGATCGGATCGTTCAAGGGGGCCCGGCCACAGATGGCGATTTCCGTTCCCGGAATGAGGCCCATCTCGCGAATGCGTCGTCCGAGTTCGCCGGTGACATTGATCGTGACGATGGTGCCGCGCTGGTGCTTGACCATGTGCCTGAGGAGGATGGTGCTCATCGACGCTCTCCCGTGGAGCACATATGGCGTTTTCCCCCAACCTGGTGGCAGGGGGAGGAGGTGCTGCAGCCGCAGCATCCCTGGGAGCAGGAGAAAGGAGCGTTGCTGTCGAGCAGGGCGCGCAGCTGGCGGTAGAAGCGCCGCGCCAGCAGGGCGCCGCTGCTGGCGACAGCGATGAAGATGATGGCGTATTCTATCATGGTGGTTTCCCCTGGAGTTGCCTTGAAAGTCTGAGTTAGTACATCCTAACAGCTGGGGCGAAAAAAAAGCCCGGACAATGCCGGGCCAGTACACAAGAGCGCCACCCTCAAAGACTGGTGACGATGATGTTGTCGGAAATGTCGGCGCCGAGGCTGACCGTACCGCCCTTGACCTTGAGAATGTGGCACGATCCAACGTCGCTGGAGATGATGTCAGCCTCGGCCCCGGGATAAACGCCCAGAGCGGCGAATCGGCCACAGAGGGCGCGGTCGCCGATGACTTTGCAGATCTTCACCCGGCCGCACCGCCCCCGCTTCGACAGCGGGGTGGCCGAATTGGCGCAGGAGGGATTATGGAAGCATCGTTTGAGCTTCTCTCTCCAGCAGCAGCCATTGCCATTGTTGTTGGTGTTCATCGTAATGATCTCCCTGGAGACATTAGGTACACCAAACTCGACCTGTGGTCAAGGGGTTTCTCAAGGCCTTGAAATATGATTAGGTCGCGCTAACCGCAGGTCAAGCGGAAAACGCTTTACTGGGGCGCGGTTCCTCTCTTTTGGGGCTTGCCAAGCCTCTAGCAGAGGGTGCTCCCGTTCTTGTTCGTCTCCTCTCTCCTCTGCCCTCTGTTTGTCAGAATCCTGTCGGTCGGGCGAGCATTCTAGCGCTGCGGAGAGGTCCTGCCACTTCGTTGGCGGCAGCTTCGTCCACATGGAGGGCCATGTTTTCCTCACGCCGGCGGGGGATATCCGCCAGGGGGGGTGGGCCGAGTGGCGGTGCAAGCGGCCGCCTATGCCGTTTCGTCCCCTTCCGTCGTCTCGACGAGGATATGGTCGGCCTCGTTGTTGCGCAGGGTCAGGGTGCAGTCCATGACGCGCAGGGCTACCGGGTCGTTGAGTGGGGCGCGCCCCTGGATGGTGATTTCCGTTCCCGGCACCAGGCCCATCTCGCGGATGCGGCGGCCGAGCTCGCCCCCAACCTTGACCGCCTTGATCACCCCTCCTTGCCCCTTGCGCATCTGTCGCATGCTGATCAGCGCCATGATCTCCTCCTCCGTGCGCAGGGCGAGATATGCCCCGCGCCGCCGCGAAGGGCGGCAGGGGCGAGGCGTGTGCCTGGCAGCCGGCCTGCGTGGAGCGGAGCGTGGCAGGGGGTCATTTTGCCGCCTCCCATGAATCCTTGAGGCCGACGATGCGATTGAAGACCGGTGCCCCGGGGCGCGAGTCGACATGGTCGGCGCAGAAGTAGCCGACACGCTCGAACTGCACCCTGGTGCCCGGCTCGATCTCGCCAAGACTCGGCTCGGCCATGGCCTTTTCGATGACTACCTTGGAGTTGGGGTTGATCAGCTCGAGGAAATTGATGTCCTTGTCGGCTTCCGGGTCCTCGGCGGTGAAGAGACGGTCGTAAAGGCGCACCGGCAGCGGCACCGCCGTGGCGGCCGCCACCCAATGGATGGTGCCTTTGATCTTGCGCCCGTCGGGGGTGGAGCCGCCCCTGGTCTCGGGATCGTAGGTGCAGTGGATCTCGGTTATCCTGCCCGTGGCGTCCTTGACATGGGAGACATAGCGGATGATGTAGGCGAAACGCAGACGCACCTCGCGGCCCGGGCCGAGGCGGTGGTACCTCTTCGGCGGGTCCTCGAGAAAATCGTCACGCTCGATATAGATCTCGCGGGCGAAGGGCAGGAGGCGTTCGCCCATGGCCGGGTTCTGCGGGTGGTTCTGGGCGGTGACCATCTCTTCCTGGCCGACAGGGTAGTTGTCGATGATTACCTTGACCGGATCGAGCACGCACATACGGCGCGGGGCATGGATGTTGAGGTCGTTGCGGATCTCGCCTTCGAGCACCGCCATGTCGATGCGGCTCTCGCTCTTGCCGATGCCGATGCTCTTGCAGAAATTCCTGATCGCCGCCGGGGTGTAGCCGCGCCGCCGCAGCCCGGAGATGGTGAGCATACGCGGGTCGTCCCAGCCATCGACGTAGCGGCCTTCCACCATCTTGAGGAGCTTGCGCTTGCTCATCACCGTGTAGGTCAGGTTGAGGCGGGCGAACTCGATCTGCCGGGGGTGGCAGGGGGTGGCGAGGGTGTCGAGAACCCAGTCGTAAAGGGGACGATGGTCCTCGAACTCCAGGGTGCACAGCGAATGGGTGATGCCTTCGAGCATGTCGGAGAGGCAGTGGGTGTAATCGTACATCGGGTAGATGACCCACTGGTCGCCGGTGCGGTGGTGGTGCGCCTTGAGGATGCGGTAGATCACCGGGTCGCGCATGTTGACGTTGGGCGAGGCCATGTCGATCTTGAGACGCAGCACGTGGCTGCCTTCGGGGAACTCGCCGTTTTTCATGCGCTGGAAGAGGTCGAGGTTCTCTTCTATGCTGCGCTCGCGGTAGGGGCTATCCTTGCCCGGCTCGGTCAGGGTGCCGCGATACTCGCGCATTTCCTCCGGTGACAGACAGCAGACATAGGCCTTGCCCATCTTGATAAGCTGGACGGCGAAGTCGTAGATCTGAGGGAAGTAGTCGGAGGCGTAGAGTTCCCTTTCTCCCCAGGAGAAGCCCAGCCAGGAGACGTCCTCGCGGATCGACTGGACGTAGGCAACCTCTTCCTTGCTGGGGTTGGTGTCGTCGAAGCGGAGGTTGCAGGTGCCCCCGGTCTCCTCGGCGATGCCGAAGTTGAGGCAGATCGACTTGGCGTGGCCGATATGGAGAAAGCCGTTCGGCTCAGGGGGGAAGCGGGTGACGATGGTCCGGTGCTTACCATTCTTGAGGTCGTCGGCGACGATCTGGCGGATGAAGTCGAGGGGTTTGCTTTCGGGGGTCGGCTGCGGTTCCATGGGAGGTCTCCTCTCGGTGCACCGGATCTAGAAGAATTTTGCAACGTCACGCAGCCGGGCGACGACTTTGTCGCGGCCGAGGGTGACGACGATATCGAACATCGACGGGCCGGCCAGCTGGCCGGTGGTCAGCGTGCGCATGGCGTTGATGAGCACCCCCGGCTTGACCGACAGTTCCTCGGCCAGCTCCCGCGCCGCCTGTTCGGTGGTCTCCAGGGTGAATTCCGCGAGCTTTTCGTAGCGGTCGGCGAGCATCGGCAGCCAGGTGACCAGCTCCGGGAACTTAAGGACGTTCTTCTCCAGGGGTTTGCTGTCGACGGTGAACTCGTCGGCGAAATAGGCGCGACCCAGAGTGGTGAAATCCTTGAGGGTATGGAAGCGGTCGCGGATCAGCGCCAGGGTGTCGAGGTACCACTGGCGGCGAGCGCCGTCGTAGGCCTCTTCCCACAGTCCCGCGGCCTGGAGCTCGCGGGTTACCAGGGGGGCCAGCTCCTCCACCGGCATGGTGCGCAGATAATGCTCGTTGAAGAAGAGGATCTTCGGGTCGGTGATGAACTTGGGATCGT
>JANJUM010000250.1 GCA_024710585.1 Desulforhopalus sp.
TGCCGTAGGCGATGACGATGCGCCGGCAGGAGCTGTCCTTCTCGGCGGCATCGATGGCCTGCTGCAGCCGGCAACGGAGCTCGTCGGGACGGTCGTGCAGCCCGGCGGGAAGAAAGGTGGCGACCAGGGACAGACCGAGGCGGTCGGCAAGCTGCCGCAGATCGGCGGCGAGCACGGCGCAGCCGACGAGGTGGATGGAGGTGCGCTCTGCCATGGGGCCTCCGCTGACGATGGGCTACCCCATCGAGAGATACAAACACAACGAGCGTCTCCCCGCGGCGATACCGCGGGGAGACGTACCTGGCGGAGGAAGACCGGCCTACTTCTTGACGGCCGAATCTTCGCGCAGGGCGACGATGATGCTGTAGCACATCACCAGCATGATGAGCATGAAGGGGAAGGCCGCGGCGATGGAGGCCGTCTGCAGCGCCTTGAGCGCCGCCGTGCCGCCAACGAGGATGAGCATGATGGTGATCGCCCCCTGGGCAATCCCCCAGAAGCCGCGCAGCTTCTTGTTGGGGTCCATGTCGCCGCCGGAGGTGAGCATGGCCAGGACGTAGGTCGCCGAGTTGGCCGCGCCGATAAAGGAGGCGACGATGAGCACGATGGCCAGCGGTCCGGTGAGGCCGTACAGGGGCAGTTGTTTCAGGGTGGCAAACAGGGCGGTGGTGTAGTCGGCGTTGACCGCCGCCTTGATGGCCCCGCTGCTGGCCTGGTCGAGCTGGAAGGCGGCCCCGCCATAGATGGCCAGCCACATGAAGGAGAAGCCGACCGGTAGGAGCGTCACCGCCAGGATGAACTCGCGGATGGTGCGGCCCTTGGAGACGCGGGCGACGAACTGCCCGACGAAGGGGGCCCAGGCGATCCACCATGCCCAGTAGAAGACGGTCCAGCTGGTGATCCACTTGGCGTTGTCCATCCACAGGGTCTGGCCGACGAAGGTTTGCAGATAGGAGCCGAGGGTGCTGGTGAAGGTGTTGAGAATGCCGACCATGCCGCCGAAGAGGAAGATGAAGACCATGAAGGCGATGGACAGCCAGATCTTGAGGTTGGCGGCGAACTGCATCGCCTTGTGCAGGCCGGAGATGGTGGCGAGGGTGAAGAGGGCGGTGATGACGGCGATGATGATGGCGATGGTCGTCGGAGAAGCCGAGACGCCCCAGATGTAGTTGAGGCCGGTGGCGATCTGGCTGGAACCAAGGCCAAGGCTGGTGGCGACGCCGAACACGGTGGCGAACACCGAGAGAATGTCGATGGCCTTGCCGATCGGTCCGTAGATGCGCTCGCCGATCAGCGGATAGAAGGCGGAGCTGATGAGGAAGGGCAGGCCGCGGCGGAACTGGAAATAGGCCAGGGCCAGGCCGCCGATGGCGAAGATCACCCAGGCGTGAATGCCCCAGTGGAAGAAGACGACTCGCATCGCCGTGGCCATGGCCTCCGGGGTGGAGGCGGTTCCCACCGGCGGCGCCAGGTAGTGCATGATCGGCTCGGCCACCGACCAGAAGACCAGGCCGATGCCCATGCCGCCGCCGAAGAGCATGGCGAACCACTGGAAGTTGGAAAACTCGGGGCTGTCCTCATCCTTGCCCAGCTTGATATTGCCGTAGCGGCTGAAGGCGATGCCATAGGCGACGACGAGAAACACCGCCACCGAGAGGAGGTAGAGCCAACCGAAATCGGTGGTGAGGAAAGCGAAAACCTTGTTGACCACCGCCGCCGTCTGCGCGGGGAGGAACATCCCCAGAGCCACGAAGAGAAGGACGATGGATGAGGAAATGTAGAGAACGGGACTACCGGACGACGCGTTTTCTTGAGCCATAAATTTTTCCTTCGCCATGTGTCGCACAGCGCCTTCCCGGATAAAGGCCCCCTGCCGACACAGCATCGCGGAGGCAGTGACACCGACCTCTCCGCCAGGGTTTTGGAGTGATTTCCAGAGATCCACACACAACAGACATCCCGCGCAGGATTGCAGGGAAAGAGCAAAAGCCATGCCACGGGGCATGGCCTGCAGCAAGAGGCAACTTCCCCGCAAGATCGGCCCATTGGCAGAGACCACCAAATCGCCGGAGCATCGCTCGGGGCAAAGTTTCTTTTCATGAAAAATATTTTGCGCAGCAGGGGCGCCCGAAGCCGCAAAATATTTTGCGCAGAAAACGACACCGCGGGTAAGCCGCGGCGCGGCCGGCCGCGCTCTTCGCCCATTCCCCGTCCCCACCACCTTGCCCCCACATCGTGGCATGCTTATCCACATTGAGAGGAGAACGTCGCCGTCGGCCACCCCGCTACCCACCGCCTGCCATCAACTGGAGAACCGCCCCGCATGAATATGCCCTTGCCCAGCGAGACCCTCGACAGTCTCCGCTTCGACAACCGCTTCACCGCCCTGCTGCCGGCGGACGACAACCTGCACAACACCCGTCGCCAGGTGTATGGCGCCTGCTACTCGCGGGTTGTGCCGATGCCGGTCGCCGCGCCGCGCCTCCTCGCGTATAGCCGCGAAGTGGCCGCGGAGCTGGGCCTAGACGAGGAGAGCTGCGCCACGACGCTCTTTACCGAGGTCTTTGTCGGCAACCGCCTCCTCCCCGGCATGGACCCCTACGCCATGTGCTATGGCGGCCATCAGTTCGGCAACTGGGCCGGCCAGCTCGGCGACGGCCGCGCCATCAACCTCGGCGAGGTCCTTACCGGCGACGGGCGCCATCTCACCCTGCAGCTCAAGGGGGCCGGCCCCACCCCCGACTCGCGGCGCGCCGACGGGCTGGCTGTGCTGCGCTCCTCGCTGCGCGAGTTTCTCTGCAGCGAGGCCATGCACCACCTCGGCATCCCCACCACCCGGGCCCTCAGCCTCATCGCCACCGGCGAGGAGGTGGAGCGGGACATGTTCTACGACGGCCACCCGCGCCTCGAGCCGGGGGCGGTGGTGTGCCGGGTCGCCCCGAGCTTTCTGCGCTTCGGCAACTACGAGCTGCCGGCCTCGCGGGGCGACCTGGACCTGCTGCGGCGGCTGGTCGACTTCACCATTGCAAACGACTTCACCGAGCTCGGCCCGCCTTGCCCCGAGAGCTACCAGAGGTGGTTCAAAGAGGTCTGCCGGCGCACGGCGCGGCTGATGGTGGAGTGGATGCGGGTCGGTTTCGTCCACGGGGTGATGAACACCGACAATATGTCGATTCTCGGATTGACCATCGACTACGGCCCCTATGGCTGGCTGGAGGACTTCGACCCGGGCTGGACCCCCAACACCACCGACGCCCAGGGCAGGCGCTACTGCTACAACAACCAGCCCCATATCGCCCAGTGGAACCTGGCGCAGCTGGCCAACGCGCTTTACCCGCTGATCGGCCGGGTCGAACCGCTGCAGGAGGCGGTCAACGAGTACAGCGAGCTCTTCGTTGACGGCTGGAACGAGATGATGGCCGCCAAGCTGGGTTTCGCCATGGCCGGGACCGAGGAGGACCGTCTCGTCAAGGAGCTCATGCAGCTCCTGCCGCGGCTCGACATCGACATGACCATCTTCTTCAGAAACCTCGCCGAACTCCACCCGGCGATGGAACCCGCGGCCGACGGCGAGCTGCCGGCGCCCGTCACCGCCGCCCTCTACCGGCCCGAGGGGGGCGATGAGGGTACGCGGATGGCCATGAACGGCTGGCTGCGCCGCTACCTGCACCGCCTCTCGCTCGTCGGCGGCAGCGACGAGGAACGGCGACGGCGCATGAACGCCGTCAACCCTCGCTACGTGCTGCGTAACTACCTGGCGCAGATGGCCATCGAGCGCGCCGAACAGGGCGATATCAGCTTCATCGCCCTCCTGCTCGACACCCTGCGCCGCCCCTACGACGACCAGCCGCAGCGCAGCCACCTCGCCGAAAAGCGGCCGGAGTGGGCGCGCCACAAAGACGGCTGCTCGATGCTCTCCTGCAGCTCGTAGATGCACCCCCGCGCCTGGACGCGGGCATGTGAGGCATGCGGCCAAGCCTCGTTTCAGTCCCGCCATGCCAGGCGAGTGACAGGTACGCCGAAGGAAGGGAGCCGTCCTGGCCCGGCCTTTGTCGAAAAGGGGCCTGGGCGATCGAAAATGCGACCGGCGATTGACAAGCCCCCCGGGTCAGGGTGTACCATGGCGGCTCGCCGCATGGGCGAGACCTTCATGAATGACACCGTCACCCACAGGGAGGAACAGAGATGGAGAGCATCAGCTGGGACGATTTCGCCAAGGTGGAGATCCGCGTCGGCACCATCGTCGAAGTCGAGGAATTCCCCAAGGCGCGCGTCCCCGCCTACCGGCTGAAAGTCGATTTCGGCCCGGAAATCGGCATCAAGAAATCGAGCGCCCGCATCACCGACCTCTATGGCAGGGAGGAACTCCTCGGCCGCCAGGTGGTCGGCGTAGTCAACTTCCCCCCCAAGCAGATCGGCCCCTTCGTCTCGGAGTGCCTGGTGACCGGCTTTGCCGACGCCAATGGCCACGTCGTCTTGGCGGTGCCCGAGCGGCCGGTGGACAACGGCGCCAAACTCCACTGACCCCCGCGCCCCATTCGGCAGCCAGATATCGTCGCCGCTTAGAGAAGCAGGGCTATCGAGAGCGAGGCGAAGGAGAGCAGGGTCGAGAAGACGATGGCCGCCGAGGCGAGGTCGGTATCGCTGCCCATCTGGCTGGAGAGGATATAGATAGCAGTGGAGGTCGG
>JANJUM010000022.1 GCA_024710585.1 Desulforhopalus sp.
AGTCTGCCGCGCTCCTGGAGATTGAATAAGGCATAGGCCACCGCGGTGCAAGGCTCCTTGACGACGAGGACGCCGTTGACGCGGTTGACGATCTCCCCGGCGTAGGGCCCATAGTCGTGGAAGACGTAGGCCATCATGCCCATGCCCTTGGTGTCGGTCATGAACTGCGAGCGGTAGCCGAGCAGGCCGCGGGTGGGGATGGTGAAGACCAGGCGCACCATGCCGTTGGCGGTGTCCATCTCCTCCATCTGCCCGCGAAGCCTGCCGAGTTTTTCGATGACCGCCCCCTGGTACTGCTCGTCGACGTCGACGGTAAGGCGCTCGTAGGGTTCGAAGACCTGGCCGTCTTCTTCCTTGAGGATGACCCGCGGCCGGGTTACCTGGAACTCGTAGCCCTCGCGGCGCATCTTCTCGATGAGGATGGAGAGGTGCAACTCGCCGCGCCCCGACACCTTGTAGCCCACCGCGTCGGTGAGCACCTCGACGCGCAGGGCGACGTCGGCGAGGACCTCGCGCTGCAGGCGGTCGCCGATATGGCGCGAGGTGACGAACTTGCCTTCCTTGCCGGCGAAGGGCGAGTCGTTGGGGATGAAGTTCATCGAGATGGTCGGTGGGTCGATGGTGATCAGCGGCAGCGGCTGCGGGTCGTCCGGGTCGGTGAAAGTGACGCCGACGGTGACGTCCTCCATGCCGGCCACGGCGACGATCTCGCCGACGCCGGCGGAGTCGATGGCCACCTTGCCGTCGCACTCAAAGCGGAAGAGCTTGGAGATGCGCACCGGCTTGATGGAGCCGTCGCGTCGGGCGACGACGATCGGCTGGTTGAGCTCCATGGTGCCGTTGACCACCTTGCCGATGCCGAGGCGACCGAGGTAGGGGGAGTAGTCGATGGTGCCGACCTGCATCTGCAGGGGGGCCGCCGCCGAACCGCGTGGCGCCGGGATATGGTCGACGATCATCTGGCTGATATGGCTCATGCCGGCTGCCGGCTCAACCGGGTCCTCGGGGTCGAGCAGGGAGTAGCCGTTCTTGGCCGAGGCGTAGACCACGGGAAAGTCGAGGATGTCGTCGGGGGCGTTGAGCTTGACGAAGAGGTCGAAGACCTCGTCCACCACCCAGGCGCAGCGCGCCGCCGGCTTGTCGATCTTGTTGATGACCACGATCACCGGCAGATTGTTCTGCAGGGCCTTCTTGAGGACGAAATAGGTCTGCGGCATCGGCCCTTCCTGGGCGTCGACGAGGAGCAGGGCACCATCGGCCATCTGCAGCACCCGCTCCACCTGGCCGCCGAAATCGGCGTGCCCGGGGGTGTCGATGATGTTGATCCAGTAATCCTTGAATTGGTAGGAACCGTTTTTGGCGGTGATGGTGATGCCGCGCTCGCGCTCCAGGTCCATGGAGTCCATGAGCCGCTCGGTGACCTCCTGATTGTCGCGGAACATCCCGGAGTGTTTGAAAAGCTGGTCGACCAGGGTGGTCTTGCCATGGTCTACGTGGGCGATGATCGCCACGTTTCGAATCTTCTGCTGTTCCATCCTGCTTCCTCGAGGACCGCCGCCACCGCCGATCCGGCATGGCCGCCCGTTGCAACGGCCCAATGAACAAATAAAAAAAGCACATGCCGTGGGGGCAGTGCCTTCCGCCTGCGAATTGTGTTTGGAAAATTTTGTAGAATAGCCGAAATCGGTCGAGAGCGCAAGAGCCGATATACAGGGCGAGAAAAGGCGGCGAATTCCGCCAAACCCTCAAAGTTGCGCCAAAACCTTCGCCCGGGCCTGGGCCGAGCGCCTCAGCGCCGGCACCTTTTCGTCGACATAGTCATAGACCCGCGCCTCCTTGCCCTCCGCCGGCCGCATGATCCGCCCGATGACCTGGAGAAGGCGGCCGGCAAAGCTGATCGGCGTGGTCAGGAAGAGGGTCGACAGGCCCGGGCAGTCGAAGCCCTCGCCGATGAGCTGCAGGGTGGCGACGAGCACGGCGATCTCCCCCCGGCGCACCCCGCAGACGATGGCCTCGCGCCGCTCCGCCTCAACCGCCCCGGAGAGCAGCTCGGCCCTGATGCCGCGACTCTGCAGCCGTTCGACGAAAAGGCGGCAGTGCTCGACCCGGTCGGAGACGACCAGCACCGTGCCGCCGCCCTCGCCGGCCACCCGCGCGATGTCGTCGAGGATCTGCAGGTTGCGGCCTTCATGAGCCACCAGAGCCTTGACCAGCGCCTGGTAGTCGCCGCGGTAACCGTAGGTGAAGCCGGTGGCGGCACGCACCACGCGGGGGGCGAGGATGGCGCCGCTGGCCTTGAGGTCGGCGCTGTCGACGCGGTGGATACGGTCGCCCATGAAATAGTAGATGAGCTTGGTGGTCTCCTCGTCGCTGCGAAAGGCGGTGGCCGACAGGCCGAGGAGATAGTGGCAGTCGAAGTGCGACACCACGTCGGTGAAGAGGCTGGCCGGGACGCGGTGGCACTCGTCGACGATCAGCTGGCCAAAGAGCGG
This sequence comes from Desulforhopalus sp., assembly GCA_024710585.1. Classification (GTDB taxonomy): domain Bacteria; phylum Desulfobacterota; class Desulfobulbia; order Desulfobulbales; family Desulfocapsaceae; genus Desulforhopalus_A. The sequence goes on from JANJUM010000022.1 coordinate 2,493, forward strand.
CGCCAGCTGCGCCAGGCGGCTGCGCACGCTGTTGACGATGCCGATGGTGACCCGCTGCGGATCGCAGACGCCGTCCCCGACCTGGCCGGCGACCACGCCGAGATACTCCTCGACCCGCTGCCGCCACTGATGCAGCAGCTCCTTAGTGTGCACCACCACCAGGGTCGGCTGCCGCCGCCGGGCGATCAAGGCCAGGGCCATCACCGTCTTGCCCGAACCGGTGCCGGCCTCGATAACCCCGAAGGACTTGCCGGCGGCCGCCTCCACCGCCTGCTGCTGGTAGGGACGCAGTTCGCCATGGAAGGCGACATCGATCTCGGGGAGCAGGCGGCGCCTGTCGACGATGGGCGGGTTGATGGCGCACAGTTCGCGGCAGAGCAGCACCGCCTGGTTGGCGAAGCCGCGCGGGAAGCGCAGCCCGTCGTCTTCCTCGGTGAAATAGCTGAGGGTCGGCTTGAGCTTCTTGCCGATCCAGCGCCCGTAGCGTTTGGCGGCGAGGTACTGCGGGTTGTCGATGGTCAACCGCCGCTGCAGGGCCTGGCGCAGCGGCGGGGCGATCCCGGTGAAGAGGCAGTCGGCGGCGACGCTCAGCACCGGACCTGTGGCAACCGCCCCACCCGCGCCGGAGGAATCGGCAGCATCCTCGACTGCTTGCCGCCCCGCCTGCGATGGGGTAGAATTGCCCAGCCCATGCTCCCCGGCCTTTCCCCCCTCACCTGCACCCTTTTCGCGCATCGTGCCCAATACCCTCTGTCATTGCGGAGTCCAGCTCCCCTTCTTCGTTCGCCGCGACGATCGCGCGCCGCTTCTCTGGGCGATGATCGGCTGTATCATCCCCGATCTGCCGTGGATGGCGGTCAAGGCCCTGGTGCCGCTGGCGCTCGTCAATCCCTACGCCCTGCGCCTCTACTGCACCGCCCAGGCGAGCCTCTTCTGCTGCCTGCTGCTGGCCGCGGCGCTCTCCTGGTGCGCCTCGCGCAGGGCGCTGGTCTTTGCCATCCTCGCCCTCAACTGCCTCCTCCACCTTTTGCTCGACGCGGTGGAGATCAAATGGGGCAACGGCGTCCACCTGCTGCTGCCCTTTTCCACCGAGATGACGCGGTTCGCATTCTTGTGGCCGGAGCACCCGCTGGTGCTGCTCGGCAGCGGCCTCGGCCTGGCCCTGCTCCTCGCCCACCTCTTTACGCCGTGTCGCGTCGCCGTCGCCCTGCCATCGCGGCGGCGGGCCCTCCAGGCGGCGCTGCCACTGCTGCTCTACCTCACCGTGCCGCTGGCGTTGATGGGGCCGCTGGAGAAGGCCGACGCCTACTCGCTGCACACCCTGCGCCTCGCCGACGAGCGCGGCGGCAAGGAGGTCTGCTTCGATCGCGCCCATTACTTCGCCACCAGCCACCAGCTGCGCACCTTCGCCGGGGAGGACATCGCCGTCGTCGGCAGGCTGCCGGACCAATCGGGGCGCGTCTCGTTCTGCGGCCGCTTCGTCACCCCCAAGCTCTTTCGTGCCGAAGAAATGTACCCGCACCGCGACCCGCGCGACCTGGCCACCCTGGCGGGGCTTTTTCTGGCTTGCGCTTTGCTGGCCCAATCGGTAATACTACCCCATTTTCGATCCGCCAAAAACAGCCAGGGACCACCATGATACGAACTTCACTCCTCGCAGCGCTCCTTTTCCTGACCACCCTCGGCAGCACCGCCTCGCCGCTGGCGGCGGAAGAGGTCATCTCCCTCGCCCTGCCCCAGCAGGTCATCGCCAAGGCCTTCACCCTCCTCCTGCCGCTGCGCATCGACGCCAAGTCCAAGTCGGTGCAAGGCGATATCGTCATCAAGAGCATCAAGGACTTCCAGCTGAGCAACAACCAGCTGGCCTGCCGGCTCCACCTCGCCGGCAGCAACCTCAACCTGGTCACCGATATCGCCGGACACGAGATCAAGCTCAAAGTCGGGGCGGTAGAGATAGAGGTTCAGGCCAACGCCACCCTGCGCTACGATCCCGCCCAGCAGACCCTCTTCGTCAAGCCGGTGGTGCGCAACCTCGGCCAGACGGCCGGCAAGAACGCCAACGCCGATATCGGTCAGGCCCTGGTGGCCCTGCTCAACGGCCAGGAGTTTCCCGTCACCCTGCAGAACCTCGACCCGATCATCGCCAAGTCGGGGGCCAAGACGATCACCATCAATACCCGCATCACCGATATCCGCGCCCAGCCGGAAATGCTCAAGCTCAGCCTGGTGCCATTGCTCGCCGCCAAATAGCGCGCCCTACCACATGAGGTCGTCGGGGATCTTGTAGGCGGCGTAGGGGTCGTCGGCATCGGCGCTGTCGGCTGCCGGCGCGGCGTTGTGGATGATGGTCAGTCCCGGATCGATGCCACGGAGCCTGTCGGCCACCTCGCTGGGGACGATCTCGTTGCGCTCGCCGCAGACGACGATGTCGAGACGGCCGCGGCTGAGGGCCTCGGCGGTCTCCGGGGAGACAAAGATGCGGCGGATGGTCTTGTCGACGGTGAAGCGGTAGGCCACGCCGCGGTCGTCCTTGGCGACGCGGTGCTCGTCGAGGAGCTGGCGGACGCGGGCCTCGTCGGCCCGCTTCTTCAGCTTGGCTTCACGCTCGAGGTTGAGCTGGCGGTCCCTGGCCTTCTTCTTCTCCAACTGCTCCTGGGCGAGGCGAGCGTTCTCGTCCACCGGCGGGGGAGCGTTCTTGCCCACCTGCTGTTTCTTCTTCTGGTGCTGCTCCCGCTTAACCTCGCGGACCTGCTTTTCCTTTACCAGCCCGAGCTTCTGCAGCTGTTCCTGAAACGAGTTTCTTGCCATGGTGCCTGCCGTGGGTTGCTGATTGACGCCGGCGCTGCCGACTGCGGGCCACCACCTGGCCTCGCCCTGGCGACATTGTAGCTGACCGGGGCGAAATTTGCAAAAGCTGCGGGCCCCTGCGCGGGGAGAAAGAACGGTGCGGCACGGCTTGCGGCATGGGGAGGGAAATCGCCCGACACCGGGGCCGAGGGGACAAAATCCTTGCCGAACGGCAAGGATGACGCTAGGTTGTGGCCCACGCCAGACCGTTACCACGACCCCAGCACCCACGAGGACAGCCCATGAGCCGTTTCTACAGCGATCTCGTCAGCAGCATCAGCCCCTACGTCCCCGGCGAACAGCCCAAGGACCGGCGCTTCATCAAGCTCAACACCAACGAAAATCCCTATCCCGCCTCGTCGCGGGCGGTGGCAGCCATCCACTCGGTGACCGGCCTCGAGGCACGGCTCTACCCCGATCCCCAGGCATCCCTGCTGCGCCAGACGCTCGCCGACTACCATCGCCTCAAGCCGGAGGAGATCTTCGTCGGCAACGGCTCGGACGAAGTGCTGGCCATGCTCTTTCCGGCCTTCTTCAACCCCCGCGATCTCATCGCCTTCCCCGATATCACCTACTCCTTCTACCCGGTGTACGCGGCGCTCTACGGCATCCCCAGCCTGACCCCACCCCTGGCCGCAGACTTCTCCATCGACCTCGACGACTACCCGCAGGACCTCAGGGGGCTGCTCCTCGCCAACCCCAACGCCCCCACCGGCATCGCCAAGGGGCGGGATGAAATCGAAGCCCTGCTGAGGAAACGCCGCGACACCCTGGTGGTGGTCGACGAGGCCTATATCGACTTCGGCGGCGAAAGCGCCATCCCGCTCATCCGCAGCCACGACAACCTGCTGGTGGTGCAGACCATGTCCAAATCGCGCTCCCTCGCCGGCCTGCGGGTGGGCATCGCCTTTGGCAACCCGGCCCTGATCAAGGGGCTTGAGGCGATCCGCGACTCGTTCAACTCCTATACCGTCGATGTCGTCGCGCAGCGGGCGGCCATCGCCGCCTATGAGGATATCGAACACTTCGAGACGACCAGGCAGGCGATCATCGCCACCCGCGAGCGCACCAGCCACCGCCTGGCCGAACTGGGCTTCAACGTCACCCCCTCTCGCGCCAATTTCATCTTCTGTACCCTGCCCGGGGTCCCCGGAATAGAGGTGCAGCAGTACCTGCGCGACAACGGCGTGCTCGTGCGCCGCTTCGGCGGTGAGCGGATCAATGACTGGCTGCGCATCACCATCGGCCGCGACGACGAGATGGACGAGGTGGTGCGCCTCCTCGCCGCCTTCGTCGCCGCAGGCCGCGCCTAAGGAGTCTTCAAGGGACGGGAGAGAATCTCCCGTCCCTTGAAGACGATCGCCGCAAAAAAGTCGTCGATGTCGCTTTCCGAGAGCTGCTGGTTGAGGATCAGCAGGCGCATGGTGACCTGCCCGTCGAGGTAGGCCAGCCCCACCAGGGTGCGCCCCTCGCGGTAGAGCTCGGTGCGCAGAAGGAGGTTGACCCGGTTGAGGTCAACTGCGGCGGTAACGAAGCGGAAACAGACGTTGAAGGAAACCCGCGGCGCGGTCAACTCCAGCCAGGGGTTGCCACGCACCACCTCCTCGGCGTAGGCGCAGAGCGCCAGCGAGCGCTCCACCCGCCGCGCCAGGCCCTCACGGCCGAAGAACTTCCAGTCGAGAAACCACTTGAGGCTGTCGACACGGCGCCCGCACTGCAGCGAGGCCGGGCCGAGGTCCTCCCGCCCCTCGAGGTCCTCGTCGCGGAAGAGGTAGCTGCCATCGCCGGCCCCCAGCGCCCCGCCCAGCACGCCTGCCCCGCGGTTGACGAGGAGGACGTTGCACATCAGGGCGGTGCCGAGCATCTTGTGAAAATCCCAGGAAAAGGAATCGGCCTGCTCCAGACCAGGCAGATAGCGGCGGCGCAGTTCGTCACAGAGCACCACCGAGCCGCCCCAGGCCCCGTCGACGTGGAGCCAGAAAGCGAAGCGCTGGCGCAGGAGGAGCAGCGGGGCCAGCTGGTCGTAGGCGCCGCGCACCGTCGTCCCGGCGGTGGCGGCGACGAAGAAGGGCCGCGCCCCGCGTGCCACCGTCTCTTCGAGCAGTCGTTCCAGGGCACTGGCATCCATGGCGCCGCTTGCGTCGACGGGCACCTTGCACAGCTGCCTGCTGCCCAGGCCAAGGATATTGGCGGCGCGGTCCATGGAGTAGTGGGATTCGGCGGAGACGAAGGCGCACAGGGGCGGCCGGGCGAAGAGCCCCTCTTCCTTGACTGCCCCGTCGGCCCGGTTGCGCGCCACCATCATGGCGATCATGTTGGCGTTGCTCGAGCCGGTGGTCATCTGCCCCTCGCCGCCGCGAAAGCCGACGAGGTTCAGCATCTCGCCGATCATGTAGCGTTCCATCAGCGTCGACACCGGCGCCGACTCGTAGGTGCAGGCGGAGGCGTTGGTCAGGGCGGTGACCATCTCGCCGACGATGGAGGGCAGGTTGGCGCCCACCCACATGCGGTTGACGAAGGCCGGGTGGTCGGTTTTGACCGAGTAGTCGAGGTAGCGCCGCACCCAGGCGAAGAGCTCCTCCCAGCTGCCCTTGCCGTCCCGGTCGAGCCGTAAGAGAGACCGCAGTTCCTGCGGCCGATGGTAGTCGAGAAAGCTCCCCTGCCCCCGCCCCTGGTAGTGGCTCGAGAGCATCTCCAGCAACCGTTCGAACACCTGCCTGTCGTCCATTTTCCCGTCATCCATCATCGTTGCTGATTGGCGCCCGCCCCCCGCCCTGGTGAGGCGGCAAGCTCCTTCATCCTGCCGCCCCCTCTAGCGCAAAGCGCGGAAATGATCAAGCTTCATTACCATGGCCACTTGCCGACGAACGGCGAAATCCCCGCCACAGAAGGCTGATTTCCTCGCTCTTTCGATCGTGAGGGTTTTTTCTGCGCAGGGTTCGCTACGACAGCGTGATAACAAGATGTTGGTGCGGGCAAGGATTCCGCAGGAAACGTCCCGGAAAGAGGATATTTCCCATCGGGGAGGCCACGGCATCGTTGAAATCGCCTGACGATGCGCTATACTGGCCGGGTCTTTCCCAACATGCCGGGGCAGGCGGCATCTGCCCCTCTCATCTCTCTTCTCAAGCGAGGACATCATGGCCAACTTTCTCTTCGTACTGAGCTCCAACCACCACGAAAAAGCGACGCGCTGCTTCCAGTTCGCCAAGATCGCCCATGGCAAAGGCCACAAGGTCAACATCTTCCTCATCGACGGCGGCGTCGACTGGGCGGTCAAGGGACGCGACGGTTCGCTGAAGACCGACACCGGCGACTGCGTCAACGACTACCTGCCCTATCTCGTGGAGCATCAGGTGGAGGTCGGGGTGTGCACCCCCTGCGCCAAAAACCGCGGCCTCGACGAGGCCAGCTTCAACAGCAACATGCTGCTCGACGGCGGGCCGCACCTCATCGACATGGCCGCCGAGGCCAAGGTGTTCAACTTCTAGAACACCTCCACTGCGACCGCGCCCGCCGAGCTGTCAGGCGGGGCGGCCGCTCACTGCCCGCGGCCGGCGAAGGCGCCACGCATCCAGCGTACCACCCCGGCCAGGTAGCCCTTCTCGTTCTTGCTGACGCCTTTCTCCAGCCAACCCATCTCGGAAAAAAGGGTCAGGTTCCACAGGGAGCCGCCAAGCCCCTCGTGCAGCAGGGCCATTTCCGCCTGCTGCACGGCGAGGATGGCGCCGCTGTCAACGTCACGGGTGAAGAAGGTGACGTTGCCGTCCTGGGAAGCGACCACCGAGATGGCCCCCGGCTGGTCGTAGACGAACTGAGCGGCGGAGATATGGCGGGTGCCGCCGAGGCTGGTAAAGGGGCGCTCGCGCGGCTCCTGATCTTCGAAGGGCTCGATGACCCGCAGGGTGGTGGCGATGGAGCGGGTGTCGATGGCCTCGATCTTCGCCCCGAAGCAGTAGACGTAACGGTCGAAGGTCATCACCAGGGCGCCATCCACCGCGGTCAGCCTGGCAATGCGCGCGCACTGCTGCTGCACCTGCTGCCAGTTGCGCAGCCAGTCCTTCTTCGGCGCCAGGTTGAGTTCCTTGACGAGACGGAGCAGATTCTCCGAATCGGCCAGTTCGGTGCGTGACGGCGGCAGCATCATCGCCTCGGCATCGAGGAAGCTGGCGCCACCGGTGTACTTGATCGGGGTGGTGATGGACTTTTTCCAGTCCATGTCCTCGGGCACCACCAGCAGGGTGCCTCCCCGCCCGTGCAGCCGCATGCGCTGGGCGATCTTGAGTATCGCGTTGTAACGGAAGAGGTTGAGCAGGCTGATCTCGGTTTTCTGCGCCTGGGCGGCGATCTTCGGCATGATGGTATGCAGAAAGCTGCGCGAGTCGACGAACACCGCGCGGTTGGCGGTGAGGGCGGCGATGGTGCGGCCGCTGTACATGATGAGCACCCGGCCCGGCCCGAGGATCTGCACCCACAGATCGGACTTGATGGTCGTCTCGTAGGCGAAGGCGCTGAAGCCCCAGATCTTCAGCTGCCCACTTTCGTCGGGCCAGACGCCGATATCGGCCTGGGGAAACTCCAGCGCCGGCGCAAGCTTGCTCAGGGTGTGGGCGGTGAAATCGAGGGGGCTGTCGAAATGGAAGGTATCGGCCGAGGTGTCCGGCTGGCGCAGGATGATCGAGGCCACCGGCGCATGGCCTTCCTCGGTGGACAGGCTGGCCCAGTGGGCGACCTCGACGAGCAGGGCGAGGTGCTCCCGCGAGGGGACGGCACCGCGCAGAAAGAGCTCGCTCAAGGCGGAGTTGGGGACGATCAACTCCTTGCCGCCGGCGATGCGTTCATAAAGTTGCTGCAGAAAGCTTTGGTTGAGTTGAAATGCCGGGTTGCGCATCGACGGTCTCCTCCGGGTTTGCGCCCGTTTTCCCGGGCTATTGGGGTTGGCCTGGTTTGTTGTCGAGATGACGGGCGAGGTAGAGGGTCTGCAGGATGATAAAGAGGACAGTCAGACCGAGCATGCCGAAGAGCTTGAAGTTGACCCAGGTGTCGCTGTCGAAGTAGGTCATGACGTAGAGGTTGGCGCAGCCGAGCGCGAAGAAGAACAGCGCCCAGCCGAGGTTGAGCCGCCGCCAGATCTTCGCCGGCAGGGCCACCGCCGAGCCGAGCATATGCTCTATCGCCGTGCGGGCACCAAAGAACTGGGTGAAGAGGAAAACCGCGCAGAACAGCCAGTTGACCACCGTCGGCTTCCACTTGATGAAGGTTTCGTCATGGAGGATCAGGGTCAGCCCGCCGAAGACGACGATGATTGCCAGAGTAGCCAGCTGCATCTTGGCAAGCGTCTTCGTCCGCCACCAGATCACCCCCACCTGGGCGAAGGTGGAAACGATGGCCACCAGGGTGGCGGCATAGATGTCGTAGAACTTATAGGTCAGGAAAAAGAAGATGATCGGCAGGAACTCGAACAACAGCTTCATGAATAACTCCCTGGGATGAAACGCTGAGAGGATGCATCGGGCCATGAGGGGCTCCACAGGATACCCGGTTTGCCTGCGCCAAGAAAGAGAAAACGGCACAGGCCGGGGACGCCGCCCTTGCCATCGTCCGTCCCCTGCTTAGCATAGGGCCATAGTGTCGAGGACTCAGGCTTCTCCACCATCTCCTCTCCCAGACGCCGCCATCCCCGGCTCCCCCGCCCGGGCTGGCTTCTCCCCGCAGAGCAGCAAGAGTGCATAATCCCAACCCCCTGGCCCTAACTCACACCGCCTCTGCCGCCATGATCGTCAGCGCCAGCCGCAGAACCGACATTCCCGCCTTTTACAGCGAGTGGCTGCTGCGCCGCCTCGCCACGGGCGAAGTGCTGGTCCGCAACCCGATGAACGCCCATGACATCGGCCGCATCGCCCTCGCCCCCGAGACAGTCTCCTGCCTGGTGCTGTGGAGCAAAAACCCCACGCCGCTCCTGCCCCGCCTTGGTGAAATGGAGAGGCTCGGCTATCGGCACTTCTACTTCCTCTTCACTCTCAACGCCTACGGTCCCGAAGTGGAAGCCGCCCTGCCGCCCCTAACCCAGCGTATACACACCTTCCGCTCCCTCGCCGAGCGTCTCGGCGGCGAGCGCGTGCTGTGGCGCTATGACCCGATCTTTTTCAGCCGCCGCTACACCGCCGAGTTCCACCTGAGCCGCTTCACCGACCTCGCCACGGCCCTCGCCGGCGCCACCGAACGGGTCATCGTCAGTTTCGTCGAAATGTACCGCAAGTGTCATAAGGCCATGAGGGGCCTCGCCCCCGAGACCCCTGCCGCAGACGTGCGCACCGCCCTGCTGGCGCGCCTTGCTGACATCGCCGCGGCGCGGGGCATCACCTTGCAGGGCTGCGCCATGGGCGATGAAGAGGCCGCCGTGGTGCCAGCCGGCCAGTGCATCGATGAAAAACTCATCGCCGCAATCAGCGGGCGCCCCGTGGCTCTGCGGCGTGACCGCAATCAGCGCCCTCGCTGCCGCTGTCATTCCTCCGTCGACATCGGCGCCTACGACAGCTGTCCCCACGGCTGCCGCTACTGCTATGCAACACGGGACAGCGGGCGGACAGGCCGCAACTTCGCCGGCCACGACCCCGCCTCGCCCCTCTTGCTCGGCAAGGTCGGCCCGCATGACGTCATCCGCGAACGCAGCCTTGCTCCTGTTGTACCCCGCCAGCCGAGGCTCTTTTAACAGGCAACCCTGTCGATCTCGGCATCGCGCCGCCATGGCGCACCGCCATGATGCGGCCTGTCGCAGCTGAGCGGCTGCGTTATGGCCGGGTTAGGGCGCCAGGCCCACTCGGCGCCCCACACCGGTTGGAGAGTCCTTGCCCGGCAGGCAGGCAACCTTCCCCCTTCGTGGCTGGAAGCGAGACAACGTCATGCAGCCCCAATCAAGCGCGACCGGCTGACCGCCTCGCGCGCGTAAGGCAACGCACCTCTGTCAGTTTTGGTCATTATTGGTCTTTTTGAGGTTTCTGGATGAATCCCGCGAATAGGCGGGATAAAGTCAACCCAAATGAATATCTTGAACCTTTACGAAGAGTTATGTAGGTTCATTCCCTACACGTTCTTCATCCGTTTCCTTACGTGAATATCAGTCTCGAGCCCACTTCTGCATCAGCATTTAAAAACATATCTTTTCAGCCTATAACCTCTCCAGAACGCCCCATCTACCCTACGACAAAAACAGCTGTCGCCTGATAGTTTTATCCCCCCCGTTCCTCTATAGTGGCTGCTATTGCTGGTTTTCGGCGCCCCCACGGGCCTGCCGGCCACCAGTGACGCCATATCGCCCCCCCACGGGAGGCGCCCGCCTTCCGCGCGGCTGGGCGGTGCAACCTTCCGCGGGACATCCCCTTCCACCAGGAAGAGGCGGGGAAACGGCTGCATGCGGGATAGTGTCCGGCGGCTTCCGTCGGGCTTCACACTTCTTACCTGCTTGTTGAAAACAAGAAAGGAGTCTTCAATGGGAGTATCGAGAAGGGATTTTCTCAAGCTGTCAGGCAGCGCCGCTCTGGTGGCCTCGCTTGGCGTCGATCTCGACCCGGCCAGGGCCTACGCCAAGGAACTGCGGATCAAGAACGCCAAACAGAGCACCACCGTCTGCCCGTACTGCTCGGTGGGCTGCGGCATCATCGTCTATGCCGAGAACGGCAAGATCGTCAACACCGAGGGCGACCCGGATCACCCGATCAGTGAAGGCACCCTGTGCGCCAAGGGCTCCTCGGTCAGCCAGTTGGTCAATAACGACACCCGGGTGAAAAAGCCCATGTACCGTGAGCCGGGCGGCACCGCCTGGAAGGAAGTCGAGTGGAACTGGGCCCTCGACCGCATCGCCCGACTCGTCAAGGACGCCCGCGACAAGAGTTTCAAGACCACCAGCAAAGTCAAGTCGATGGAGAAACAGGCTGATGGCTCGATGCTGGAAGTAGTCAAGGAGGTGGTGGTCAACCGCACCGACGCCATCGCTCATATCGGCAGCGCCGCCCTCGACAACGAGGAATGTTATATCCTGCAAAAGCTGATACGGTCCTGGGGCCTGGTGCACGTCGAGCACCAGGCACGCATCTGACACAGCGCAACTGTTGCGGCTCTGGCAGAGTCGTTCGGACGCGGTGCAATGACCAACCACTGGATTGACCTGAAGAACTCCGACGTTATTCTCGTCATGGGTTCCAATCCGGCTTCCAATCATCCGGTGTCGATGAAATGGATCATGAGGGCGCGCGAGAAAGGCGCCAAGCTGATCTGCGTCGACCCCCGTTTCACCCAGACCGCCGCCAAGGCGGATCTCTACGCCCCTCTCCGGTCCGGCACTGATATCGCCTTCCTCGGCGGCATGATCCGGTATATCCTCGAGAAGGACCTGTATTTCAAGGAGTACGTAGTCAACTACACCAACGCCTCCTTCCTCGTCAACCCCGACTACAAGGGCCCGGCGGAACTGGACGGGCTGTTCTCCGGCTACAATGCCGACAAGCGCAACTACGACAAGAGCACCTGGTCGTTCCAGCTGGATGAAAACGGCATCGCCCGAAAAGACCCGACCTTGCAGGACCCCAACTGTGTCTTCCAGCTGCTCAAGAAGCACTACGACCGCTACACCGTCGACAAGGTGGTATCGATCACCGGCACCCCCAAGGAAAAACTGCTGGCAGTCTACGAGATCTACGCCTCCACCGGCAAACCGGATCGCGTCGGCACCGAGTGTTACGCCATGGGCTGGACCCAGCACACCGTAGGCACGCAGAACATCCGGACCATGGCGATCATCCAGGCCCTGCTCGGCAACGTCGGCATGGCCGGCGGCGGCGTCAACGCCATGCGCGGCGAGGCCAATGTCCAGGGCTCCACTGACTACGGTCTGCTCTTCCATATCCTTCCCGGCTACAATCCGACCCCCAACGCCGCCTGGCCCGACCTGGCGACCTATATCGCCAAGAACACACCGACCACCAAGGAGCCGCAGAGCGTCAACTGGTGGAGCAACCGCAACAAGTATATCGTCAGCTACCTCAAGGCGGTCTTCGGCGAAGCGGCCACCAAGGACAACGACTTCGGCTACAACTGGCTGCCGAAGACCGATGTCGGCCAGAACGCCTCGTGGCTGATGATCTTCGACAAGATGCTCAAGGGCGACTTCGAAGGGTTCTTCGCCTGGGGCCAGAATCCTGCCTGCTCCGGTGCCAACTCCAACAAGACCCGCGAGGCGATGACCAAGCTCAAGTGGCTGGTCAACGTCAACCTCTTCGACAACGAGACCGGCTCCTTCTGGCGCAGCCCGGGCATGAACTCCAAGGATATCAAGACCGAGGTGTTCTTCCTGCCCTGCTGCTCGTCCATGGAAAAAGAGGGCAGCATCTCCAACTCAGGCCGCATGGGGCAGTGGCGCTACAAGGCGGTGGAGCCCCTCGGCGAGTCATGGCCTGATGCGGAGATCGCCAACGAACTCTATTTCCGGGTGCGCGAGCTGTATCGCAAGGAAGGCGGTGCCTATCCCGACCCGATCCTCAATCTCAGCTGGAACTACGGCGAGAAAGACGCTGCCGGCAAGGTCAAGCATGTTGATGTCCATGCCATCGCCAAGGAAATCAACGGCTACTGGCTGGAAGACGTCTATGACAAAAAGGTCGACCCGCCGAAGCTCATCGGCAAGAAGGGCGACCTCGTCACCAGCTTCCCCTCGCTGCAGGCCGACGGCACCACCTCCTGCGGCAACTGGATATACTGCAACTCCTATATCCTCAAGGACGGCAAGCCGGTCAACATGATGGCTCGGCGCGGCAAGGAAGACCCCACCGGGCTTGGCCTCTACCCCAACTGGGCCTGGACCTGGCCGGTCAACCGGCGCGTCATCTACAACCGCGCCTCCGTCGACCCGCAGGGCCAGCCTTGGGATGCCAAACGGCCACTGCTCAAGTGGAACGGCGAGAAGAAATCCTGGGAAGGCGATATCGTCGACGGCGGTGGCGCTCCTCCGGGCCTGCCCGGCGGCAAGCTGCCCTTCATCATGAAGGCGGACGGCATCATTTCCATCTTCGGACCCGGACTGGCGGAAGGCCCCTTCCCCGAGCACTACGAAGCCCTTGAGTGCCCGGTTCAGGAAAACTCAATGTCCAAGCAGCGCATCAACCCGACCATCAAGATCTTCGGCGACAAGATGGACGCGTACGCCTCCTGCGACATGCGTTTCCCCTTCGTCGCCTCGACCTACCGCGTCTCCGAGCACTGGCAGACCGGCTGCATGACCCGGCACTGTTCGTGGCTGCTCGAACTGCAGCCGCAGAACTTCGTCGAGATCAGCATCGAACTGGCCAAGGAACTCAAGCTCAATAACGGCGACACGGTGGTCGTCTCCTCAGCGCGCGGCGAGGTCAAGGCGGTGGCCCTGGTCTCGGAGCGCTTCAAGCCCTTCAAGGTGGCTGACTCCACCGTCCACCAGGTCGGCCTGCCCTGGCACTTCGGCTGGCAGTTCCCCGAGGACGGAAGCGGCTACGACAGCGCCAATCTGTTGACCCCGAACGTGGGCGACGCCAACACAATGATACCCGAATCGAAGGCCTTCATGGTCAACGTTCGCAAGGCATAGGGGGT
>JANJUM010000071.1 GCA_024710585.1 Desulforhopalus sp.
GTGGAGGGTGGAAAAGGGATTCGTCAGGACGGTGTACCAAAAAATGTACCCAAATTGCAGAAAAACATACATAACATATTAATTATACGTTATATATTATAACGTTAAAATGGACTTCAAATCCGGTGTGGCGGGTTAATAGCCCGTCAGGTGGGTTCGATTCCCATGCACTTCCGCCATCTCATCAGAGATCTGGCTGGGTATCTCTGCAGATCTCGCTTGCTCCTTTCTGTTCCTCGCCCCATTTCTCCTCTATAGCGCATCTTGGCAGCGGAGGAGTATCTCAAAATGCAGATAGCTCTTTCGCCAATGCTTCACCCCCCCAGTATTACTCGTCGTGTTGGAGATGTTTTCGGAGTGTTTTCTTAACCGTGCAGTTTTTGAGGAGTTCCCAGGGATTCCTCTCGTACGATGCGGAGTTTTGCACCATTTTTTTGAAGGTGCAGCACCTTCTTGACGTGGTCACTGAAGCTGTCGCTGATATAGCGTTGTTCCAGTTCGACCCGCCAGCTGCCACCCTCCTGCGCGATGATGCGCAGCTTGTCGAGTCTGACCTCGATGAACTTGGCCTTGCCGAGGCGCTCGCGGCGTTCGGCCTGCCAGGCGTTGCGGCTCTTTCCTCCTGAAGGAACGAAGGAGGGGGCGTAACAGTTGAGATAGGCGGCGATGTCCTTGGCCGACCACTTTTTGGCCCAGTTGTGGAGAAAATCTTCGATCTGCTTGGTCGTGGCGGCGTCCGGCAGTGCCGATTTTCTTGCTATGTCGGCAGGAGACGTGAACGCTTCGGCCGGCGGTGCGGAGGTTGTGGCGCGTTCCGTCGCGAGGGCTGGTGGGGCGAGCTGGGTTGTCGCCAGGTTTGGCTCCGTTTGGGGCGCGACTGGGGGCGCGGGCGCCGTTACGGGCGAGGTGACCGGTTGCGGCATAATGGCCGCAGTGGCTACGATGAACGGTGTGGCCGGGGCCGGGGCGGTGTTTTCGCTATCGACTCCCTCGTCGATGGCGTCAAGAAGGAGGATCGCCGAGGCGATCCTGTCATGCTCCGCGGCCAACTCGGTAAGGGTTCTGGACGGACCTGCCGAGGCTTCCGGGCTGTCGAGCAGGCGTCTTTTTTCCCGTGATTCCTCTTCGCCGATAAGGGCGACGAAGTCTCCGGTCACGTCGACCTTCAATTCGAGCAGTTCGAAAATCTCCCTGGCGGTCTGCAGGTCGCGCCACGCGGCCAGGGTCTTCTCCTCCCCTTCCTTGAAACGCGAGGTCAGCGCCTGTGTCTGCTCGCTCTGTTCGAGGCGATGCGTGGTCTGGTCGTAGGCGGCGGCGAAGCGGTTGAACGCGGTGGTTATCTCCTGGCGGAGTTGGGCGCTGCGATTGACCCCCTGGGCGAGCTGGGTCTTCACTCTTTCCGCCCTCTGCCGGTAATTGCTCAGCTTGTGAAGATATTCACGGGTGTTGCCACCAGTTTTCTGTCGGGAGACGATGCTTTTGCGGGAGAGATGGGTGGCTTGCTCCTTCAAGAGGTAGGCCTCGGTGAGGAGATTGAGCAACTGTTCCCTGGCGCCTTCGAAGCTCGCACTGGCGCTCTCGAGTTTGACAGCGTCGGTGGTGCCGAGCGACGAATTCTGCCGATAGTCGACTACCGAGAGTCGCCCCTTGTCGGGCGATTGCAGAGGACGATCGGCGTCAGTCTCGGTCAGAGCCCGCGGTCCTTGACCTTCGACGATCCCTGGCGCGGGTACCTGGTCTGCCAGGGTGGCGGCCACGCTCCCCGTGCCGCAGAGAGGGGAGGCGACGAGATTGACGACCGGCATGACGGTGAGCAGTGCCAGGCTGAGGAGCTTTCTCTTCATAAGGACGACCTCTGCGAAAGGTGGTAAGCGCGTGGCGACCTTTCCCGAAGCGGAAGCTGCCGGCGTCGCCGTCTCTCGAGGGGCTGGCGGAGCGCGGCCAGACCTCTGGGAATATTCTTCCTTCGGGGGCTAGCCTTCCCCCTCCTCATGGAGTTCCTGCGAAGACCTGCCGAATTCCTGTTGCGGTACATTTCCAGGGGGTGGATGCCACCGCCGGGTTCCAGTCTTGTACTGAACTCCTTAATTCATCGAGTCCACTGGAAATTGTCAGGGGTGGAGACCACGGGCGCCATGCCGATGTCCATCGTGGCGCCACCAGTCTCCCTTCTTCCACCAATGGCTAGGCCTTCTTGATCAGGGGGTGTCCCATCTCCTGGCGCTGCTCGACATAGGCCTCGGCCACCTTCCTGGCGATATTGCGGATACGGCCGATATAGCGGGTGCGTTCGTTGACGCTGATCGCTTTGCGGGCATCGAGCAGGTTGAAGGTGTGCGAACACTTGAGGCAGTAGTCGTAGGCTGGCAGGATGAGTTTTTTCGCCACCAGGCGCAGGGCCTCCTCCTCGTAGACGTCGAAGAAGACGAGAAGTCGCTCGACATTGGCCTCTTCGAAGTTGAAGGTGGAAAACTCCACCTCGGCCTGGTGGAAGATCTCGCCGTAGGTGACCTCGTCGTTCCAGGTGATGTCGTAGACGCTTTCCACCCCCTGCAGGTACATGGCGATGCGTTCCAGTCCATAGGTGATTTCCACCGTGGTCGGAAAGAGCTCGATGGAGCCGGCCTGCTGGAAATAGGTGAACTGGGTGATCTCCATGCCATCCAGCCACACCTCCCAACCGAGTCCGGAAGCGCCCAGGGTGGGCGATTCCCAGTCATCCTCGACGAAGCGGATATCGTGATCGAGGAGGTTGAGGCCGAAGCGTTCGAGGCTACCCAGGTAGAGCTGCTGCACGTCGAGGGGGGAAGGCTTGATGACCACCTGGTACTGGTAGTAATGCTGCAGACGGTTGGGGTTGTCGCCGTATCTGCCGTCGGTAGGGCGGCGGGAGGGTTGCGGGTAGGCAGCTTTCCAAGGCTCCGGGCCGAGGGCGCGGAGCAGGGTGGCGGGGTGGAAGGTGCCAGCGCCGACTTCCATATCGTACGGCTGCTGCAGGACGCAGCCTTGCTCCGCCCAGTAGCGGTTGAGTTCCAGGATGATGTTTTGGAAATGCATGGAGAAGCCTCGTGGTTGTGCACATGACAGGGGACGCCGGTGGCCTGCCCGGCAGGGCGATCACCGTGGCGATGACGACTCTTGAAGGAAAACGAGTACCTTACTTCGAAACACTTGTCAGAAAAAACATGAAAATTCTTCCAAGGACACTGCGGTGATGAAACCGCTACCAAGGTACGTATCCCCAGAGGAAATTATGGCTCCTGTATTGCTGGTGGCAGCCCGCCTTAGTATATAATTGTTATCTTGACTTTTGTCCATCGCATCGTCATTGTGTCGACTCCGGCCGGGCGGAAAGTAGATGCGCCTGAGGCTGGCGACAACACTGCAAAACGACTCTATAGGGAGATCCGCCGATGCAGACCATATCCTCGCTGCAGCCCACTGCGCAACTTGTGCAACTCCTGAAAACGACCAGGAATATCGCGGTGGTCGGCCTTTCGCCGAAGGAAAATCGGCCCAGCAATATGGTGGCCAGATATCTTCTTGCCGCCGGCTACCGGGTCTACCCGGTCAACCCCGGCCAGGACGAGATCCTTGGCCTGCCCTGCTACCCTTCGCTGGCGACCGTGCCCGGCCAGATCGATATCGTCGATATTTTCAGAAATCCCGCCGATGTCCTTCCCATCGTCGAAGAGGCCCTGGGCCTCTCGCCCCTGCCGCAGGCCATCTGGATGCAGCAGGGCATCGTCAACGAGGAAGCCGCCGCGCTGGCCAGGGCGAGGGGCCTTCTGGTGGTCATGGACCGCTGCATCAAGGTGGATCACGCCAATCTTCTCTAGCCTGGCGTCTCTGTGCCGGCGAGGCTGGCCAAGAGCCACAGGAGTTTCATGGAACCGAAGACTCTCAGCATCCGTGGGGCGCGGATGCACAACCTCAAGAACATCGATGTCGATCTGCCCAGCAACAGCCTGGTGGTGTTCACCGGCATCTCCGGATCGGGGAAATCGACCCTGGCCTTCGATACGCTCTATGCCGAAGGGCAGCGGCGCTATGTCGAGTCGCTTTCCACCTATGCCCGGCAGTTTCTCGGCCAGATGGACAAGCCGGATGTCGATGCCCTGGAAGGCTTGTCGCCTGCCGTGTCCATCGAGCAGAAGACCACCAGCAAGAACCCTCGCTCGACGGTGGGGACGATCACCGAGGTCTACGATCACCTGCGCCTGTTGTTCGCCCGTTGCGGCCATCCCCATTGCCATATCTGCGGCAGCGAGATTGCCGCCCAGTCGGTGGAGGATATGGTCAATGGCCTGATGGAGCTTGAAGAGGGGACGAAAATCATCCTCCTTGCGCCGCTGGTCACCGAGCGAAAGGGCCGGCATGAACAATTGCTGGCGAGGATCCGCCGCGAGGGCTTTGTGAGGATTCGCGTCGATGGCGATATAGTGCACAGTGACGATGTCGCCGAACTCGATAAGAACAAGAAGCACTCCATCGAGATCGTCGTCGATCGTCTGGTCGTCAAGGACTCGGTGCGCCGCCGGCTCTCCCAGTCGGTGAGCACCGCGGTGAAGCTCGCCGAGGGGCTGCTGCTGGTGCTCTTCCCCGACAGCGGGGCGGAAAAGCTCTACAGCGAATTCGCCGCCTGCCATAAGTGTTCGGTTTCGGTGCCGCCTTTGTCCACCCAGCTGTTTTCCTTCAACAACCCGCAGGGCGCCTGCAGCGAGTGCGGCGGGCTTGGGGTGAAGCAATTTTTCGATCCGGCCCTGGTGGTGCCAGACCCAAGCCGGCCGATCAGCGAGGGGGCCCTCGCCCCATGGGGATGGCGGACGGAGGAGAGCTACACCGGTCATATGCTTGAGTCGGTGGCGAAACATTACAAGGTGTCGCTGGACACGCCGTTTCAGCGCTTGCCGGAAAAGGTGCAGCGGGTCTTTCTCTATGGCTCGGGGAGTGAAGAGATTACCTTTCACTACCGCAAGGGACAACGGGTTTTGTCGGCGGTCAATCGCTTCGAGGGGGTCATCCCGCAGCTCGACCGCCGTTATCTCGAGACGCAGTCAGCCATGATCCGTGAGGAACTGGGCAAGTATATGAACGAACAGCCTTGCGGGGCATGCGCCGGTGCGCGTCTGAAACCGGAGGCCCTGGCGGTGCGGGTTGGCCGGTGGTCGATCTACGATCTGACCCGCATGTCCATCGAAAAGCTCATGGAGGAGTTGCCGCTTCTCCCCCTGAGTGTCCGTGAACGGAGGATCGGCGAGCCCATTCTCAAGGAGATTGTCGATCGGCTGTCTTTTCTGGCCGATGTCGGGCTGGGCTATCTCTCCCTCGACCGGCGGGCCGGGTCGCTATCCGGAGGCGAGGCGCAGCGTATCCGCCTTGCTTCGCAAATCGGGTCGCGTCTTGCCGGGGTGCTCTATATCCTCGACGAACCGAGTATCGGCCTGCATCAGCGCGACAACGAAAAACTCATCAATACGCTCCTCGAACTGCGAGATCTCGGCAATACGGTCATCGTGGTCGAACATGACACCGACACCATCATGGCAGGGGATCATATCCTCGATATGGGGCCGGGTGCCGGCATTCACGGCGGTCGGGTGGTCTATTCCGGAAAGCTTGATGGTCTGCTGCAGTGCCAGGAGTCGGTTACCGGCGGGTATCTTTCTGGACGGTTGGCCATAGAGACCCCGAAAGTGCGCCGTGCGGCGAGCAAGGCAAAAGGCAACTACCTGAGATTGCGCAATTGCAGTGCCAATAACCTGCGCAACATCGAGGTGACATTCCCACTTGGGGTGGTCACTGCGGTGACCGGGGTTTCAGGCTCAGGCAAGAGCTCGTTGGTCATCGAGACGCTTTACCGGCTCGCCCATAGCGGTCTCTCCAAGAAACTGGCGGAAGTGACCCAGGACGGCGCGACGCTCAGCGGGCTTGAGCATATCGACAAGATCATCGATATCGATCAGAGCCCCATCGGCCGTACGCCGCGTTCCAACCCGGCCACCTATAGCGGCGTGTTCACGCCGATCCGCGAGCTTTTCAGCCGGTTGCCTGAGTCGCGGGCGCGCGGCTACAAGGCGGGGCGGTTCAGTTTCAACATCAAGGGCGGACGATGCGAAGCCTGCGAGGGCGAGGGGGTCAACAAGATCGCCATGCACTTCCTCCCCGACATCTATGTAGAGTGCGATTCCTGCAAGGGCAAGCGCTATAATGGCGATACCCTGGAGATACAGTACCGCGGCAAGAACATCCATGATGTGCTGTCGATGACGGTGGAGGAGGCCCTGCAGTTTTTCCACAGTGTTCCGGCTATTCAAGGCAAACTGCAGACGCTCTTCGACGTCGGCCTGGGCTATGTATCGCTGGGGCAGTCATCGGTGACCCTCTCCGGTGGCGAGGCGCAGAGAGTCAAGTTGGCGAAGGAGCTTTCTGGGCGGAGTAGCGGCAGGACACTGTATATCCTCGATGAACCCACCACAGGGTTGCATCCGGCCGATATTGAATTTTTACTGAAGGTGCTCAATCGTCTCGTCGATCAGGGAAATACCGCAGTGATTATCGAGCATAACCTTGATGTCATCAAGACCGCCGACTGGATTGTTGATATCGGCCCTGAAGGTGGGGACGGGGGAGGCAAGGTGGTTGCCGTCGGCACGCCCGAAGAGGTGGCGGAACTGCCCCATTCCCATACCGGGCGATTTCTGGCGCGGATCCTCAGCCATCCGTGAACCAACTTCTTCTCCTCTCTTGCTTCCCCTGGGGAAGTGCGGTCTAATAGCAGGTCGAAAATGCGTCTTTAGGCCCGGAGGGGAGATGTACGCTCCTTACCGGTCAAGAGATACCACCAGGGCAATGCCCTCAAGACAAAGATCAGCGGAGAACCGACATGACGGAAAATAGCAGTGCGGCAGCAAGCAATAGGCCAGAGTTCCGGATGCAGAAGATGTATATAAAGGACCTTTCCTTCGAGAATCCCAACGCACCAGAAATCTTCACCGTGCAACAGAAAATGGAGCCGGCGGTGGATGTCAACCTGAAGCTCAATAATCGCCAGCTTGACGAGGAGCATTGGGAGGTTTCGTTGTTGATAACCGCCAAGGTTTCAGGCAAGGACGAGAACAAGGTCTTGTTTATTCTGGAACTGGAGCACGCAGCGGTTTTCATGTTGCGCAATATTCCGGCTGAGCACATTCCGATGCTGCTTGGCGTTGATTGCCCGACGCTGCTGTTCCCCTTTACACGCCAGATTGTCAGCCAGGTGTCCACCGATGGCGGCTATATCCCCTTCTTGATGGAGCCGGTCAATTTCATGGCGTTGTACCAAAACGCCCAGAAGCGGAAGGAAGAAGCAAAAAACTGATCGTTGAGGAGGCAAGGAACTAATTGATTGCCGATATCGTTAGTCGCTAAAAGGGGTTCTTGAATCGCAGATATCGCTTGAAGCGAGTGTCAATGGCAGAGCGGTGGAAAGCGGTTGCGGAGTCCTGTTGACCGGAACGGGATACAGGCTGTTGGTGTTGGAAGATTGAAAATAGAAGGGGGCAATGACCAAAAGGTCATTGCCCCCTTCATGTTATGCGTCAGGGATACTGGTTAGAGACCGTAGCTCACGAAATGGTTAACCATTGAATCTACGCCCTTTTCGATAGCCTTGTTGAAGAGGGTATCATACTGCTTGTCGGCAAAGACGGTTTCCGGGGAAACGAGAACCCGGGTCCGGTTGGTCCAGATGACATTGCCGGTGGCGGCTTCCTGGACCCAGATACGCATCTGCACCGCGGCCTGATCAACCTGACCGCTGGAGTGCATGACCATTCCAGTTCCAGCGCCAGCACCGGCCCAGGTCACAGTATTGGCAGTGCCGTCGGCCATGCCGAAGAAGGTCTGGCCGTCATCCCATGGCCAAGTGGTGTTGTTGTAGCCGATAATGCCACCGAAGAGCATCCCGGTAAGGGCCTCGTTACGCTCATCGTAGGAATCGGAACTGGCAAAACCGTTGAGGATACGGTTGGAACTGCCGCTGATGAAGGGGAGGATGCCACGCTTCCAGGGAGCCCAGGTCGGCTCCTGTCTGGTTTTGTACTCAAGGATGCGACCACGCACGATATAGTCAGCTCCGAAACGTCGGCCCAGTTTGGCAAGTTCGTTCGGGGTGATGGCATGGGTGCCGGGGCTGCCGGTAACTGTCTCGTCGGTCTGCTGCTTCTGCAGATCGATATACTGCTGCAGCTCATATTTCATCGCGTCCGACCAGTCATTGCGTAACTCGGCCGTAAGGCTTTCGGTGGTGTCTGAATCGTAGTTGGCAATGTTGATGATCTTTTCGTCAACGAGATATCCGAAGACGTCCTCCTGCACAGCCATGGAGAATCCTTTGGCGACCAGACGGTCGGTGAGAGCTTCGGTAACGGTGAGGTTGCGGCGGTATGCACCCGCCAGCGATTCAGCTGACGTATAGTCGGCAAAAGGGAGAATGAGTATGGTTCGTCCGCGGCCTGGGGCAACGGGATTCGGGGCATCCGGCACCTGGAGGGTCTCCACGACTGTCTGACCGCATCCCATCAGCATTACTGCCGAAAGTAAGTAGAGCATGAATTTGACTTTCCGCATGATCTTCTCCCTGAAAATTCTTCTTGAAAGCTAAGCGCAGCTACCTGTTTTTATTCAGATGATTCGAGGCTTCAACAGAACGATGAGCTCTCTCTTCTTGGTTGACTTGGTTTCGGCCCCGAAGAGGTACTTGAAAAAGGAGAGGTTGCTCGTCCCCGGGAGAAAGGTGCCATCATTCTCGGCAGCGCTGGAGATCAACCCACCGATTACCAGCATTTCGCCGTTCTTGACTTTGACTGTGGTGCTCATCTCACGAACATTGATGATGGGCAGGCCCACCGAGCCGAGACCGACGGCACGGTATTCGATGGGCTCTACGAGTTCGGAAGTCACCGGAACGAGGTTGAGGATGATCTGCTTGTCATCGATGATATTGGCAGTAAGGGCCAGGCCTATGCCAGAAAGGGCGCGAGCGGTTTCGGCAGAGTAGGTGATGACTCCCGAGTCACTGACATTGACTTCGAGATCCTCGATATAGGTGACGTTTCTTCCCACCGTGATGAGCGCCGGCTGGCCGTTGAGCACGCTGAGTTTGGGATTCGAGAGAATAGTCGCTTTACCCTGCTTGCTGACCGCGTTGAGGAAAGAATCGAAGGTAAAGGCGGCCAGGGAAATAGACCCGCCAAGACTGCCCGTCAGGCCATTGGTGATGACAGTGGCAGTTGAAGCTCCTGAGAGTGCTGTAGCCTCGATGGCGTTGGTGAGAACATCGCTGAAAGTATTACTAGCGCTCTGCTCAGTTTTATCTTCTGATGCGTTATTAGTAGGATCAATGTTATCTGTTGTTCCACTAAAACTGTTGGTAAGAGAATTTTGGATATCGTCCGTTATCGTCCTAGTAGTTGTATCCGAGCGGTTGTTGGAACTGTCCGTACTGTTGGTTTTCGTCTTCGAATAGGTTTTTCCGCCAGATAGGGT
The DNA here is from genome assembly GCA_024710585.1 of Desulforhopalus sp. Taxonomy (GTDB): domain Bacteria; phylum Desulfobacterota; class Desulfobulbia; order Desulfobulbales; family Desulfocapsaceae; genus Desulforhopalus_A. Next base: position 9,529 of record JANJUM010000071.1, read on the forward strand.
GCCACCAGCCACGGAGAGGTTGGTAAGAATCGTGTTCCAATTGAGACCGATGGAAGAACTGTCATCCAGTGTCACCTCAAGGATTTTGGCCTCTATGGCCACCTGTTTGTAGAGTTCTCTCTGCAGAGCCTTGAAGTATTCGTCAAGTCTGCTGAGAAGTGGGCGAGGTGCGGTGACGGTGATCAGGCCAACAGGTTTATCGATAAAGTAAGAGTTTCCTTGTTTGGATTTTCTGAAGGTTGCTGTGGCCACCTGCTCGGCGGTCTTTTCTTCCTTTTCGACAACGGACTTATCGCTGCCCACCGATGCGGAGTCTTTGCTGCGTTCAATCGAACCATCCTGTTTTTTCGAGGCACTCGAAGAATCCTGGGTAATGGAGTCAGTGGTCCAGATATTCAGTAATGCATTGAGGTTGTTTTCGATACTGTTCCAGGTATTGAACTCGACCCCGCCGGGAGTGCCGTCCTTATGCTGATTGACCGCAACGCCTTCCGACATTAAAGAGATCTCTCCGGCGACATTTGAAGTCCCCGTAGTTCCCCCTCCGCCACCGAGCACATCTCCGCCGGTCTTGGTTTTATAGGTCTGCTTGATGAACGGCATGGCGATATGGAACTGCCGCGTCTCCTTATATTTGACAATGATGGTCGAACCCTGGACTTCATGGTAGTAATCGACCTGGCGGAGGAGATTGTCGATGGCACCGAAGAAATCGTCATTGGCACTGATATTGACATCGACAAGCACGTTCTGGTCGACGTCGCTTGCCCAGGATACGTTCATGCCTTTGAGAGACGCGAGTCTTTTCATGATATCCCACAAGGGTTGCGGGCCTTTGGTGGAGGTAATCCTCGCCTCCACCTTCAAGCGCGCTTCCTCTGTGATGGAAGTATCTTTTTCAGGCTTTTTATCGATGATGTAGGAAGGTGTCTGGTAGCGTACGGGTAGTGAGACTGGGTCCTGTTCGACTTTTGCAACAGGCTGGGTCAGGGTGTTGACCGTATTCTCCTGCAGGGCTGAATCCTGTTTGGCTGTTTGCGTTTCTCTGAGGCATGAGGTGACCAAAGGGAGCAGTAGCAAGAGGCTACCATAGATCACAATCTGTTTTAACGACTTCATACAAACCTCTTGAGCTGGAGTTAATAGGCGTTAAAGGAAGGATAACATTTATTTCAAGTCCTTGGCGGCGATACGTCCTTCGATATACTTCTTCAGGTCGGGAGTGAGGGCGAATCCCGAACCAAGAAGGGCTCTGTACTGTTTCGTGGCGTCGCCGGCCCGTCCCATCTTGTCGTATATCCTTGCCTTGGAAACCATGGTGTCGATGTTCTCTCCATAGTGAGATTCGTATTTTTTAAGGACAGTTATGGCTGCCTCGTACTGCCCATTGGTCTCGGAGAAGACAGCATAGCTGAACAAAGCTTCTTTCAGCGGAGGGGTTCCGTTGATACTCTGTGCGAAGAATTCTTTAGCCTCCACCAATTGGTCCATATTGGCTAAGGCGATGGCGGCATAGAGTGCCGCATGTGAGTTTTTGGGGTCATGCTTGAGGCACTGTTTTGCGTAGTAGGCCGCTTTGGCGTTAATTTTCAGATCGGCCAGGAAAATGCTTGCCAATCTGGCGGCAACGCTGGAGTTCTGCGGCCACAGTTCCAGGGACTTGGCGTAAGCTTCGGCAGCTTTCTCCAACTCGTTTCGTTCTTCGAAATTCTGCCCTTCGCTGATGAATTTTTTGGCTTCGACGGCCTCCTTGGAAAGAGCGGCGGTTTTTTCGATGACAAGAGACTCCTGTTCGATCACCTCGATGTCGGCTTCGAAGGAGAGGTTGTCTTCGGCTCTGGTGGGCCAGACGAATTCCTTCTTGCTGGGATAGATGACGATAGTGTTGAAGCGTTCTTCCTTCTTCAAGTCCATTAGGTTGAGGATTATGTCGAGGGCAAAATCCCATGGTACGTCGTTAAGGGCCAGCGTCAGGGATCCCTGGACTTCCTCGTCGACAATGATATTGAGGTTGGTGATCTGGCGGAACAGCCGAAAGACATTGTGGATGTCGATCTTGTAGAAATCGACGCTGATGCGCTGCTTATTATATCCTGAGAGAGAAAAGTCGCTGGTCAGTGCGGCCGCCTTGTCGGTTGGGTTTTTGGAGGCTGCTTTTTCGGGGGCGCTCTTGACAAGTTGCTGCGAGGAACCGATCAGGGCGTCGAGGGTGTCGTCGCTGTTCGCCGCCGCGGATCCTGTCGGGCTCTTTTTCTGACCATTTTTGGCTGCACCGGCAAGGTCTTCGATGACGACTTTCAGACCTTGTGCGTCGGGGGTGACAGTGTACTTGAAGAGCACCTCCGAGGAGGAGTCGAATACAAGACGGACACCCTGGTCTTTCTTGGAGACTCGGATCTTGTCAACCGCTGTGCCGACGGCGTGTTCCTTGCGCAGTTCATTGCTTTTGACATCGTCGATATCGATATACATGCGGGGTTTCTTGCCATTTTCTCCGGGGAGAGTGTCGACCTTGTAGTGTTCAATGGGCGTGTTGGCAAGGATCACGATGGCGGTGGCTCCTTGTTCCTGCGAGATCTTGATATCTTTCAGCGAGAGAAAGGATGCCGGAGCATTTTTGGCTGCTTGCGCGGCACCGTTGCCGGCAGGGGCGGGAAAGATTTTGATCCGCAAGGAATTGTTGTCTGAAGCGACGGTATAGTCATGGCTGTCTGCCAGGGTGAACTCCAGGCGCAGCACGTTCGGGGTGCTGTCCTTGATGTCGCTGACGGTGAGTTTGACAAAGCTGTTGGCGGGAAGAACGGCGTTGGCGCGTGCCGCGCCATCGGCGAAGCGGCCTCCGGCAATGTCCACCACGAAACGAAATGGCGAGAATCGTTCAGAAACGGTATGCACTGGAGGGGCCTTGCCGTTTATGGATACCGTCAGATCCTCTCCGGAGAGGTTGCTGTTGAACTCAGTGATTTCAAACGCAACGTCGGCTTCTGATCTCGCCTGTTGTATCTGAAAAACGAGCAAAAAGCAAAATGCCAGAGAAACAACTGCTTGAAGTTTTAATAGCCATTTAAGCATTTTTTATTTCTCTCCCTCTTTCTTGAGAAGCATAACGACTTCCGTGACAGATTTTTTTCCCGCTCTGGTCACTGTGGTCTCTTCGACGATTACCGATTGAGGCGTAAAGCTTTTGACGACGCCATGACGCCCGATCTTCATTCCTGTGGTCAGAACATACCCTTTACCCGTAAAGTCCTGCACCATAGCCATATATTCGTCTTCGGTCCTGATAAGAGCCACTACGGTAAGCTGGCCTGGCTCAAAAAGTTGCATTCCGGTGAGGGGTTCGTCGTTTTCGACAATTTCATCCATGTTGACGTTGGATGAGGCGGCCTTTTCGGTGATAAAGGGCACAAAGGGGTCGGAGCGGTTTTCGAGGCGATATTCAAAAGGCTCCGCTGGAGGCTGTGGCGCCGTGGCAGCGGGGGTGTTGTCAGCCGGGGCCTCTGCGGCGGCTGAGGCTGGGGCGCTGGGGCATAATGAAAGGATGTACAGGAGCGCTAAAAGGCACGCCAAGGAGACGGGGGGGAACTGCGCTTGCCGACACCAAAATGGGGGTATGTGGCTCATCAGGGTCATTTCTTGGGTTGTTTTGGAAGTTCAACATTAGTGAAGCGATAGGTCACCAGGACGCAGTCCGAACTGAGAAGCACTTCCGGGCCATCCTTTTTGGGACTGCCCATCTTGATATTCGATACTGTTACAATTCTCTCGAGTTTGCTTACCTGATCGAAAAAGTAGCCGATGTTGTGATAGGGGCCACTGACATTGATCGCAATGGGAATTTCTGCATAGAAATCCTTCGGTACGTCAGCCTGAGGCTTGAAATTCAGAAACTCGAGACCGGCTGCCCTCCCCAGAGCGGAAATGTCGGTAAGCAACCTGGGGATTTCCTTTTCCTTCGGCAGGAGAATAGAGGTCTCTTCAAAAACCGCTCTTGCCTCCTCGAGTTCCTTCTCGAACTTCTTCAGGTCTGCAGCTTTTCGCTCGACTTCCTGTACTTCCTTGGCCAAAGCATCCTTTTGCGTGTCAAGCTGTTTAATTTTTTCCACCGTGGGACTATATGACACGAAATAGAAAATCACTGCCGGGATGAGGAAGAGGGCAAAGGTCAGCGCGAGCTTGGTCTTCGGAGCCAGGGGGATGAATTTCTTGTCGAGGAATGAAGTGAGTGCAGCGTTGCTCTTTTTCATGCGACCATTTTCACGTGAAAAGTTTTGTTATTTCTTCGCAGTGTTGCTCTTATCGCCTGGTGTCTCCTTGGTTGCGGGCTCCTGCAGGCCCACTGAACAGGAGAGGTTGAAACTTTTAAGGTTCCGGCCGGAGACTACCTTGAGCGAGGAATCGCTCAGGGAGACATCCTTGACAAAGGGCGATGCCTTGAGATTGTCCATGAACTGCGCGATGGTCTGGTTGTCCAGAGCAACGCCGCTGAGCGACAGTGACGAGCCCTGCTGCTGCAGGGTCTCCAGCCACATGCGCTGGTTGTCCAGTCTGCTGGCTATTTCGTCGAGCACTCGCACCGTCAGCGACGAGTCGGTCTTGAGCTGTTTGATGATATTGGTCTTTCTGTTCAACTCTTCCTGGTCTTTCTTGAGTTGGGCGATTTTGTTGAGAGTGGGGGTGAAAGACTGTTTCTTGGTATTGAGTGCGCTGATTTCCTGCTCCAGGGCCTTGACCCGTTGCAATTGGAGATAACCAACGCACAAGGCTGCCGCAAGAGTGAGAGCCAGCACCGCCCCCATGGCGAATAGCTGCTGCTGTGCCTTGGCTCTCTTCTTGAGTTGTCGAATGGGGAGTAAGTTGATTCTCAGCATTACGAATCCTTGGCGGGAGAGGAGTTAAATCTCTGAGGTTCTCAAGGCGATTCCGGTGGCGATTGCCATCTCCGGGGCGATGCCCTGAAGATAGGCCGGATCGATCTTCTTCGGATTGCTCTCGATTCTCGCGAAAGGGTTGAAGAGCGTCACCGGTAATTCCGTTTCTTTGGAGAGGAACTCGAGCAGGCCGGTCACTTTGGCACCACCTCCACTGAGAATGAGCCTGTTCAGGGGATGGTCGGGGTGGTTGGAGTGGTAAAGGTCGATGGCTTTCTTGATTTCCAGCACCCACTGGGTGCAGACGCTGGTGTAGATTCCCTCGACAGCTTTTTTCTTCTCCTCGATCGGCAGGAAGCCGAGCTTGATTGCCTCCGCTTCCTCGGTGTTGACATCGAGGACATTGACGATCTGCTCAGTCAGCTGTCGGCTGCCGACGATAATATCCCTGGCCACCACCGAAATCCCCTGGGAGATGAGGTTGATGTTCATCTTCGAGGCGCCGATATCGACCAGGCCGACATTCTCGCGGGTCTGATAGTTGTATTCGTAGCTGTTCTCGAGGGCGAAGCCGTCGACATCGACGACCACCGGCATGAGCCTGATTCCGCGCAGCATTTCCAGGTAGTCGTCGACGATTTCCTTTTTCGCGGCAACCAGCATGACGTCGGTGCGCTCCCCTTCCTTTGTATTGGTTTTCAGGTCCTGGAAGTCGAGGTAGACGTCATTGATATCGAAGGGGATGTATTGCTCGGCCTCTGCCAGGATATGTTCTTCGAGCCGCTTTTCATCCATAACCGTCAGATTGACTTTTTTGACGATCACCGAATAGCCGGATATGGAGATACCGACTTTACGATTACGGATCTTGAGATTGTTGAAGAGGTCGGCGATTGCCTTGCCGACTACTTCGGGCTCGTTGAGTGAGCCATCTTCGACGGCCCCTTCCGGCAGCACCGTGCTCCCCAGAGTCACTATGGAATATCCTTTTCCAGAGCGTTTCAGCTGGCATGCCTTGATGGCATGGGACCCGATGTCGAGGCCGACGACTAAGTCTTTTTGAGCTCCAAGCGACAGGTTCATGGTGGAAGCGGCGAAGAAAAATTATCGGGTGACATTCTACCCGAGTCGGTAACATACCAAAACACCTGACTTTTCTTATAACATGTCGTATTAGGGCATATATCTGGTGTTTTGTCAAGAGAAGAAAGGAAAAGGCCGACAGGAAAATGCTTATTTTACAGGATGTTAAAAACCATCTCTAACAACTCTAACGGGACGAATCACACAACATATGGAAAGGGGAACATGCATATGCTCTTTATGTAGTGGAGCGGACGGAAAGCCATGGGCAGGACAGAGGGCCTTGCAATTTTGACGCTTTTGTTGAAGCAGCTTGTATTTGAGACCCAATTCAAGTAGTTTTGGCGAGGCATTGTGCGTGGTGATTTGATGATTTTTACCTGACGAGGTGTGGTTTTGTTCACTGAAGGGAGAAGCAAAAGCGTCTTTCGCGAATATTTCGAGGCAATCGTCATCGCCGTTCTTCTCGCGTTGGTCATACGGACTTTCGTGGTCCAGGCATTCAAAATTCCATCGGGCTCGATGTTGCCCACCCTGCTCATCGGCGATCATCTGCTGGTCAATAAGTTCACCTACGGGGTACGCCTCCCCTTCACCGGCAAGGTGCTGATCGAGGTTGGCGCGCCGCAACGGGGTGATGTGGTGGTCTTCCGTTATCCAAAGGACAAGTCCATCGATTATATCAAACGGGTGGTAGGAATCCCCGGCGATACCATCGAGATTCGCACCAAAAAGGTGTTTATCAACGGCAAGCCGTATGAAGACCCCCATGCCCACATCAGTTCGGCCACCGTCTACGATGCGCTCACCAACCCCAGGGACAACTTCGGGCCGGTTCTCGTGCCGGAAGGTAAGGTGTTCGTCATGGGGGACAACCGGGACAACAGTTTTGACAGTCGATTCTGGGGCTTCGTCGATCAGAAGGACATCCTCGGCAAGGCGTTCATGCTCTACTGGTCCTGGGATATCGAAAAGCCGTTATTTTCCCTCGATCGGCTGCTTTCCGTTCGCTGGGGGCGTCTCGCCAACTTCATCGAATGACAGGGCTTATGGCTGAGCACACCGGGCAGGATCAGCATTTTCGCCACCAGCACCTCTTCGGCATCGAGCAGCTCTCCGTCTCCGACATCCTTCTGGTGCTCAACACGGCGCGCTCCTTTCGCGACATCTCCGCCAGGGCCATCAAGAAGGTGCCGACCCTGCGCGGCAAAACGGTCGTCAACCTTTTCTTCGAGCCCTCGACGCGCACCCGACTCTCCTTTGAAATCGCCGCCAAGCGGATGAGTGCCGACACCTTCAACATTTCCTCTGCGGGTAGTTCGGCGGTGAAAGGGGAGACGTTGATCGACACCGCCAAAAATATCCAGGCGATGAAACCCGATGTGGTCATCCTCCGTCATTCCAGTTCGGGGGCGCCCTATCTTCTTGCCCGCAACATCGAGGCAGCGGTCATCAATGCCGGCGACGGCGCCCATGAGCACCCCAGCCAGGGCCTGCTCGACATGATGACCGTTCTCGACCACAAAGGGCGTCTCGATGGCCTCAAGATCGCTATCATCGGTGATATCGCCCACAGCCGCGTCGCCCGTTCCGATATACTCGGGTTTGTCAGGATGGGTTCTGAGGTCTTCCTTGCCGGGCCGCAGACCTTCATCCCACCTGAGGTGTCGCGACTCGGGGCGACGGTATGTGGTTCGGTTGCCGAGGCGGTGCGCGACGCCGATGTGGTCATGACCCTGCGCATCCAGCTGGAGCGCCAGAACGACCCGCTCATCCCCTCCCTGCGCGAGTATGCGAAGTTCTACGGGATCAACAGGAAAGTTCTCGAACTGGCCAGGGAAGATGCCATCGTCATGCACCCCGGTCCGGTCAATCGCGGGGTGGAACTGAGCCCGGACGTCGCCGACGGCTCGCGCTCGGTCATCCTCGATCAGGTAACCAACGGCGTGGCCGTGCGCATGGCGTTGCTCTATCTCATTCTCGGTGGCAGCAAAGGTAACGAAGGTCAGGGTGACAGGTGATGGGCGGGACTCTACGGTTGATCAACGGGCGTATCCTCGATCCAACGCAACAGCGCGACGAAATCGCCGACCTGTTCATCAGGGACGGAGTGGTGGTGGACGCGCTCGGTGGCGAGGGCGAAGATGTCGAGTGCATCGATGTAACCGGCTGCTGGGTGGTTCCGGGGTTGATCGATGTCCATGTCCATCTGCGCGAACCCGGCGAAGAGTACAAGGAAACCATTGCCAGCGGCTGCCTTGCCGCCGCTGCCGGCGGGTTCACCGCCGTGGCCTGCATGCCCAATACCAAGCCGGTCAACGATAACGCCTCCATAACCAGGTTTATCGTCGAGCAGGCCCTCTCCTGCGCCGCACGGGTCTACCCCGTCGGGGCGATCAGTCAGGGCAGCGCCGGTGACAAGCTCGCCGAGTACGGGGAGATGAAGGATGCCGGGGCGGTAGCCCTGACCGACGACGGCCGCCCGGTGGTCGACAGCCAGCTCATGCGCCGCGCCATGGAGTACGCCTCCTCCCACGGCTTGCCGGTCATGTCGCACAGCGAGGAGATCGCTCTCAGCCGGCACGGCTCCATGCACGAAGGGGCGGTGTCGACGCGGCTCGGCCTCAAGGGCATCCCGGCCGCCGCGGAGAGCATCATGGTGTACCGCGACGTCGCCCTGGCCGAGTTGACCGGGGCCAGGCTGCATATCGCCCATGTCAGCACCGAGCAGTCCCTCGCCGTCATCCGTGCCGCCAAGAAGAGGGGAGTGCGGGTCACCGCGGAGACGGCACCGCACTACTTCACCCTTACCGAAGAGGCGGTGGAAGGCTACAATACCCACGCCAAGATGAACCCCCCGTTGCGCACCGAGAAGGATCGTCAGGCCATCCGTGCCGCCCTGGCCGACGGCACCCTCGATGCCATTGCCACCGACCACGCGCCGCACTCGGTGCTGGAGAAGGATGTCGAGTTCAACCTCGCCGCCAACGGCATCGTCGGGCTGGAAACCTCTCTGCCCCTGTCGCTCGCCCTGGTCCGCGACGGGGTCATCACCCCCCTGCGCCTCATCGAGTTGATGAGTTCGGCACCGGCGGCCATCCTTGGCGTTGCCGGAGGAACTCTGCAGCCCGGCGCAGTGGCCGACGTCACCGTCATCGATCCGCAGCGCTTTTTCACCTTCAATGCCGCCGACAGCCTCTCCAAGGGCAAGAACAGCCCCTTCGACGGCTGGCGCCTGCAGGGCCGCGCGGTGCTTACCCTGCTCGCCGGGCGGGTCACCTTCTCTGGCCGCTGACCAGCGGCAGGTCTCTACAGCTCCACCGGCAACCGGCCAACGACCTCGATGCCCTGCGGTGTCACCTGCGCCTGGTAGGCCAGCGCCCGCACCCCCGATCGGCAGGCCCTTACCAGGGCCTCGCCGTAGGTGGGATCGATGGCCCTGGCCGGCGCAAAGCGCGTCGCATCCATGCGCATCACCAAAAAGAACACCGCCGCCCCTTCACCCGCCGCGGCGAGCCGCATCAGTTCTTCGAGATGCTTGGTTCCCCGCGAGGTCACCGCGTCGGGGAACATGGCGCAGCCGTCGATGGCCAGAGAGCAGTTCTTGACCTCGACATAGGTGCTGCCCTCGTTCCCGGCCACCAGCAGATCGAGGCGTGTTCCCCGGCTGGTCGTCACCTCTCTTGCCACACTCACCGCCTCGGCAAATTCACCAATGTCCCCGCCGAGGATGGCCTCCGTCACCAGGGAGTTGGTTCGTGCCGTATTGACACCGACCCACGAGTTCCCCTCGGCCACCATTTCCAGGGTATGGGGGTACTTGCGCGTCGGGTTGTCGCTGCGCGAGAGACAAACCCTGCTGCCGGGCGCCGAACAGGTGAGCATGGCCCCGGTGTTGGGGCAGTGGGCGGTGATGGCCGTGCCGTCGTCGAGTTGCACGTCGACGAGGAAACGCTTGTAGCGTTTCAGCAGGGTGCCGGGGGTGAGAGGGGTGGCGAATCGCATGGTGACCGGGGCCGGAGCGGGCATTCTTGAGGTTGCCAACCGCCGCGGTTAGTGATACTACTATATAAAACTCTGAAATATATGTGGCGGCGCTGGTTATGTCTTTCCCGAAACCGTCAACCCGGGGAAGAAGCGTATGAGCGTTCCATTCTAATAGAAAAGGAGATTGAAGGCGATGAAATTAGGGATTAACGGCCTTGGCAGGATCGGCAAGCTTTCTCTCTGGCACCATGTGGCCAGAAAGCATTTTTCGGGGGTCGTCGTCAATATCGGCCGGGAAGTGGGAAGAAATCTCACCGATCTTGCGGCGATGCTCGAGAAAGACTCGACCTACGGGCGCCTTGGCGCCTATCTTTATGGTCATACCTGCCCGAGGGTGATCGAGGAACTCGATGAAGACAAGGGCACCATGCGAGTCGACGGGGTGCCGGTGACCATCCTCCGCTCCTCCCGCAACCCCAGGGACATCGCCTGGCAGGAAAATGATGTCAAGCTGGTGGTCGACTCCACCGGGGTGTTTACCGATCCGACCACCGACGCCGCGTCGGACAAGGGCGCTCTGCGCGGCCACCTTCAGGCGGGCGCGGAAAAGGTCATCCTCTCGGCCCCCTTCAAGATCAAGTCGAAGGGGCTGGAGATGCCGGGCGATGCGGTGACCACGGTCATGGGCATCAACGACGACATGTTCGATGCCACGCGCCACTCGGTGATTTCGGCCGCATCCTGCACCACCACCTGCCTTTCCTATATGATGAAGCCGCTGATGGAGAAGATCGGCGCCGAGCGCATTCTCAGCGCCTCGATGGTCACCGTGCATGCCGCCACCGGCAGCCAGCAGGTGCTCGACCGCCTGCCGAAAACCGGGGCCACCGATCTTCGCAAGAACCGCTCCATCCAGAACAATATCATCCTCACCACCACCGGCGCCGCCAAGGCCCTCTCCCTGGTCATCCCCGAGATGGCCACCATCGGCTTCATGGCGGAATCGGTGCGCATCCCGACTACCACCGGCTCGCTGATCATCCTCGTCGTCAATCTCCAGGACGAGTTGCAGCAGCCGATCAAGCGCGACGCGATCAACACCATCTATAAAGAATTCGCCGCCATCAACCCCTACTTGAAGTTCTCCGAGGAGCAGAACGTCTCCAGCGACATCATCGGCATGCCGGCGGCAGCGGCGGTCATCGAGGGGACGGAGACCCATACCCGCACCGCCAACATCCAGGTCAATCTCGCCAAGGTCAAGGCGGACAGCCTCAGGGAGGGCGCCGACCCCATCGTCAACGTGCCGGTGACCCAGGCGGTGGTCTATGGCTGGTACGATAACGAACTGGGCAGCTACACCAATATGCTCGGGGATTTGACGGTGCATATCGCCGAGAGCCTGATCTAAGAAGCCCTTGCCTGTCGTGCGCGCCATGGCGGAAGGGGACCTCGATGCCGTGCTGGCCATCGAGCGGACCACCTTGTCGCCATGGTCGAGGGAGATGGTAGCGGCAGAGCTGCGCTGCGCGGACGGGATGCGCCTGGTGGCAGAGGATGGGCAGGCGGGTGGGCCGATTGTCGGCTGGTGCGCCGCCCGTCTGGTCGCCCCCGAGGCGGAACTGCTGAAAATCGCCGTGGCCGAGGAGCGGCGGCGGCAGGGAATCGGCGCGGCGCTGCTTTGCCACCTGTGCCGCGTCTTGGGTGACGCCGCCATCGACGAGCTCTTTCTGGAGGTGAGAGGGCGGAATAATCCCGCCCTGGCCTTCTACGGCCGCTACGGTTTCACAGAGATCGGCAGGCGGCCAGGATATTATTCCGAACCGAAGGATGATGCGCTGCTGCTGCGCCGGCACCTTCGGCAAGGGTCAACGAACACTCTGAGCTGTTGGGGGATATCATGAAATCACTGAGAGATCTGGCAGTAGCCGGGAAAAGGGTGCTCTTGCGGGTCGATTTCAACGTGCCGATGGATGACGCCGGTCGCATCAGCGACGACACGCGCATCACCATGGTGCTGCCGACCATCCGTCAGCTCCTCGCCGCCGGGGCGAGGCTGATCGTCTGTTCCCATATGGGCCGTCCCAAGGGCAAGGTGGTGGCATCGCTCAGCCTCGCCCCGGTGGCGGCCCATCTCCAGGCCCTGCTTGGCGTGCCGGTAACCATGGCCCCCGACTGCGTCGGCGCCGAGGTCAGTGCCATGGCGGCGCAACTTCAGCCGGGCCAGGTGCTGCTCCTCGAAAATCTCCGTTTCCATGCCGAGGAGACCGCCAACGACGCGGACTTCTCCGCGCAGCTGGCCTCCCTGGCCGAGGTCTATGTCAACGACGCCTTCGCCGCCTCGCACCGTGCCCATGCCTCGGTGGTCGGGGTTGCCGAGCGGGTGGCGGAGACGGCGGCGGGGCTGCTGCTCGAAAAGGAGATGGACTACTTCCGCAAGTCCATGGCCGAGCCGGTACGGCCGCTGGTGGCGGTAATCGGCGGGGCCAAGGTGTCCACCAAGCTGGCGGCGCTTGAGAACATGCTCGGCAAGGTCGACCGCATGATCATCGGCGGGGCCATGGCCAACACCTTCCTCAAGAGCCTCGGCGTCGCCGTGGGGGCGTCGAAAGTCGAGGAGGATCTGCTCGATACGGCGCGGCGCTTCACCGAGGCTGCCGCGGCGAGGGGCATGAAGCTTTATTTGCCGGTGGACTTCATCGTCGCCGATCGTTTCGCCGCCGATGCCGTGGTCAAGACGGTGCCGGCCCAGGATATCCCCGAGGGCTGGATGGCCCTCGATATCGGCCCGGCCAGCTCGCTGCTCTTCGGCGAGGTCATCGATGGGGCGGGGACGATCATCTGGAACGGGCCGATGGGCGCCTTCGAGATGGATGCTTTCGCCCGCGGCACCATGGATCTGTGCCGCAGGGTTGGCGCCTCCCCGGCCCTGTCGATCATTGGCGGCGGCGATTCCAACGCCGCCTTGAAGAAATCGGGGGAGGAGAAGAACGTCTCCTACATGTCCTCCGGTGGCGGGGCCTTTCTCGAACTCCTGGAGGGCAAGACCCTTCCCGGCGTGGCCGTTCTCGACCGGGAATGACAGACCAACGCGACGAGGTGCACCATGGGAAATCGTAGGCCGCTGATAGCCGGCAACTGGAAGATGCATACCACCGTGGTCGATGGCTGCCGTCTTGCCCTCGACCTGGCCAAAGGGTGGCAGAGCAAGGAGGACCGCGAAGTGCTCGTCGCCCCGCCCTTCACCATCCTCAGCGAGGTGGCCCATGTCCTCGAGGGCAGTGCCATCATGGTGGCGGCGCAGAACGTCTGCTGGGAGGAAAAGGGCGCCTTCACCGGGGAGATCTCGCCAACGATGGTGCGCGACGCCGGTGGCCGCGCCGCCATCGTCGGCCACTCCGAGCGGCGGCAGCTGTTCGGCGAAAGTGACGCCCTGGTCAACCGCCGCCTGCGGGGCGCCCTGGCTTTTGGCCTCATGGGCATCCTCTGTATCGGCGAGACCCTCGAGGAGCGAGAGCAGGAACGCACCTTCGCCGTGCTCTCGCAGCAGGTCGAACGGGGCCTGGAAGGGGTGTCAGCGGCCGAAATGGCCAGGGTGGTGGTGGCCTACGAACCGGTCTGGGCTATCGGCACCGGCAGGACGGCGAGCAAGGAGCAGGCTCAGGAGGCGCATGCCTTCATTCGCGGGGTCCTTGCCAAGAAATTCGAAAAAAGCGTTGCGGAGCAGACCCGGATATTGTACGGTGGCTCGGTTAAACCAACCAACATCGACGAACTCATGAGGCAGCCGGACATCGACGGGGCCCTGGTCGGCGGTGCGGCCCTCGAGGCCGAGTCGTTCTTACGTATAATTCATTTTCAATAGTTGCTGACGAACACCGTATCATGGATACCCTGCTGATCATCGTTCACGTCCTTGTCTGCCTCTTCCTGGTGGGAGTGGTGCTGCTGCAGCACGGCAAGGGTGCGGATATCGGTGCGTCTTTCGGGGGATCCAGCCAGACGCTGTTCGGCACCGAAGGACCGCTGCCCCTGCTCAACAAGATTACCACCGGGGCGGCGATCATTTTTATGTTGACTTCCTTAACGCTAGCGTATATTTCATCCCAGACCGGAAACACCTCGGTGATGGGCGCTGCGGCGGTCTCCAAACCCGCGGCAACACAGGCTGCGCCAGCCGCGCCGGCGGAAGAGAAAAGCGAAGCGGCCCCGGCCGCCGAAGCAGCAAAACCGGCTGCCGAACAACCGGC